>NZ_CP150208.1:0-10000 GCF_037969775.1 Solibacillus sp. FSL W7-1472
TTGGAACATTTAGAAAACCTATGGAATGCCGTCCTTGCCCAAGCTGAACAGAAAATCTCGAAACCGAGCTTTGATACTTGGCTGAAATCAACAAAACTTCTTGCGCATAGTGGCACAAAAGTGACGATTTCCGCGCCTAACTCTTTTGCCCGCGATTGGCTTGAACAATATTACATCCATATGATTACAGGAATATTAAACGAGTTAACTGGAGAGGATCTAGTCATTAATTTTGTTGTCCAGAAAGATCAGACGGCAGACGACTTTGAACTACCGCCCCCAATTACTCAAGCAAAATCAAGTGAACACCATGACATTACCCCGGGTATGCTCAATCCAAAGTACACATTTGATACATTCGTTATTGGTTCCGGTAACCGCTTTGCCCATGCAGCGAGCTTAGCTGTAGCAGAAGCTCCCGCAAAAGCTTACAACCCGTTCTTTATTTATGGGGGGGTAGGTTTAGGAAAAACTCACTTAATGCATGCAATTGGCCATTATGTAAAAGAACATAATCCGACAGCAAATGTCGTCTATTTATCATCTGAAAAGTTCACAAATGAGTTCATAAACTCCATCCGTGATAATAAAACAATCGATTTCCGAAATAAATACCGCAATGTTGATGTACTGCTAATTGACGATATTCAATTTTTGGCTGGTAAGGAATCGACACAAGAGGAATTCTTCCATACATTCAACACACTGCATGAAGAATCAAAGCAGATTGTCATCTCAAGTGACCGCCCTCCGAAGGAAATCCCTACTTTAGAGGACCGTTTGCGTTCACGCTTTGAATGGGGACTAATTACAGATATTGCACCACCAGATTTGGAAACACGTATTGCTATTTTACGTAAGAAGGCCAAAGCTGATGGACTCGATATTCCAAATGAAGTCATGCTTTATATTGCCAATCAGGTTGATACAAATATTCGTGAACTTGAAGGGGCATTAATACGGGTTGTGGCCTATTCATCCTTAGTAAATATGGATGTTTCGCCTGAACTTGCTGCAGAAGCTTTAAAAGATATTATGCCAAATTCAAAACCGCGCATGATTTCGATTTTAGATATTCAAACTGCAACTGGTGAACATTACAGTATACGTCTGGAAGATTTTAAGGCTAAGCGCCGGACAAAATCGATTGCTTATCCTCGTCAAGTGGCGATGTATTTATCGCGTGAGCTAACAGATTACTCATTACCTAAAATTGGTGAGGAGTTTGGAGGCCGTGATCATACAACAGTGATCCATGCCCATGAAAAGATTTCTTCCTTACTTAAAACAGATCAGCAGCTTCAGCAGGATATTAAACAAATACGTAGTATGTTAGGTAAATAATCTCTGTGTATAACTTTATGTTTTTCACACATACCTATTCACAGCTTATCAACATGTGGATAGCGTGCTCTGCCTGTTTAAATTAGGGGTTATCCACAAATTCACAGGCCCTATTACTATATCTATTAATATCTTTAAATAAATAATTAATTATATAAGAGAGGTAAACTAATGAAATTTACTATTTTACGTGATCGTCTTTTAGCAGGATTAAACGATGTAATGAAAGCTGTAAGTTCCAAAACAACGATTCCTATTTTAACGGGAATTAAAATTGATGTTACAAACGAAGGTATGACGTTAACTGGTAGTGATGCAGACATTACAATCCAGACTTTCATCCCGGTAGAAGAAAATGGCGAACAAATTATGGATATTACTCAAACAGGCTCTATTGTGCTACAAGCTCGTATGTACAATGAAATTATCCGTAAATTGCCGACAAATGAAGTTGAAATTGAAATTACGAACGGCTATGCAACAATCATTCGTTCAGGTAAATCGGAATTCCACCTTATTGGCTTAGATGCAACAGAATATCCACAACTACCTGAAATTGCTGCTGACCGACAATTTACGATTCCAACCGATTTATTAAAATCAGTTATTAGAGAAACTGTATTTGCTGTAGCGACATCGGAAAGCCGTCCAGTGTTGACAGGTGTAAACTGGAAAGTTGAAGGCGATGCATTAATATGCGTTGCAACGGATAGTCACCGTTTAGCACGCCGCAAAGTCAATCTTGAAAATTTACCAAATGATATTACTTCAGTCGTAATTCCAGGTAAAAGTTTAAATGAATTGAACAAAATTTTAGAAGACACAAATAATCCGGTTCAAATCGTATTAACAAATCAGCATGTATTATTTAAAACAGATGATGTCCTGTTCTTCTCTCGTCTTTTAGAAGGCAATTATCCGGATACATCACGTTTAATTCCGGAAGAGTTTAAAACAATGATCACTATTAACGGAAAATCTTTATTGCAGGCAATTGACCGTGCTTCACTTTTAGCTCGTGAAGATCGCAATAATGTTGTTCGTTTTGAAACACTTGAAAATCAAACGGTCGAAATTTCATCGAATTCACCTGAGATTGGTAAAGTTGAAGAGCAGATCCAAGTGGAAAGTTTAGAAGGCGAAAATTTGAAAATTTCATTCAGTGCGAAATATATGATGGAAGCCTTAAAAGCGATCGATGGACAAGATGTAGTCATTGAATTTACAGGTGCAATGCGCCCGTTCATCTTACGTTCTGTTGCGGATGATGCAATATTGCAGCTGATTTTACCGGTACGTACTTACTAAAATTCAATAAAAATTCTAAAAGGAAGGGTCTTAACTTGTTATTGAGACCGTTCCTTTTTTACTTATGGACAATTTTTAGGTATGATAGAATGATAAGACTTTATTTAAGTGGAGGATGAATTACGTTGAATGAATTAGTAATTGATACAGAATTTATAACGCTTGGTCAAGCGCTGAAAATGACAGATACAATTAGCTCTGGCGGTATGGCAAAGTGGTTTTTAAGTGAACATGAAGTGTTTGTAAATGGAGAAGTGGAAGATCGCCGCGGGAAAAAACTGCGTCATGGAGATGTAGTTAATATTCCTGGTGTAGGACGTTACAAAATTGTCGATGCATTTATTGAAAACGGAGAAAATTAATTCATGAACATCGAGCGCTTGCAGCTAACAAATTATCGTAACTACGAATCGTTAACACTGGATTTTTCAGATAAAATTAATGTTTTTATTGGGGAAAATGCCCAAGGAAAAACAAATGTAATGGAATCAATCTATGTACTAGCGATGGCCAAATCTCATCGTACCGCGAACGATAAAGAATTAATACGTTGGGATGCGGATTATGGTAAAATAGAAGGTGTGGTAAATAAGCGTTACGGTGGCGTTCCTATCGAATTGACGATTTCAAAAAAAGGCAAAAAGGGCAAAATCAATCATCTTGAACAAACGAAACTAAGCAATTATATCGGACAGATGAATGTAGTAATGTTTGCACCTGAAGATTTGAATATCGTAAAGGGCAGCCCCCAAATTCGCCGAAGATTCATCGATATGGAAATCGGACAAATTTCCCCTGTTTACTTACATGATTTACTAACATTCCAAAAGATTTTGAAACAACGTAATCATTTATTAAAAAAGAATATGGGTAAACAATCACTCGCATCCGATGTGATGTTTGAAATTTATACTGAACAATATGTGCAGGCGGCAATTCAAATTATTCGTAAAAGATTTCAGTTTATCGAGCTTTTACAGGATTGGGCTGAACCGATTCACTTTGGTATTTCGCGGGGATTAGAAAAGCTCGTCATAAAATACCGTCCTGTAACCGGGATGGATGCAAGCTGGACTGCCGAAGAAATGGCGGATTACTTAACAAAGAAGCTAGAAGAAGTGAAGCAGCGTGAAATTGAGAGAGGCGTAACACTTATAGGGCCTCATCGGGACGATCTGCAGTTTTTTGTCAATGATTATGATGTTCAAGTATATGGCTCACAAGGGCAGCAACGCACGACGGCATTATCTTTAAAACTTGCCGAAATTGAACTGATCAAACAGGAAACGAAGGAAACACCGATTCTTTTATTGGATGATGTTTTATCTGAATTGGACGATTATCGCCAATCACATTTATTAAATACAATTCAAGGTGAGGTCCAGACATTCGTTACAACAACGAGTGTAGAAGGCATTCACCATGACACAATACAGCATGCAAAATTGTTCCGTGTCACACAAGGAACAATTGAACAACCATAAGTGCATTGAAATACGTAAAAAAGAAGCATACTGATAGTTATGAAAGAGTAGGTGAACAATAGTGGCTTTAGAAGATAATAAAGTCCAGCAATCTTATGATGCGGATCAAATACAAGTATTAGAAGGATTAGAGGCTGTTCGAAAACGTCCGGGCATGTATATTGGTTCAACAAGTTCAAAAGGATTGCACCATTTAGTTTGGGAGATTGTTGATAATAGTATTGATGAAGCTTTAGCAGGTTATTGTACAGGAATCACAGTAACAATTGAACAAGACAATTGGATTCGCGTAGAAGATAACGGTCGTGGTATTCCCGTAGATATTCAGGAAAAAATGGGTATGCCTGCTGTTGAAGTAATTATGACAGTACTGCACGCCGGCGGTAAATTCGGAGGCGGAGGCTACAAAGTATCAGGTGGTCTTCACGGTGTAGGTGCTTCTGTAGTAAACGCATTATCAAGTCAGACAATTGTTCAAGTACATCGAGATGGTAAAATCCATGAAATTATTTTTGAGCGCGGTCATACTGTTCAACAATTAACAGTCATTGGCGAAACAGACCATACAGGTACAACAACTCGATTTAAAGCGGACAGCGAAATATTTAAAGAAACAACAGTTTATGAATACGATATTTTAGCAACACGTATCCGTGAATTAGCCTATTTAAATCGCGGCATCAGCCTGACGATTGCAGATGAGCGTACAGGACAGGAACGTTCGGAGACATTCCACTTTGAAGGCGGTATTCGCGAATATGTTGAGCATATTAACGAAAATAAAGAAGCGATTCATGCGCCAATTGATGTGTTGGGTGAAAAAGAAGGCATTACGGTTGAAATTGCCATGCAGTATAATGCAGGTTTCAGCTCGAATATAATGTCTTTTGCGAACAACATTAACACATATGAGGGTGGTACCCACGAATCGGGCTTTAAAACTGCCTTAACACGTGTTATTAACGACTATGCCCGCAAATCAAACTTAATTAAAGAATCGGATGCCAACCTTACAGGCGAAGATGTTCGTGAAGGTTTAACGGCAATTGTCTCAATAAAACACCCGGAACCTCAGTTTGAGGGTCAAACAAAAACAAAACTAGGGAACTCTGAAGTAAGCCAGATTACAAATGCTTTATTCTCAGATGGATTTGAACGTTTCCTGCTTGAAAATCCATCGGTAGCACGTCAAGTTATTGAAAAGGGTACAATGGCGGCACGTGCTCGTGTAGCAGCGAAAAAGGCTCGTGAATTTACACGTCGTAAATCTGCATTGGAAGTTTCAAGCTTACCAGGTAAGTTAGCAGACTGTTCTTCAACAAACCCTGCCGAATCTGAAATCTATATCGTAGAGGGTGACTCTGCCGGTGGTTCTGCTAAATCAGGACGTGACCGTCATTTCCAGGCGATCTTACCATTGCGCGGAAAAATCCTTAACGTTGAGAAAGCACGCTTAGACCGTATTTTATCGAATGCCGAAATTCGAGCGATGATTACAGCATTTGGTACCGGTATTGGTGAAGAATTTAATTTAGAAAAAGCACGTTATCATAAAATTGTAATTATGACGGATGCCGATGTCGATGGTGCACATATTCGTGTACTATTGCTGACATTCTTCTTCCGTTTCATGCGTCCGTTAATCGAAGCGGGCTATGTATATGCAGCAAAACCGCCTCTTTATCAGGTGAAACAAGGGAAACATGTTGAATACTGCTACTCAGATCAGGAGTTAGAAGATATTTTAAACCGTCTGCCTAAGTTACCGAAACCTAATGTACAGCGTTATAAAGGTTTAGGGGAAATGAATGCGACACAATTATGGGATACAACAATGGATCCAGAGCACCGTACTTTAATTCGAGTAGAATTGGATGATGCAATTGAAGCGGATAAAATTTTCGATCACTTAATGGGTGATGAAGTTGCACCTCGTCGTGATTTTATCGAAGAAAATGCAGTATACGTGCAAGACTTGGATATTTAACATCTTTCAGCGGGTTTTCAAACCGCTGAAAGATGCAATTATGCTCGGGCATAATTGATTAGTTAGTGCAATTGGAAGGAGGTCCTTATTTTGTCTGACATTCAGCATGGACATATTGAATCTAGAAATATTACAACAGAAATAAAATCATCTTTCTTAAGCTATGCGATGAGCGTTATCGTTTCGCGTGCCTTACCAGACGTACGTGATGGGCTTAAACCAGTACATCGTCGTATCCTCTATGGTATGCAGGAGCTAGGAAATACTTCAGATAAACCATATAAAAAGAGTGCCCGTATTGTAGGGGACGTAATGGGTAAATTCCACCCTCACGGTGACTCATCAATTTATGATGCAATGGTGCGTATGGCGCAAGACTTCAGCTACCGTTATATGCTAGTCGATGGCCATGGTAACTTTGGTTCTGTTGATGGCGACGGTGCAGCAGCAATGCGTTATACGGAATCACGTATGTCAAAGATCGCGATGGAAATGTTGCGCGATATTAATAAAGATACGATTGATTATGGACCGAACTATGATGGTAGTGAAAATGAACCTTTAGTATTGCCGGCGCGCTATCCGAATCTATTAGTGAATGGTGCTTCTGGTATCGCAGTAGGTATGGCTACAAATATACCGCCTCATCATCTTGGAGAAACAATTGACGGCGTATTAGCAGTGGCAGATAACCCAAGCATTACGACAGAAGAGCTAATGGAAATCATTCCAGGTCCGGATTTCCCTACAGGGGGAATTATTCTAGGGCGCAGCGGTATTCGCCGTGCATATGAATCGGGCCGTGGTTCACTGACAATTCGGGCTAAAGTAGAAATTGAGCAAGCTTCTAACGGCAAAGAGACAATTCTAGTACACGAATTGCCATATCAGGTTAACAAAGCGAAACTAATTGAAAAAATTGCTGAGTTAGTTCGCGACAAAAAAATCGATGGCATTACTAATTTACGTGATGAATCAGACCGTAATGGTATGCGTATTGTAATTGAAGTACGCCGTGATGCCAACGCAAATGTCGTATTGAACAATTTATTTAAGCAAACAGCGATGCAATCAAGCTTTGGTGTAAATATGCTTGCGCTAGTTGACGGGCAGCCAAAAGTATTAAGTCTAAAAGAAGTGCTTTATCATTACTTAGAACACCAGAAAGTAGTTATTAAACGTCGTACTGCATTCGAACTTCGAAAAGCAGAGGAACGTGCACATATTTTAGAAGGTTTACGTATTGCGCTTGATCATATCGATGAAATTATTTCTATTATCCGAGCATCTCGCAGCGGGGAAGAAGCAAGACCTCAATTAATGGAGCGCTTTAATTTATCTGAACGCCAAGCACAGGCAATTTTAGATATGCGTCTTGTGCGTTTAAGTGGGTTGGAACGCGAAAAAATTGAAGCTGAGTACCAGGAACTATTAAAATTAATCGATGAATTAAAAGCGATTTTAGCTGACGAAGCAAAAGTAGTCGAAATTATCCGTACAGAAATGACGGATATTAAAGAACGCTACAGTGATGAGCGTCGTACTGAAATTACAGCTGGCGGCTTAGAAATGATCGAAGACGAAGATTTAATTCCTCGTGAAAACTCGGTACTGACATTAACACATAACGGGTATATTAAACGTTTAGCTGCGAACACGTATCGCTCACAAAAACGTGGTGGCCGTGGTGTACAAGGTATGGGAACGAATGAAGATGACTTTGTAGAACATTTATTATTCACTTCTACACACGATACAATTCTGTTCTTCACTTCAAAAGGGAAAGTGTTCCGTGCAAAAGGATATGAAATTCCTGAGTTTGGTCGCCAAGCGAAGGGTTTACCAATAGTAAACTTGCTTAATATTGATAAAGGTGAGCATGTTACTGCAATGATTCGAGTAACAGAGTTTAAAGAAGATGCTTACTTTATCTTTACTACGAAAACAGGGGTAACAAAACGTACACCTGTTGATCAGTTTGCCAATATCCGTACAAATGGTTTAATCGCCATTACATTACGTGAAGACGATGATTTAATTTCTGTTCACTTAACGGATGGCACGAAGGAAATTATTATCGGTACAAGCGATGGTATGTTAGTACGATTTAAAGAAGACGATATTCGTTCAATGGGTCGTTCAGCTGCCGGGGTACGCGGTATTAAACTTCGTGAAGGTGACTTTGTAGTAGGTATGGAAATTCTTGAACCAGGTCAGGAAATTTTAGTTGTCACTGAAAATGGTTACGGTAAACGTACACCAGAATCTGAATACCGTTTACAAAGCCGTGGCGGATTAGGTCTGAAAACGATGCAAATTACCGATAAGAACGGTAAAATGTGCGCAGTAAAGGCTGTGGATGGATCAGAAGACATTATGCTGATTACGATTAACGGTATGTTAATCCGAATGGATGTAAACGATATATCTGTTATAGGGCGTAGCACACAGGGCGTTCGTTTAATCAGACTTGCTGAAGGCGAATATGTAGCAACTGTGGCACGAGTAAAAAAAGAAGAAGATGCTCCGGATGATGAAGAAATTGATTCCGAAATTGAGGGAGAGTCCAATTCAGGTATAGAAGAGTAATTTAAAAAGTAATCTAGTTAGTTTAGACTATCTAGATTACTTTTTTTGGTTGTATTTTATTTTCCATTCGCTATAATTAACTTATAATATGAAAAATTTAGCAGTTATCTAGTAAGAGTAAATTATATGGAAAGATTTTTTCTTCCGTATAACTGATAATAAGCATAAGGGGTTGTGAAATTGGAAGCAATATTGATAAGAGTTGAGGAATTGCAGTTAGGTAAGGTAATTGCTGAAGATATTTTTGCCAATACACAATATCCGATTATCTATAAAAATACAAAAGTAAAACCTGAGCACTTACGTGTGTTTGATTTATTTAATTTAAAAACAGTATTAGTACATAATGAAATTGAAGTTGAAGAAATCGAGCTGAATGAAGAAAAATTGGATATCCCTCCAGTAGCTATACCGCTACAGCAATTCACAAGTTTCGAAAAATATTATCTTGATGGTATTGCACAATTGAAAAAAGAGTTTTCAAATTGGGAAGCGGGCGGAAGAGTCGATCTGACAAAAGTGAGAAACATAATGCTCCCGTTAATGGATATGGTTTTAGAGGATCGCTCTTACATATTCGATTTAAACAGTTATTCGAATGCAAAGGACTATTTATATCATCATTGCATCGCTACCGGATTAATTGCAGCAGTCATTGCAAAGAAAATGGGATATGAACGAGGGGATACGATTCAGCTGGCTATCGCAGGAATGCTAGCTGATAGTGGAATGTCGCGAATTCCCTCACGTATACGGGATAAGAAGAGTGTATTAACAGAATCAGAGTTTGGGGAAGTACGAAAACACCCTTACTATAGTTACTTACTAATCAAAAACGTAACCGCTATAAAGGATATTATGAAAGTTGCTGTATATCAGCACCATGAACGTTTGGATGGCAGCGGCTATCCAAAAGGTGATCGTATCGGGTCAATTTCAATATTTGCCCAAATTATTGCTGTAGCAGATGTGTTCCATGCAATGACTAGTGAGCGTATGTATCGTTCAAAACAATCTCTTTTCAAAGTAATTGAAATGATTAAGGAAGAGGAGTTTGGAAAATTCGATATTAAGGTTGTTCAGGCTTTAATGAATATTGTCGTTGACTTACCAATAGGGACGAAAATTGAATTATCGAATTTAGAGTTGGGTGAAGTAATGTTCATTAATAAGTACTCACCTACACGCCCACTTGTAAAATTGACACGTACAGGAGAAATTGTGGATCTTTCATCTAATAGAAGCTTTTATATTTCACGTGTAATTACTCAGGGATATAAACTGAACT
>NZ_CP150208.1:12500-47500 GCF_037969775.1 Solibacillus sp. FSL W7-1472
CATAGCGTGTTGAAGACAGACGCAGGGAACTGAAACATCTAAGTACCTGCAGGAACAGAAAGAAAATTCGATTCCCTGAGTAGCGGCGAGCGAAACGGGAAGAGCCCAAACCAAAGAGCTTGCTCTTTGGGGTTGTAGGACACTCTATACGGAGTTACAAAAGAATGAATTAGACGAAGCGACTTGGAAAGGTCCGCGAAACAAGGTAAAAGCCCTGTAGTCAAAAGTTCATTCCCTCCAGAGTGGATCCTGAGTACGGCGGAACACGTGAAATTCCGTCGGAATCCGGGAGGACCATCTCCCAAGGCTAAATACTACCTAGTGACCGATAGTGAACCAGTACCGTGAGGGAAAGGTGAAAAGCACCCCGGAAGGGGAGTGAAATAGACCCTGAAACCGTGTGCCTACAAGTAGTTAGAGCCCGTTAATGGGTGATAGCGTGCCTTTTGTAGAATGAACCGGCGAGTTACGATTACGTGCGAGGTTAAGTTGAGAAGACGGAGCCGCAGCGAAAGCGAGTCTGAATAGGGCGAATTAGTACGTGGTCGTAGACCCGAAACCAGGTGATCTACCCATGTCCAGGGTGAAGGTGAGGTAACACTCACTGGAGGCCCGAACCCACGCACGTTGAAAAGTGCGGGGATGAGGTGTGGGTAGCGGAGAAATTCCAATCGAACCTGGAGATAGCTGGTTCTCTCCGAAATAGCTTTAGGGCTAGCCTCGTGATTGAGAATACCGGAGGTAGAGCACTGTTTGGACTAGGGGGGCATCTCGCTTTACCGAATTCAGACAAACTCCGAATGCCGGATATTTATACACGGGAGTCAGACTGCGAGTGATAAGATCCGTAGTCAAGAGGGAAACAGCCCAGACCACCAGCTAAGGTCCCCAAGTAATCGTTAAGTGGAAAAGGATGTGGCGTTGCTTAGACAACCAGGATGTTGGCTTAGAAGCAGCCATCATTTAAAGAGTGCGTAATAGCTCACTGGTCGAGTGACGCTGCGCCGAAAATGTATCGGGGCTAAACGATTCACCGAAGCTGTGGATGCATACTTTGAGTATGCGTGGTAGGAGAGCGTTCTAACAGCGTTGAAGTCAGACCGGAAGGACTGGTGGAGCGGTTAGAAGTGAGAATGCCGGTATGAGTAGCGAAACATGGGTGAGAATCCCATGCACCGTATGACTAAGGTTTCCTGAGGAAGGCTCGTCCGCTCAGGGTTAGTCGGGACCTAAGCCGAGGCCGATAGGCGTAGGCGATGGACAACAGGTTGATATTCCTGTACCACCTCCTCACCGTTTGAGAAATGGGGGGACGCAGTAGGATAGGGTAAGCACGCCGTTGGTTGCGCGTGTTCAAGCAGTAAGGCGTGTATGTAGGCAAATCCGCATACTTTAACGTTGAGCTGTGATGACGAGCTCGTATGAGCGAAGTTCCTGATTTCACACTGCCAAGAAAAGCCTCTATCGAGGTGAGAGGTGCCCGTACCGCAAACCGACACAGGTAGTCGAGGAGAGAATCCTAAGGTGTGCGAGAGAACTCTCGTTAAGGAACTCGGCAAAATGACCCCGTAACTTCGGGAGAAGGGGTGCTTCTTTGGGTGCATAGCCTAGAGAAGCCGCAGTGAATAGGCCCAGGCGACTGTTTAGCAAAAACACAGGTCTCTGCAAAACCGTAAGGTGACGTATAGGGGCTGACGCCTGCCCGGTGCTGGAAGGTTAAGAGGAGCGGTTAGCGCAAGCGAAGCTGTGAATTGAAGCCCCAGTAAACGGCGGCCGTAACTATAACGGTCCTAAGGTAGCGAAATTCCTTGTCGGGTAAGTTCCGACCCGCACGAAAGGCGTAACGATCTGGGCACTGTCTCAACGAGAGACTCGGTGAAATTATAGTACCTGTGAAGATGCAGGTTACCCGCGACAGGACGGAAAGACCCCGTGGAGCTTTACTGTAGCCTGATATTGAATTTTGGTACAACTTGTACAGGATAGGTAGGAGCCAGAGATCTCGGAGCGCCAGCTTCGAAGGAGGCGTCGGTGGGATACTACCCTGGTTGTATTGAACTTCTAACCCATGCCCCTTAGCGGGGTAGGAGACAGTGTCAGGCGGACAGTTTGACTGGGGCGGTCGCCTCCTAAAGAGTAACGGAGGCGCCCAAAGGTTCCCTCAGAATGGTTGGAAATCATTCGTAGAGTGTAAAGGCATAAGGGAGCTTGACTGCGAGACCTACAAGTCGAGCAGGGTCGAAAGACGGGCTTAGTGATCCGGTGGTTCCGCATGGAAGGGCCATCGCTCAACGGATAAAAGCTACCCCGGGGATAACAGGCTTATCTCCCCCAAGAGTCCACATCGACGGGGAGGTTTGGCACCTCGATGTCGGCTCATCGCATCCTGGGGCTGTAGTCGGTCCCAAGGGTTGGGCTGTTCGCCCATTAAAGCGGTACGCGAGCTGGGTTCAGAACGTCGTGAGACAGTTCGGTCCCTATCCGTCGTGGGCGTAGGAAATTTGAGAGGAGCTGTCCTTAGTACGAGAGGACCGGGATGGACATACCGCTGGTGTACCAGTTGTCTTGCCAAAGGCATCGCTGGGTAGCTATGTATGGACGGGATAAGTGCTGAAAGCATCTAAGCATGAAGCCCCCCTCAAGATGAGATTTCCCATTACGCAAGTAAGTAAGACCCCTGAAAGACGATCAGGTAGATAGGTTCGAGGTGGAAGTGCGGTGACGCATGCAGCTGACGAATACTAATCGGTCGAGGACTTAACCACATTTTATTGCACAAATTCAATGAAACGTTTATCCAGTTTTGAAAGAATGATCTTTCTAAGGGTTTCAAGACACAAGCTAGTCGAGGAAACGACTGAGTGATTGAAGGAGCGTACTTAAGTACGTGACTGAAAGAACGAGGGAAGTTGACGAAGGATAGCGCCGTGAATTGGAAGCCGAAAATAGTGAAGTGATGATGGCAAAGAGGTCACACCCGTTCCCATACCGAACACGGAAGTTAAGCTCTTTAGCGCCGATGGTAGTTGGGGGCTTCCCCCTGTGAGAGTAGGACGTCGCTTCGCACAATGCAAACCCGCTGAGTAATCAGTGGGTTTTTTGTTATAAACTACTTATTTTCCGTACATACGAAGAAAAAACCAAATAATATAATATTCCGAATTATTTTATTTTTTAAAGATTCTTGACAGTGATGTCCCTCGGAGGTAACCTTACAATAATATTCTTTTATAAATAGGAGGCATTCTTAACAATGTGGGAAACAAAATTTGCTAAAGAAGGTTTAACTTTTGATGATGTACTATTAGTGCCAGGACACTCTGAAGTGTTACCGAAAGATGTTAATTTATCTGTAAATCTAACTGACAACATTAAGTTAAACATTCCGCTGATCTCTGCAGGTATGGATACTGTAACCGAATCAAAAATGGCAATTGCCATGGCTCGTCAAGGTGGAATTGGTATTATTCATAAAAATATGAGTATTGATGAACAAGCAGAAGAAGTCGAAAAAGTAAAACGTTCTGAAAATGGCGTTATTACAAATCCTTTCTTCCTTACTCCAGAACATCAAGTATTCGATGCAGAGCATTTGATGGGCAAATACCGCATTTCAGGTGTCCCTATTGTAAATAACATGGAAGATCAGAAGTTAGTGGGTATTATTACAAACCGTGATTTACGCTTCATTTCAGATTACTCATTAAAAATTGATGATGTAATGACAAAAGAAGATTTAATCATTGCTCCTGTAGGGACAACTTTAGAAGATGCAGAAAAAATCCTTCAGCAATATAAGATCGAAAAGTTACCGCTAGTTGATGAAGCTGGGAAGTTAACAGGCTTAATCACAATTAAAGATATCGAAAAAGTAATTGAGTTTCCAAATGCTGCGAAAGATAGCCACGGCCGATTAGTTGTAGGAGCGGCGGTTGGTGTTTCAAAAGATACAATGATGCGTATTGCTAAGTTAGTGGAAGCACAGGTGGATATCGTTGTTATTGATACAGCACATGGTCATTCTCAGGGAGTTTTAAATACAATCAAAGATATTCGTGCAGCTTATCCGGACTTGGATATTATCGCAGGCAATGTTGCAACTGCTGAAGGGACACGTGCATTGTTTGAAGCTGGTGCCGATGTTGTAAAAGTAGGTATCGGACCTGGTTCTATTTGTACAACTCGAGTTGTTGCAGGTGTGGGTGTACCACAAATTACAGCTGTTTACGATGCAGCATCAGTTGCACGTGAATTAGGTAAAACAATTATCGCTGATGGCGGTATCAAGTATTCAGGAGATATCGTAAAAGCTTTAGCTGCAGGTGGACATACTGTAATGTTAGGTTCATTATTAGCCGGAACGTCTGAATCTCCTGGTGAGACAGAAATCTTCCAAGGACGCCGCTTTAAAGTATACCGTGGAATGGGTTCACTTGGTGCAATGGAAAAAGGTTCTAAAGACCGTTACTTCCAAGAAGATGCGAAAAAGCTAGTTCCAGAAGGAATTGAAGGACGTTTACCATACAAAGGGCCATTAGCAGATACAATTCATCAATTAGTTGGTGGTGTACGTGCCGGAATGGGTTACTGCGGTGCACCGAATTTAGAACAATTACGTGAAAAATCACAGTTCATCAAAATGTCAGGTGCAGGACTACGTGAATCACATCCACATGATGTACAAATCACAAAAGAATCACCAAACTACTCTTTACAATAATTGCTAGGAAACTTTCAAACGTTACTATCGTCAAATTGAAGATAGTAACGTTTTTTTATTAACAGAAGGTCACATACAACTACTTATGTATGATAAAATGACGTTAGACAAGATTAAAAATTTGGAGGTAGCTTTGTGAAGAAGGTAAAAAAGCAAACGGTTTTAAGTATTGCCTTAATCCCGATTTTAATACTTAGCATGCTGGCGATGACACCTGCTAAGACACATGCAGCAACGGATTTAGGATTAACGGTAGATGCAGCAATTTTGATTGACGCAGATACAGGAAAAATTTTATATGAGCAAAATGCGGAAACAGCTTTAGGTATTGCAAGTATGACGAAAATGATGACAGAATATCTATTACTTGATGCAATCAAAGAAGGCTCAATTTCATGGGATCAGGAATATAATGTAACAGAGTATACATATAAAGTTTCCCAAAATCGTTTATTGAGTAATGTGCCGTTACGTGCGGATGGTACGTATACGATTAAAGAATTATATGAAGCGATGGCAATCTATTCTGCAAATGCTGCTACAATTGCGATTGCAGAAACAATTGCAGGTACAGAAAAAGAATTCCTGAAATTGATGGATAAAAAAGCAGAAGAACTTGGTTTGGAAAATTACAAGTTTGTAAACGCAACAGGCTTAAATAATGCTGACTTACAAGGCATGCATCCAGAAGGTACTGGAGAAAAGGATGAAAACGTTATGCCTGCTCGTTCTGTAGCAAAGTTAGCATACAACTTATTAAAAGATCATCCTGAAATGTTAGAAACAGCAAAGATTCCGAAGAAAGTATTCCGTGAAGGAACTTCGGATGCAATTAGTATGTCCAACTGGAACTTCATGCTACCAGGCCTTGTATATGAATATGAAGGCGTAGACGGGTTAAAAACGGGTACGACAGATTTTGCTGGTCATACGTTTACAGGTACGGCTAAACGCGGAGATACACGTTTAATTGCTGTTGTTATGAAGGCAGTGGATTCAAATGGTGTAGGTTCTTATAAAGCACGTTTTGATGCGACAGCGAAGTTATTCGATTATGGATTTGGTCAATTTTCAAAAGTAGAACTTCTTCCAGGAAACTATGTATTTGAAGAGCAAAAATCAATTCCTGTTATAAAAGGGAAAGAGGACTCTGTCAAAATTGCTGTAAAAGAGCCAGTTTCTGTAATGGTGAAAACAAGCGAAAAAGATTCATACGTTCCGACATTAACATTGGACAAGAAAGTAATTGAAGCAGGTATTGAGAAAGACCAAGTTGTCGGACAGGCTGTACTTGCACCTACAGAAGGTGTAGATTTTGGCTATATTGACGGCAATGGTATTGTTGCAGATGTTGTGACGACAGAACCAGTAGAACGTGCAGGGAAAATATCATTAATGTTCCAAGGTATCGGAAGCTTTTTTGGTAACCTATGGGATGGTGTATTCGGATTTGCAGGTAATTTAATTAAATAATAAATGAGCTTTTTTACAAGTAAACACTTGTAGAAAGGCTCTTTTTTTTACCAGAAGGAATTTTTTCGAATGGGACAATTTGTCGATAATCCATACAAAACATACATTGATACATGGAGGGATAATAATCATGTGTGGAATATCAGGTTGGATCGATTTCTCGACTCATTTGGTAAATGAAGAATCGATGATAAAAAAAATGACGAGGACGCTTTTACACCGAGGTCCGGATAGTGAAGGGTACTTTATAAGCAAACATGCTTTATTAGGCCATAAACGGCTTGCAATTATCGATTTAGTGACGGGCAGCCAGCCAATGACACGCGGTGAGTTGACCATTGTGTACAATGGCGAAGTTTACAATGCAAATGAGCTTCGCGAACAGCTTAAAAGTCTAGGCCATTCCTTTCATACATCATCCGATACAGAAGTCATTTTAATGGCGTATGTTGAATGGAAAGAACGCTGTATGGAGTACTTAAATGGAATATTTGCTTTTGCTGTATGGAATGAGCAGGAGCACTCGTTGTTTCTATGTCGTGACCGGCTAGGGGTAAAGCCTCTATTTTACTATGAGCTTCCGGATGGGCTATTGTTCAGCTCTGAAATAAAAGGGATCCTGGCACATCCTGCTGTAAAGACGGAAGTTGATGCAGAAGGGCTTGCCGCATTATTCAGTCTTGGTCCTTCCCGTATTGTAGGGCATGCCATATTTAAAGGGATTAAGGAAGTTAAACCCGCATATGCAATGATAGTGCGGAAGGATTTCAGGAAAAGCTGGCAGTATTGGGATATTGAAAGTAAACAACATGAGCACTCAGAGGCAGAAACGATTGAGAATGTCCGGGAACTCGTAACAAATGCGATTATCCGTCAATTAATAAGTGATGTGCCGCTCAGTACAATGCTTTCAGGCGGGCTTGATTCAAGTATCATTACGGCGGTTGCTGCCCGGCAACTAGCGAAAGAACAGAAAACATTATCAACGTATTCCGTAGCATTTGAAGAAAATGACCAACACTTTATGCAAAATTCATTTCAAACGACTCAGGATGAATACTGGATCGGTAAAATGCAACAGGCATTTCAGACAAAACACCGGCAAGTGACATTGACTCAACAAGAATTAGTAGAATCTCTGGAACAGGCGATGCGTTTAAAAGATATGCCGAGTATGGCGGATATTGACAGCTCGTTTTATTTATTCTGCAAAGAGATGAAAAAAGAACATACGGTAGCGTTATCCGGTGAATGTGCGGACGAAGTATTTGGTGGTTACCCATGGTTTTATGAAGGAAAAAAGGGAACACTCTTCCCGTGGCTACGCTCCACTAAGGAACGTGAACAGTTATTTAAAGCAGATTGGCAAAAGCGTCTGCAATTGCCGCAGTTTATGCAAAGTACTTATGAAGAGGCAGTTAAGGGAATGCCTGCATTTTTAGGAAGTAAAGAAGAGCAGGAACGTCAGCAGCTGTTTTATTTAAATAACCAGTTTTTTATGCAGACATTATTGGAGAGAAATGACCGGATGACAATGGGCGCAAGTATGGAAGTCCGGGTACCGTTTGCAGATCATACGATAATTGAATATGTATGGAATATTCCTTGGGAAATGAAAAATAGCGGCGGCATGGAAAAAGGGATTTTACGAAAGGCATTTCAGGATATTTTACCGAAGGAAGTCGTGGAACGTAAGAAAAATCCGTATCCAAAAACGTACCACCCAAAATATACAGAACTCGTTCATCAGCGACTGCAGCAAATTTTAAGGCAGAAACACTCAGTTCTCCATGAATTGTTTGAAAAAGAGCAGTTAGAGCAATTATTAGCTACAAATGGCCAATCGTTTCAAATTCCTTGGTTTGGCCAGTTAATGGCGGGGCCTCAGCTCATCGCCTACTTTATACAATTACATGAATGGGTCGAGCAATACCGCATCAATATTATTACAACATAAAGAGACGTTCCCATACGGAACGTCTCTTTAAAAATCCCTTCTATATTAACTTTTTAGAAATCCCCCAAATTTCCATTAGCTGATGAATGTTCGGCTCAATATCATGAAGCTGCAAATTGCCAAATCCTAATAAAAACGTTCTTTTGGAGTAATGCTGCTCTGTTAAATAATAATTCGATAACGGTAAAATATGAATGTCATTCTGGCGTGCAACCTGTTGCAGTTCCCGTTCTGATTTCTCATGGCGGAAGGCAACAAGTATGTTTGTACCGGCAGCATCCCCGGAAATCGTGATTTGGGGGTAATGATTTGAAAAGACTTCAATGCATTTATCATGCTTTTTGCGATAAATTTTACGCATACGGTTTAAATGTTTGGCAAAATGTCCGTCTTTCATAAATTTCGCTAAAATGTGCTGTTCAAACCGCGGAACGGTAGAAGAATAGTAATTGAAATGCTCCTGATAGCGTTGAACAAGTGTCGGCGGCAAGACGAAAAAAGCAACGCGCAATGATGGCATCAATGATTTTGTAAAGGTACTTAAATAAATGACACGATCATTTACATCAAGTCCTCTAAGAGCCGGAATTGGCTTTCCAATATAGCGAAATTCACTATCGTAATCATCTTCAATTATAAAACGATCTGGTGCTTTTGCTGCCCAGTTCAATAATTGTGTCCGTCGGTTAGCTGAAAGAACCGCACCAGTCGGGAATTGATGCGAAGGTGTTATATACACGACATTGGCATTCGTTTTCTGCAATTGTTCAACAACAATTCCATCCGTATCAACAGAAATCGGGATAGCGAGCTGCCCTAATTGATGACGTGGAATAGGTGAATAACCTGGATTTTCAAAGGCGAGCTGGGAATTAGTATCTAAAATTTTTAAAATCATAGGCAGTAACTGCTCAGTACCGGAACCAATGACGATTTGCTCTGGCTCACACTCGATCCCGCGCGATTGGTGTAAATAATTTGCAATTTCAATACGCAGTGCATGCTCACCTTGACGTTCCCCAGTTTGCAGTAAATGTTTGAAAGGTCTATCCAGAACATCCTTTGCATACTTACGCCATATCGTAAAAGGAAAAGCATCCTCATCAATTTTTGCAGAGGAGAAGTCAATTTTATATTCCAAAGTTTCTGTTGTCTTTTTAATTTCTTTGTTCGCGATATCACTTTGGCGGTAAGGTAATGAATCTATTTCTTCAACGAAGTAACCGACACGCGGTTTTGATATAATATAGCCTTCCGCCAACAGCTGCGAATAGGCGAGCTCGACCGTTGTTTGACTTATATTGAAAAAATCCGCCAGTTCCCGTTTAGAAGGCAAACGCACACCTACAGCCAGCTGGTTGTTAGTAATCGCATTTTTTATGCCGATATACAGTTGTTCATATAGTGGTATCGTATGGTCCTTTTGAAGCTGAAAGAAAAGCATTTTCTTATCCTCCTTATGTAACCTTAATGAAATTTCAATTTTAACTAATATTGATGGTGTCAGAAAAGTATAGCATGTTGTAGAAAATTAGTGAATGTTTTCATCGGAACTTGCAAATGTATATGGTTTTATAGTACAGTATGGTTAAATTTATAAATGAATTCGATGATAGGAAGTAGTAACAAGCCCGTTTTTTTCAGAGAGTCAGCGGTTGGTGGAAGCTGATAAATACACTTGTGAATCCGTCCTTGAGATGCTTTTTCCGAAATAATAGTAAGTGGAAGCCGGCTTACCAAAGTCGTTAATTGTTAAGAGGAATAGATTTTTTCTATTCAATTAGGGTGGCAACGCGGGTAGCTCTCGTCCCTTTCATAGGGATTGAGGGCTTTTTTGTATTTAATCCGCTAGTACATTAATGTATTAAAGTGCTCAAGATCATCATTTCATAAATTTTAGGAGGAAAAAACTATGTTAGATATTAAACGCGTCCGTGACAATTTTGAAGAAGTAAAACGTATGCTTCTTACACGTAATGAAGATTTAGGGAATTTGGACAACTTCGAAAGCTTAGATACGAAGCGTCGTGAATTAATCGCCAAAACAGAAGTATTGAAAGCAGAGCGCAATAAAGTGTCTGAGCAAATTTCTGTTATGAAACGCAACAAAGAAGATGCATCAGAAGTAATTGCACGTATGCGCGAAGTAGGCGATGAAATTAAAGCATTGGATGCTGAGTTAAATGCCATTGAAGATGAATTTAAAGATATGATGATGCGTTTGCCGAATATCCCGCATGAATCAGTACCTGTTGGCACAGAAGAAGATGATAATGTGGAAGAGTACACTTGGGGCGATGTGCCGGCATTTAATTTTGAAGCAAAAGCACATTGGGATATTGCCAAAGATTTAGATATCGTAGACTTTGAGCGCGGAGCTAAAGTTACGGGAAGCCGTTTCTTGTTCTATAAAGGTTTAGGCGCACGTTTAGAGCGTGCTTTACTGAACTTCATGATGGATCTTCATTCAGACCAGCATGGCTATACAGAAATGCTGCCACCGCAAATCGTTAACCGCGATTCACTGACAGGTACAGGCCAATTACCGAAGTTTGAAGAAGATGTATTTAAATTAGTTCGTGAAGAAGATGAAATGGATTATTATTTGATTCCAACTGCTGAAGTACCGGTAACAAACTATTACCGTGATGAAATTTTATCAGCGGATATGCTGCCGCAAGCGTTCTCTGCATTCAGCGCTAACTTCCGATCAGAAGCAGGCTCTGCAGGTCGTGATACACGTGGACTGATCCGTCAGCATCAGTTCAATAAAGTAGAATTAGTTCGCTTCGTTAAACCGGAAGAATCTTATGAGCAACTTGAAATTTTAACAGGTCATGCTGAAAAAGTATTACAGCTTTTAGGATTACCATACCGTAAATTAAAAATGTGTACAGCTGATTTAGGGTTCACAGCTGCGAAAAAATACGATTTAGAAGTATGGATTCCAGCACAAAACATGTACCGTGAAATTTCTTCTTGTTCAAACTTTGAAGATTTCCAAGCGCGTCGTGCCAATATCCGTTTCCGTCGTGAAGCAGGAGCAAAACCGGAATTCGTTCATACATTAAACGGTTCAGGTCTAGCAATTGGTCGTACAGTAGCGGCAATTTTGGAAAATTACCAGCAAGAAGATGGTTCTGTTGTTATTCCGGAAGTATTACGTCCATACATGGGTGGCGTAGAAGTCATTATTGCAAAATAATTTCATGTAAATTAAAAAGTGTGTTGAAACAACAATTTCAACACACTTTTTTTATTTTCTGCGGTAAAAATAATTCGGAATATTTAGTAATTTGTTTTACAAAACGAGAATATTTTGTTATATTCGAGAAAATAGGGTATTGGATACAATATTTTAAGATTCCTAGATTTTATTGAATAAAGTTTTTAAGGACATCATATTTTGCACGTGTAATATGTTGCTCTAGTAATTGGCATGTAAGCTCGATGTTATTGTTAGCCAAAGCTTCCACCATTAAATCGTGTTCGATAATGGAAGTAGCAATTTGGTTAGGTAAAAGATGTGGTGTTTGCTGAGGGAAACCGGTCCACAAATTTTCAATAATATTATTTAATTTCCCCCAAGGACAGTCTTTTATTAACAGATGATGAAATTGAATATTAAGCTGAATATATTCATCTGTATCATCCGTTTTCTTCATTTTCTCGTTAAGATCACGCAACTGATTTACTAGTTGTGGTGACATCGTTTTCAAACTTTCGGCAGCCGCCAGTGGCTCAAATTTTGCTCGTAAAAAATAAATCTCTTCCAGTTCGTGTATTGTAAATTGTTTGACGACAGCCCCTTTATGCGGCTCAACTGTGACATAGCCTTCAGCGGCCAACTGTTTTATCGCTTCCCGGATTGGCATTCTGCTAACGTTTAATGTCTTCGCCAATTCATCCTGGATTAGGCGTTCGCCAGGTTGTAACTGACCTTTAATAATTGCTTCACGCAGAATCCGGTAAATTTTCGAGGGTAATGTTTCAGCAGTTAAATCATGATCAAATTTCATAAAAACACCTCATTGTGTGTTGTATTTTGGATCCAATATACAATATACAGGAAAACTATGCAAACTTTAAAGGGGGATGTTGTGATGGAGCAACAAATTCAAATTGGATGGCAAGGACGGTTTTATGAAGACTTTGAAGTAGGCGATAAAATTGCACATGCGTTAGGCAGAACAATTTCACAGACCGATAATAGCTGGTTTACACAGCTGACGCAAAATACAAACCCTATTCATTTTGATCACCATTACGCAAAGCAAACAGAGTTTCAAAAGGCAATTGTGAATTCCGCATTTACCATTGCTCTTGTAACGGGACAATCTGTTTCGGATATTTCCCAAAATGTAATGGCCAATCTTGGATGGGATGAAGTTCGGCTTCCGCACCCGGTTTTTGAAGGCGATACCATTTACTCCTATACAGAAATCTTATCGAAAAGGGAGAGTGCTAAGCGGGATAACGTCGGAATTATCGAAGTGAAAACAATCGGCTACAATCAGGACGGGCAAATTGTCATTCATTTTAAACGTACGATGATGATTTATAAAAAGGGCTATGCACCAAATATTATGAAGCCTTTGATCGATCAAGTAATCTCACAGGACGGGAAGTGAACGAATGGAATATATTCAAGTTTCATATGAATATGAAGAGAAAATTGCGGTTGTTACGTTAAATCGACCGAAGATGCGCCATGCATTTAACACGGATATGGCGAAGCAGCTGTTAACTGTATTTCAGTCATTTAATGAGCAGCCGGTACGCGTCGTCATTTTAACTTCCTCCACTGAAGATGCCTTTTGTTCAGGCGCGGATTTAAAAGAACGGAAAGGGATGAGTGAGGCAGAGTGGACAAAACAGCATCATTTATTTGAACAGATGTTCCAGGCAGTAGCCAATTGCAAGCAACCTACCATTGCTGCGATCAATGGCTATACTCTTGCAGGAGGGTTTGAACTTGCTTTAAATATGGACTTAATTGTTGCTGGTAAAAATACAAAAGTAGGGCTAACAGAGGTCACTCGAGGTATTATGCCAGGCGGAGGGGGAGCACGTCTACTGCCAAAACGTATACCGCTTCATATCGCAAAAGAATGGCTATTTACAGGTAGGATTGTATCCGCAGAAGAAGCACAGAACGCAGGGTTATTTAATCGAATTGTCGAATCAGAAGATGTAATGAGTACCGCAATTGAGTTAGCCGAAAAAATGGCAGGCAATGCACCTTTAGGAGTTCAAGGTGTTAAAAAAGTAGCAGAAGTCAGTTCATTGAAAGCATCTGAAGCATTCCGTATTGAAATCGAAACTTACAACGAGGTTATTTCTTCTGAGGATCGAATGGAAGGTATTTTAGCATTTAACGAAAAAAGAAAACCTAATTTTATCGGACGGTAGGAGGAACTCAAATGATGTTAACAGAGAATCTGGCATTTTTAGAAGAACTTCGTGAAGGTGTAAGAGCAGTTTGCAAACGTTTTGATGGTGAATACTGGCGGAAGTTGGATGAGATCGACGGATATCCGACCGAATTTGTGGAGTCGATTACGCAGGCAGGCTTTTTAGGAGCTTTAATACCTGAACAATATGGTGGATCGGGTTTAGGAATACTGGAAGCATCCGTAATTTTAGAAGAGATTAACCGCTCAGGCGGGAATGCGGGCGCATGTCATGCACAAATGTATACGATGGGGACAATTTTACGGCATGGTTCTTCGGCACAAAAGGAAAAATATTTGCCGAAGATTGCGGACGGATCGCTTCGTTTACAAGCATTTGGGGTGACAGAGCCTAATACTGGCACGGACACAACAAACTTAAAAACGTTTGCGAAACGCGATGGCGACCATTATATCGTGAATGGTCAAAAGGTATTCATTTCCCGTGCAGAGCATTCGGATTTAATGATTCTACTAGTTCGTACAACACCGAAAGACCAATGCGTTAAAAAGAGTGATGGCTTGTCTGTGTTAATTGTTGATTTGAATGAAGCAGTTGGAAATGGTTTAGAAATACGCCCAATCAAAACAATGATGAACCATGCGACAACAGAATTATTTATCGACAACTTAAGGGTGCCGGTAGAAAATTTGATTGGTGAAGAAGGAAAAGGATTCCGCTATATTTTGGACGGAATGAATGCCGAGCGGATTTTAATTGCTGCGGAATGTATCGGTGATGGTCGCTGGTTTATTGAACGGGCAACAAATTATGCAAAAGAACGGGTTGTTTTTGATCGTCCAATCGGTCAAAACCAAGGAATACAATTTCCGATTGCCCAGGCGCATATCCATATTGAAGGGGCAGACTTAATGCGCATAAAAGCTGCGGAACTTTATGATCGCCGGCAAGCTTGCGGGGCAGAGGCCAATATGGCGAAGTTACTCGCTGCAGATGCATCATGGGAGGCAGCCAATGTAGCCATTCAAACATATGGCGGCTTTGGCTTTGCCGCAGAATATGATATTGAGCGGAAATTTAAAGAGACGCGGCTCTATCAAGTAGCTCCAATTTCAACAAACCTGATTTTATCATACGTCGGAGAACATATATTAAAACTTCCAAAATCTTATTGAGGTGAAAATCATGCACTTTTCAAAGCAAGTTGAAATTATTGAAGTAGGTCCACGCGACGGTTTGCAAAATGAATCACGCTTTGTGCCAACAGAGGAAAAGAAACAGTTAATCAAGCAATTATATGAAGCGGGCTTTCAGCGTATTGAAACGGCATCGTTTGTTCATCCGAAAATTGTCCCGCAAATGGCGGACGCACAGGAAATTACGGCATTTTGCAATGAACTGGGAATGGAATATATCGCTTTAACCCCAAATATGAAGGCACTGGTGCGTGCTATTGATGCAGGTGTACCGCAGATTGCGGTATTCGTCGGGGCAAGTGAGACATTCAACCAAAAAAATATTAAGCGTTCCATTGAAGAGTCTTTGGCAGAATGCAGCGAAATGTTCCGGCATGCAAAAGCTCAGAAAAAGTTTATTCGTGGCTATGTGTCGATGTGTTTTAGCTGTCCGTATGAAGGAGTCATTTCCTATGAGCAAGTTAAGCGGGTCGTAGCGCAATTTGTAAATGACGGGGCTGATGAAATTTCAATTGGTGATACGAATGGACAGGCAAATCCACGCATTGTGTATGAACGGTTCAGCGCATTGAAAAAAGATTTCCCGGATACAACATTCGTGGCTCATTTCCATGATACTAACGGTTTTGCCTATGCAAATATTATTGCCGCATTAAATGCGGGAATAGAGAAGTTTGATAGTTCGATTGCTGGTCTTGGCGGTTGTCCGTTCTCACCTGGGGCTACTGGAAATGTAGCAACAGAGAAAGTGGTGGAGCTGTTTGAAGCAATGGAAGTAAAAACAAATATCCACCAGGAAAAATTAAAGGACGTGGCAAATTTCGCTTACAGTTTAGTTTAAGGAGGGCTGAAATGAAACCATTACAAGGGATACGTGTTCTCGATATGACAACAAATATTTCAGGGCCGACGTTAACAATGATTTTAGCCGATTTAGGCGCCGAAGTGATCAAAGTAGAAAAGCTGAGCGGCGATGAAGCGAGGAAGATGGAGCCTAAATATCAGGAAGATGGCGTGTATTTTTTGAACATTAACAGGCAAAAAAAATCGGTCACCCTCAACATGAAAGAAGATTCTGACCGCGGAAAGTTAATGGGACTCATAAAAACAGCCGATGTCTTCGTGGAAAATTACCGGTTAGGTGTAGCACAAAAACTAGGCATCGATTATGAAGCGGTAAAGCAAATCAATCCGAAACTAATCTATTGTTCGCTATCCGCCTATGGCCAAAACGGTCCAAAGAAAAAATATCCGGGCTATGATGCCATTATGCAAGCTGAAACAGGCATTATGAGTATTACAGGAAGTACTGATTTAGCAAGAGTGCCGGTTTCATTAATTGATCAGGGAAGTGCCATGTGGGGGGCGCTTGGTATTGTATCAGCCATTTTACAACGTCATAAAACAGATGAGGGCAGCCTTGTGTCGACCTCTTTGTATGAGACCGGGGTATTTTGGGCGAACTATCATTTACTTTCAACAAAGTTAACAGGTGAAAATCCCGAAAAACTAGGTTCCAATCATGGGGCATTTGCGCCTTATGGGGCATTTCAAACTGCAGATGGTGCCATCATGATCGGCATCTCGAACAATAAATTATTCGAAAAACTTTGCGAAGTATTGCAAAAACACGAATGGATTGAAGATGGCCTCTACCATACGAACGAAGAACGAGTTAAAAACCGTTTACTTCTTAGTAAGGAAATTGAACAAATAACAATGACGGAAAAAAGCGAGGCACTCATTCAAGCACTGGAGGCTGGCGGTGTACCAGTAGCGCAAGTGAAAACAATGAAAGATGTACTAGTGGATCCGCAGCAAATAGAAAATAAACTGATTGTACGTCTACCACATATACGTGATAAGGAAATGTATGCAACGAGAATTCCTCTAACGTTTTCAAATTGTGATATAACACCTACCGCCCCTGCACCATTGTTAGGGGAGCATAATGAAGAACTGTTAGGGAGGGATTATGTTCATGACATTAAGTGAGCAGTTGGCACAATATATTGTGGATGTACGTTTCGAGGATATACCGCAGGATGTTGTACAGTTTACGAAGCTATGCATTGTCGATTATTATTCGTCTTTACTGAAAGGTCAGGAAGCAGAACCTGTTCGGATGATGGAACAAGTCGCGCAATTAATAGGCGGAGAACAACAGGCAACAGCAGTAACGGGATTGAAAACGAGCATAACAAATGCGGCATTCATTAATGGCGGCGCGAGTCACGTAATAGAGCTCGACGATATTCATAAAGCATCCATTGTGCATGCGGCAACTGTTATTATGCCTGCAGCGATTGCCATTGCAGAATGGAAAAATTTATCCGGCAAACAATTGATCGAGGCCATTATTGTTGGGTATGAAGTGGCGTTTCGCGTAGGAGAAACGGTGACGCCTTCCCATTATTACTACTTTCATAATACGGCAACCTGCGGAACATTCGGCGCGGCAGCAGCAGTGGCAAAGTTATTGGATTTATCCAAAGAACAAATTGTCCAAGCATTTGGTTCTGCCGGCACTCAAGCTGCAGGGTTGTGGGAATTTATCGAGGATGGTGCCATGAGCAAGCAATTGCATCCTGGTAAAGCAGCGATGAATGGTATTTTAAGTGCTCTGTTAGCACAGCAGGGTTTTACAGGAGCAACAGCCATTTTGGAAGGGCGTAGAGGATTTTTTGAAGCAATGAGTGACGAGTACGATGTAACACGTATGACCGAAAAATTAGGTAAGCAATACAAAATTACCGAAAATGCCTTTAAAGTCCATGCATCTTGTCGTCATACACATGCCGCAATGGACTTGGCGCTTGAACTGCATAAAAAAGTAGAGAAAAATGGCATCGATTTTATAAAATCAGTCGAAGTAGGAGCATATCAGGTGGCGCTGGATATTACGGATGCAAAAAGTCCGCAAACAATATATGCGGCAAAGTTCAGTTTGCAATTTTGTGTAGCTTTAGCGTTATGGACCGGTGAAGGAGGATTTGATGCCTTCAATGCAGATATATTGCAAGACCCAACCATTCGAAGGCTGATGGAAAAGCTGACCGTATCTGTAGATAAAAATATTAACAGTCAATATCCGCAAGAGTGGGGCGCGAAAATTCAAATTCATTGGCAGGATGGTTCAAGTGACGTTGTGCAAAGCAGATTTCCTAAAGGGGATCCGGAAAATGCATTAACAGACCAGGACTTTATTAATAAGTTCAATAGTTTAGTGCCTTTAGAAGAGGCTCATAAAGAAAAAATTATTCATGACTTATTACATTTAGAAACGATTCAAGTACAGCAGTTAATCCGTACATTACATCCCGTAGAGCATATTTCGATTGTGTAGTAGCTATTCAATTTTCAGAAAAATGAAGGGCGAGTGAGCGCATGCGTGAGACAAAGGGAAGAGTTGCCGAAATGACATCCCCGATGGAACTCGTTTTTAAAGAGTATCCATTGGTGGAGCCGGCACCAGGAGCGGTAATTGTAAAAATCATTCAAACAAATATTTGCGGATCTGAACTGCATATATGGAAAGGGCATCATCCGGTCATTCGCAGTGGGGCTTTAGGACATGAAATGATAGGTGAAATTCATGCGTTAGGTGAAGGAGTCGAAACAGATTTTGCGGGTACCCCTGTAAAAGTCGGGGACCGAATTGTAAGTGCTTACTTTTTGACTTGCCGTAAATGTCCGCCTTGTCAGCATGGACAATTTAACTTATGTGAAAATGCTTATAAGTATTGGCGTTTACCGACAGAGGAAGCACCGCATTTCCATGGGACATTCGGTACGCATTATTATATTCATTCCGATCAGTATTTTTATAAAGTACCAGACAATATATCAAACAGTGTCGCAGCAAGCGCAAACTGCGCATTATCCCAGGTGTATTTTGGGCTTGAGCAAGGAAATGTTGTCTCAGGGGAAACAATTCTCATTCAAGGCGCGGGCGGACTCGGATTAAATGCGATTGCTGTTGCGAAAGAAAAGCAATTGAAAGTCATTGTAGTAGATGGTGTTGAAAGCCGTTTAGATCAGGCAAAGGCATTTGGTGCAGATGAAGTAATTTTAATATCGGACTTTCCAACGGTTGAACAGCGCGTTGCACAAATTATGCGTCTGACAGGAAATCACGGAGTGGATGTTGCCCTCGAAGTAGCAGGTGTTCCTCAGGCTTTTGCTGAAGGTGTGGAGTATATTCGAGCTGGCGGCCGTTACATTGTAATCGGCAATATCTCACCTGGACAAACGGTGGAATTTGATCCTGGTTATTTAACGCGTAAAGCAATTCAAATTATTCCCGTTCTGCGCTACAACCCATGGTATTTAAAAAAGGCACTCGACTTCCTGGAGCGCAATATTGACCGCTACCCGTTTGAAACATTATTGGATGCAAGCTTTAGTTTTGAGGAAATTAAAATAGCGTTGGATGAATCCGCAAAACGTTCGGTTACACGTGCCACGATCATTCCAACTTAAAAGTATGGATCTTGAAAGGTGGTGACGGTGGATTTACGCTTGCAATGCTGAAAATAATAGAAGTCTTGTAAAAAAATAAAAACATTATGGGAGGAATTACGATGTGTAATAAAAAAGTATACGTGCTTGATACAGGGACAATGAAAATGGATAAAAACTATATGATTGCCATGCACAATCCAGCAAGCATCACTAATCCGAATCCGCCAGCCGAGTTTGTCGAGTTTCCCGTTTATGCAGTACTGATTGACCACCCAGAAGGGAAAATTTTATTTGATACAGGCTGTAACCCGGACGGAATGGGAGATGATGGGCGTTGGCCGGAAGGGGTTCAGCAACTGTTCCCTGCCTTCCAAAGTGAAGAATGCTATTTGATCAATCGACTTGAACAATTGAAAGTTCGCCCGGAAGACATCAAATATGTCATTGCCTCACATTTGCATTTAGACCATGCAGGTTGCCTGGAGTTATTTACAAACGCAGAAATTATCGTTCATGATACGGAACTGTCAAATGTCATGAAAACATTTGCGATGACACGAAATATGGGTGCCTATATTTGGGGCGATGTCATGGCTTGGATTCAAAAAGAACTGCGTTGGCGTACTATTAAACCTCATGAAAAAGAAGTGCCACTAGTAGAAGGCATTAAAATTTTAAATTTTGGTCCAGGGCATGCTTACGGTATGCTGGGCTTGCACATCGAACTCCCGGGTCACGGAAATGTTTTACTTGCATCCGATGCATTATACACAGAAGAAAGCTATGGTCCACCAGTTAAGCCGCCCGGAATTTTGTATGATTCAGTAGGCTACAACTCTACTGTAGAAAGAATCCGAGAGTTTGCTACACGTAATGACTCTGAAATTTGGTTCGGACATGATTCAAAGCAATTTAAATCGTTTATCAAATCGAAAGAAGGCTATTACGAATAATAAATTTGCACCCTAAGTAAGCCTTACTTAGGGTGTCATTGTCATAACGGAGGGAAGAATATGCAAAAAATAGGATCTGTACTCAATGGAGAGCACCGTCTTCAAGAAGAAAAGACGATGGATGTTTTAAATCCTTTTAATCAGGAACTGATTGCAACAATTGCCTGTGCCTCAATTGAAGATGTACATGAAGCAATTGAAGTCGCACAGCAAACATTTAATGCAACGATGCGCAAAATGCCTGCACATGAACGTAGCCGTATTTTACGTAAAGCTTCATTGTTACTTGAAGAACGGAGCGAACAGTTTGCGAAAACCATCTCTTTGGAAGCAGGAAAACCGATTAATGAGGCACGGGGAGAAGTAACACGAGCGGTTCAAGTGCTGCTGTTTGCAAGTGAAGAGGCAAAGCGGCTGGCAGGAGACCAGATTCCGATGGATAGTGCAATTGGCGGCGAACGTCAAATTGGCATTGCAAAACGTGTACCTTTAGGAGTAATTACTGCCATTACGCCTTTTAATTTCCCTTTAAACCTAGCTTTGCATAAAATTGCTCCGGCCATTGCTGTTGGAAATACAGTTGTTTTGAAACCAGCCGAAAAAACGCCGCTGTCTTCTATTTTGCTGTATGAATTATTGCAGGATGCGGGATTGCCAAAAGGAGCGTTAAATATCCTTCAAGGACCAGGCACGGAACTAGTTGAGCCACTGGTAAAACATCCTTTTGTGAAAAAAGTAACCTTTACGGGGAGCGGAAAAGTAGGATGGCATATTCATGAACTGGCAGGAAAGAAGCCGGTAACTCTTGAGCTTGGCTCCAATGCTCCGAACATTATATTTGCGGATGCCGATTTAGAGTACGCAGCGTCTGCCATTACGATGTCCGGTTTTACATTTGCCGGTCAGGCATGTGTTTCTGCACAGCGGATATATGTCGAGCAATCTGTTTATGACCAGTTTGCACAATTACTACAGGAAAAAGTGGAAGCGCTGGTAATAGGGAATCCTGCTGAGGAACAAACACAACTGGGGCCAATGATTACAGAAGACGCGGCAATCCGTGCAGCAACCTGGATTGAAGAAGCAGTATCACAAGGGGCAACAATTCGTACGGGCGGAAAGAGGAACGGCACATTACTCGAGCCGACCATTTTGGAAAATGTTACAAAGTCGATGCAGGTCGTATGTATGGAAGTATTTGCCCCGATGGTTGCACTCATACCATTTACTGAAGAGGACGAAGTGTTGGCCGCTGCCAATGATTCAGATTACGGATTACAGGCAGGTGTGTTTACTTCAGATATTAACCGTGCCTTAAAGTTTGCAGAGGAGCTGGAAACAGGAGGCGTTTGGATTAATGAATCTTCGGTACGACGCTTTGACCATATGCCATATGGCGGGATAAAAGAGAGCGGTACTGGAAAAGAAGGAATACGTTATGCAATTGAAGGGATGTCAGATTTAAAATTTATAGGAATTAAGTTAATTTAAGGAGGACATCATCATGAAAATTCGATCTGCCATATTACGCTCATCCGGTGTAACTAAGCCCTATGCGGAAAGCAAGCCGATCCATATCGAAGAAATTGAGTTGGATGCTCCTCAAGAAGGGGAAGTATTGATTCAAATAAAAGCGGCAAGCCTTTGCCATTCGGATTTGTCAGTCATTAACGGGAGTCGTCCACGTCCTTTACCAATGGCTCTTGGTCATGAAGCAGCAGGAATCGTTAAAGAAGTAGGGCCTGGTGTTATGAACTTTAAGCAAGGAGATAAAGTAATCTGCGTATTTGTACCAAGTTGCGGGCATTGTGTACCTTGTGCAGAAGGACGTCCGGCATTATGTGAACCGGGTGCAAAGGCAAATGGAGACGGAACATTGATCGGTGGCGGGGTCCGTTTACATGCAGGGACTGAAAAGATTGGGCATCACGTTGGGGTATCTGCCTTCTCGGAGTATGCAGTCGTATCGCAGAATTCCCTCGTAAAAGTGGAAGAGGACTTGCCGTTTGAAAAACTGGCGCTCTTTGGCTGTGCAGTTATTACAGGTGTAGGCGCTGTCGTAAATACAGCGAAAGTCCAGCTTGGAAAAACAGTTGCTGTTGTCGGTTTAGGCGGAATTGGCTTAAGTGCGCTGCTCGGGGCCATTGCAGCTGGTGCCCGTGAAGTAATCGCAATTGATATTAATGAAAAGAAGCTGCAGCAGGCAAAGGAATTGGGGGCAACAGCCGTCTTTAATTCGAAGGATGCTGATGTAGTCGCACAAGTGAAAGCCTATACAAATGGCGGGGTTGATTATGCTTTTGAAACTGCGGGTGTCGTTCCAGCGATGGAAGTGGCATATGCCATTACAAAGCGTGGCGGTACAACAACGACAACAGGACTGCCACATCCGGAACATCAGTTTTCTTTCCCTTATGTAACATTGACAGCAGAAGAAAAAACGCTAAAAGGTTCATATATAGGAAGCTGTGTGCCATTAAGAGATATTCCGCATTATTTGCATATGATGAAAACCGGAAAGCTGCCGGTCGATCAGCTGTTATCAAATATTATTACGCTCGATGAAATAAATGAAGGCTTTGATCTATTAGCGACAGGCGATAATTCTCGAATTATTATTAAAATGGATTAATGAAAAAACATAATAAAAACGGTGAAACATCTACTCTGTAATGTTTCGCCGTTTTTGTATAGCAAGAAGTACATAAAGCACTATCCAAATACTAACTATAACTCCGGCTAAACTTAATAAATAGCCAGCTGCCCCAAATGCATCGTATAGCCATTGAAGAGGCGTTCCTTTTACAGGGCGATTTAAAAACATAAAGTTCGTACGGAAATGAGCATTGTATATATAAATTGGCGGAACTGTGATAAGCAGAAACAAGAGAGCTCGCCAAATATCCGTAAAAGTTGTCATCAGCTGTTTTTCCAAAATCAAAACCGCAATAAATACGACGAGCAGTGCATGAAATAGAAAGCTGTGAAAATGCAAAAAGCCGCCAACCGGATCAATTGTCCACCCGGGGAATAAAAGTGCAATTGCAGCTCCGGGCAACGTAAGCGTGTATAGTAATGTAGCTGTTGTCCGTGTTGGAAAATACGTATGCCAGCCAATAATGAAAATGCCAAAGCCGCATAAATGAAGCGGGGGACTCCAATACGAATATTGGTCCGTTATGAGTAAATAAAGTTGCTTTGCTATTTCTGAAAACAACAGCAGCCAGAATACCGTTTTTTGAAAAACATATTGTTTTTCACGAGAGAAATAATGATAAACATATAATGAAACAACTAAAAAACCGGCAATAAAAATAAGCCACATTATATGGATCGAATCGAAAATGGTAAATCCATTCATTCCATCACCTTACTTTTCGGATTGTTGTTTTCTCGCCAACTTCTCTGCTTTTTTACGCTCGCGTAGCGCCTTGAAAAAGTCCGTTAAAATTTGCCCGCATTCTTCTGCCATCACACCTTCTGTTACAGTACATTCATGATTAAAACGCGCATCATTCAGCAGACGGTATAATGAGTCGACACAGCCTGCCTTTATATCCCGTGCCCCGTAAACAACCCGAGGTATGCGCGACTGTAAAATAGCCCCTGCACACATCGGGCAAGGTTCAAGCGTGACGTACAAAGTAGTTTCTTCTAAACGCCAGCTGCCAACTTTTTTGCAGGCTTCTTGAATGGCCATGCTTTCTGCGTGTGTCAGTGCATTTTGGGTTGTTTCGCGTAAATTATGTGCACGTGCAATAATTTCATCTTTATATACAATAACTGCGCCGATCGGTACTTCCCCAAGGGCAGCTGCTTTTTTTGCTTCTTTCAATGCTTCCTGCATGTATTGGTGATCTTTGTTTTCGAGCATTCATCTATCACTCCTTAAATCCTAGTTTAGCATGCCGGTGAATACTTGGGCGACAAGAAATAAATCATGCTATGATGAAAGAAAAGTTTGAAGGAGTACTGCGATGAAGTCATTTCAAACAGAGGAAGAAGTAGATGAGTATTTTGATAATGCATTGGCTGATCTGCATAAAGAGTATGAACAAAAATTGTTGACGATTGAGAAAAATGAACAACAAGTAACTGACACATTGCAAAAGCAATATGAACAGCAAAAGGTAGCCATTGCACAACAGCATGAAAACGAAGAAAACAAACTTAACAATAATCGTGAACAAGCGATCGAAAAAATTAGAAAGTTATTCGACCATAAAAGAAAAGTCCTATTGGAAAACTATAAAATTACTTATGAAGAAGAAAGAAAAAACCATCACGTCAATAAAATTGAACTACTAGAGCAAAAACAAACGGAAGAACGCAGGAAGTTTCAATTTTACCATGATCAGCAACAAGCGCCATTAGCACAAATTGAACAAGCTCCAGATCTGACAGAGGCAATGGAACAGGCAATGGATAATTTATATCAGGAGTTAACCGACATCTTGATTAAATATAAACAGCAATTCGAGGAAGCCGAACAACAGTTTGAAGAATGCTGCCATGAACTGGTTCTACAACGTGATGAGGCAATCGAAAACCTAATTGATAATGAAGCAGCTTCACAAAGCCAGCTAGACGACCAGTTATTCGAGGCGTTACAGGATTTAGCCGAAAAAACAGATAAACAATATGAGCAAATAGAACAAAGCCTATTGGAAAAAGAACAGTCTCTTCAGGAAATGGTACTTGCTCAGCAAGAAAAAATTACCGCAGACTATGATAAACAGCGTGAAAAATTATTTGAACTACAAGAGGAAGCACTAGCACAATTTAATTACTAGAAATTGGCTATGCATGAATTCGGTAAAATAGAATTGTTTGCTTTGTTGTCTAAAGAGCGTTGTGATAAAATTAAAAGCATTGACTATAAAAAGAGAAGGAGCACTTCTAATGTCTGTGCCATTTATAACAGTAGAAGGTCCGATTGGTGTTGGGAAGACCTCATTATCTAAGGCCGTATCACAAACGTTTGACTATCATTTATTAAAAGAGATTGTAGATGAAAATCCATTTCTCGGTAAGTTCTATGAAGATATTAGTGAGTGGAGCTTCCAAACGGAAATGTTTTTCCTGTGCAATCGCTATAAACAGCTATCTGATATTCATGAAATTATTGAAGCACAAGGGCCTGTAGTGGCTGATTATCATATATTTAAAAATTTGATCTTTGCAAAGCGTACTTTAAAGCCGACCGAATATGAAAAGTACGAGTCGATCTACCGAATTTTAACTGCTGATATGCCAAAGCCCAATATGGTCATTTATTTACATGCAAGCTTGGATACATTAATGAAACGAATTGCAATGCGCGGTCGTGAAGTGGAAAAGAATATTTCCCGTGAATATATGGAACAACTTTCAAGCGATTATCATCAATTTATCGGACATTTTGAAAAGATGCATCCAGAAATTCCTGTTATCTCATTAAATGGGGATGAGCTTGATTTTGTGAAAAGTGAAGAAGATTTACAGTACGTACTACGATTAGTAGAGGAAAAGTTACAACAAAGGAGTTTGCATCAGAAATGAACTTAAGAGAGAAGTACAATATTCCTGCAAATGCAGTGATTACAATAGCAGGAACAGTCGGTGTCGGAAAGTCAACAATGACTAAAGCATTATCACAGAGCTTAAATTTCCGTACATCTTATGAAAAGGTTGATACAAACCCTTATTTAGATAAATTCTATGACGATTTTGAAAAGTGGAGCTTCCATTTGCAAGTTTATTTCCTTGCTGAACGTTTTAAAGAACAGAAGCGTATTTTTGAATATGGCGGAGGCTTTATACAAGACCGTTCTATTTACGAAGATACAGGTATTTTTGCAAAGATGCATTATGACAAAGGGACAATGACACCGACAGATTATGAAACATATACAAATTTGTTTGATGCGATGGTGATGACACCGTATTTTCCACACCCGGATTTGCTTGTATATTTGGAAGGTCCGATTGATGATGTGATTGGTCGTATCCACGAACGTGGACGCGAGATGGAGCAGCAAACACCTCATTCGTACTGGGAAGAAATGCACGGACGTTATGAAGACTGGATTAACAATTTCAATGCATGTCCAGTATTGCGTATTGATATTAACGATTACGATCTAATGAAAAATCCTGCACAAGTTGAGGATGTCGTTGCACGTATCGGATATATGCTTGAACAAACAAGCCATTTACGAAAATAATAAAAAGGACTGATTTCTATATGTAACGGAAATCAGTCTTTTTTATTTCGTCCAAACAATAACAAAAATGGGTGTCATAATGAGCAGAAAGACAAAAAAGCTCCATAAAACTTGTTTACCTGTCGTCATATTTTTAGGCTTCATACTGATGGATTCGTATAGCTCATTCACTGCGCGCTGTTCCCTTTCATAAAGCATCCTTTGAAAAGAAGCATAATTTTCGATGTATGACGCCGGATTTTCAAAATGAAAGCGAATCGCACGTATATCATCTGTAACGTCTTTATCCTGGTGCATATACGTAATTGTAGGAGCAAGACCACCTGTCAGCCGGGCAATAACCTTGATATCGAAGGTCTTCATCTTATAAGTTTTGTTCCCGCTTTCATCCATTACTATTTCAATAAGCGGATTATTCATGTATATCCCTCCTTTCTTTTATTCAGTATTCCCAACATAGAAAAGTTTTTAACGATTTTAAAAAATATTGCGAACAATAAGTTGTACCGTTTATGCTAAAAGTAATTACAAATTTTAATGATTAGTAACATTATAGCGAAAAGGGGATGGGAATATGACTTTATCAATGGTAGAACGCTTACGTGCATTACCAACGACGGCAATTTCCGATGCAACAGGGGGACATACGAATGTGGCATCAGCAATTAAACCGCTTGCCGAACACTTCAAAATTGCAGGGAAAGCGAGAACGGTCCGCCTGCCAGATGGGGAAAATGGTGCGGTACTTGAAGCAATTAGTCAGGCAGAAAAAGGGGAAATATTAGTCATCGATGCTAAAGGCAATACGAATCGTGCTGTAGCGGGTGACTTTGTTATGCAGCTAGCACAAGGTGTCGGTGTTCAAGGTTTTGTCGTGGACGGGGTTATTCGCGATATAGCAGCTGCAAAAGAAATCGATTTTCCGGTCTTTTCATTAGGTACAACAGTAGCAGCAGGCAATAAACATGGTGGCGGGACAGTAGGTATAGCTGTATCTGTAGGAAATGTCGCTGTTCAAACAGGTGATTATGTAATTGGTGATAGTGATGGGGTCGTTATTATCCCTCAGAAGGATATCGAGCAGATTATAGAGGCAGCAGAAACAAAAGTAGCAAAAGATGAAGAGCGGGCACATGAAGCATTACATAATGGGGAAGCATCAATCCGCGCATATTTAGCAAAAGTAGTAAAATAAAAAATGGCGTAGTGAAATCGTTCACTACGCCATTTTCTAATTTTATTTTAAGTTCGCAGCTTGATACTCAGCAAATTGCTTCTCGTCGAAACGTTTTTCCCATTTCGCCATAACAAGTGCTGCCAATGTGTTACCTACTACGTTTACAGCTGTACGAGCCATATCTAAAATACGGTCAATACCTGCGATAAATGCTAAACCTTCAAGCGGAATACCTACAGTGCCTAATGTTGCAAGAAGTACTACGAAAGATACCCCTGGAACGCCGGCAATTCCTTTAGATGTTACCATTAATACAAGCATTAATGTAATCTGTTCCACAATTGAAAGGTCAATACCGTACATTTGCGCAATGAAGATTGCCGCAATCGCCTGGTAAAGTGTCGAACCGTCTAAGTTGAATGAATAACCTGTTGGAATAACGAATGAAACGATATCCTTCGGTGCACCCATTTTTTCTGTTTTTAACATAATACGAGGTAATACTGTCTCTGATGAAGAAGTAGAGAATGCCAGTAAAAGCTCGTCCTTGATCATACGAATTAATTTGAAGATATTAATACCGAAAATACGTGCTGTAAGACCTAAAACAACGACTACGAAGAAAATCATTGTTGCATATACTAAAATCGCCAGTTTCCCTAATGGAATAAGGGATTCTACACCAAATTTGGAAACGGTTACACCGATAAGTGCAAATACGCCGACTGGTGCAAATTTCATTACTAAGTTTGTGACCCAGAACATGGCGTCTGCCGTACCTTGGAAGAATGCGAGCACTGGTTTTCCGCGTTCTCCAATTGCTGCCACACCTAAACCGAAAATTACAGAGAAGAAAATAATTGCAAGCATGTCGCCTTCTGCCATTGCATTTATAATGTTTTTAGGAACGATGTCTACAATAATTTGGAAAGTTCCTTTGTCCTCTTCAGCTTCCGTTGTTTCAACATATGAAGAAATATCAGATTTCTGTAATTCGTTCATATCGATACCAGCACCTGGTTGGAATAGGTTAGCTGCTAATAAACCAACAGCAATCGCGACTGTTGTGATAACTTCGAAGTAAATAAGTGTTTTACCGCCAAGTCGACCTAACTGTTTGATGTCACCAGTTCCGGCAACCCCAACAATCAGTGTCGAAATAATAATCGGTACTACGATCATCTTAATTAAGTTTAAGAAAATATCGCCAAGTGGCTGTAAGTATGATTGTACATTTTCGTTACCGAAGAACACAGCACCTACGATAACACCAAGTACAAGACCGATTAAAATTTGCGCGGCTAAACTAATTTTAAACTTTTTCAAATATAGTTCCCCCTAAAAATTTAGATTCAGGACTAGCCTAAAACTAATTTTATTAGATACATACAAAATCCGACAAAATCCGACTAATCAACTTTACTAATAATTTCTGAATACAATACTTGAATGAATTTTTTTATGTTTACTTTTGCTTTACGTTGATCATTATTTTCTATTTGATTCATTAAATAACGAATATCCGTTAAATCAAAATAGCGGGGGGTATAGTATTCAAATTCAGAATTCGTGTAATCGACAATCCCTAAGTTCGCCAAGTTAATCATGGCAGCTAATATAGTCCGGCGTACACGTTGTTCAATTGCTTTACTCTCTTTTACAATTTCGTCCGGCGTATTTTTCGTCAGCATTGCAACACGTTCATATACTTCCTTTAATGGAGGAAGCGGTGCAATTTTATGCTTTTCGATTAATAGCTGTTCTATAATTTTAATAATATCTTCACTGCCAACTTCAGCGACAATTCCCATATCATTTAAGATGGACTGGATATGTTCTCGAGCCGTCTTTTTTGTATGTGTTACATCTGTAATATCAAAGTTTGTCAGGGACTGGCGAATAACTTGCAAAGAATTTCTTAATAAGTATTGCTCAGTTGTCCGTTTTAATACCATTTGTACTTCAACTTTATTGATAGGCTTATGAATGAAAAATTCAATTCCTTTCGAATAACTTTCAGCGACCATTTCCTTATTTACAACTTGTGAAATCATAATAAACTGGCCTTTAAAGCCATTTTGTTGTAGTCGTTCAATTGTTTCAATTCCATCCAATTTCGGCATGAGTAAATCGATTAAAACAAATTCCGGCTGCATCATTAAAATTTGGGGAATGGCATCCAGACCGTTTTTTGCCTCCCCAATGACAGCTCCGAGTTCACAGTCATTAATAATATTACTGAGCATCATCCGGCTTGCCCGGTCATCATCTACTATAAAGTAACGCATTAGTCATTCTCCTTTTGAATGTTTTCTGTAGGGATTTGCACAACAAAGCAAGTCGAGGTATCACTTGTTACGTGAATATTCCCTTCAAGATTTTCAACAATTGTTTTTGTATGGGAAAGACCAATTCCTGTAGAACCTTGGCCCTGTTCATTAAACTTGGATGTATAGCCTGCATCAAAAATAATTGGAATGAGTGCCGGATCAATACCAACTCCATTATCTTCTACGATAAAGGAAGTCATATCCTGTTCGGCTACAACATTCAAAGTAATAAATCCGCTTTCTTCAATTGCCTCCACAGCATTTGCCATTAGGTTATTTAAAATAGCAAATAGTGCAATGTGGTTTTTTGTTTGATAATCATCTGGACAAATAAGAGTAATGGAAATCGATTTATTTAAATAGGCAGCATAATTTTCATTAGCCTCAATAATAAAACTTAGTAACTCAGACAACAGAAAATTTGACGGGTAGTTTCTCTTTGTTATTTTAGAGAGTCCGGCATGAATCCGTTCATTATCTTTTTTTACTTCATGGATTTCCTGGGCAATATGTAAAGCTTCAGAAGCTAGCTGCTCTTCATTTGTTTTCAGTTTTTTGTAAAGCTGATAACTGTTTGCTGTTAGCTGTTCGATTTGGGTCATCGTTTTTTGAAGATACAATGCTTCTACATATAGTTCCGAATGAATCGTCATGAGCTGTTTTAGCTGTTTCTTCTGTTCTGACATTGTTATCATGCTGTAAATGCCGACAACAAAAAAGCTGCGTAACAATCCAACGAGGATGAACAGTAGAAAAGAAGTAAATGTTTCCTGATCAGAAACAAGCAGAATATCCGTTAATACATGTTCGATCGTGTTGGAGAGTACTTCAAATGCTGTTGCTAATAAACCGAGCATAAGCGGCTGTTTTTTTAATTCGTCCAGTGGAATTAATTTAAAACATAGTGCAAAGACTGTATAAAAAGCGCCTGCCGGCAAATGTTCAACAATATGAGTAACGAAGCTTTGTCCATAAATAAAAATATCCAGTAACGACCGACCGACAATGACGATCAGTGCAGTCAATAAACCTGTAGATACAATCGGTAATGGACGAATCAGTAAGGCGAAAAAGAAAATAATGCTCCCTAATCCGAAACGAAAAGGTCCTTCTTCAAACGGAATTATTTTAATTTCGCCACCAATGGCGGTCAATAAGCCGACAAGTAGCATAAATAAGAAAAGTTTCATTGTTTTAATATGTGGCTGAGTCGATTCCAATTTTAATATACCGCCCTTTACATACATGACATAGTACTTAATTGTACAAGAAAGTCGTCTACAAATACAAAAAAGTACTATTTCCAATGAATTGAAATAGTACTTTAAAGTGAATTTTGATATAAAAAAAACCGCTTAACTAATGTAGCGGATGAAAGTTCAAAAATGGAGGAGGTAGAGGGATTCGAACCCCCGCGCGGTGTTACCCGCCTGTCGGTTTTCAAGACCGATCCCTTCAGCCAGACTTGGGTATACCTCCAAAATATAAGATGTCTTTTCGACAAAGATTAATTTACCACGGAATGGGATTTGCGTCAATAATTTTTTCGGGAAAATTATAAGCTGATTAAAAAGAGAAAACGAGATATCCACATTAAAAGAGGATGTGTCTTTTACTCCATCCATTGAAAATATTTTAAGCTTTAAAAAATTCATCGAATAAAGTATGCCTCAAAAAATTAAAACAATTGGGGCTTTATCTGCTGCTGTTGTAGCAGAGCCTGGTGATAAATTTACAGCATTATTTAATACGCTTGGTGAAGTGAAAGTCCAATTTATCAAGTGAAAGTGATGATGTGAAATATTTAAAGGACATTCTAGAGTATAGTTCTGCTAGCGTTGGGAAAATTTAATTGAAGCAATTCATTGCAATTTAATAGCTTGCTTAGTATACTAATACTTGCCGTGCTAGATGGGGAGGTAGCGGTGCCCTGTAACTTGCAATCCGCTCTAGCAAGATTGAATTCCTTTTCTGAGGCTGTCCGTATTGTTTGGTCTGCCTTTTGCACGTAGTGTTGACGGTTGGGTCCTGCGCAATAAGTACCCATGAACCATGTCAGGTCCGGAAGGAAGCAGCATTAAGTGGTATCACTTATGTGCCGCGGGGTAGCCTAACCCGAGCTGGCGACAAGAGTAACGCTTATGTGCGGCAGTCGAAGAAAGGTGCACGGTATTAAATTACCATTTCAAACGCATCCATCATTTATTGGTGGGTGCGTTTTTTATATGAAAAAGAGAGTTTATCTCATTCGGCGAGCCTTTAAAGAGCCCGCCGAATGTAGATAAACACCTGGCGGATGTCACAGATTTTTTAATGGAATAGAAGTCAGTCTAATAACGTCGCATTATGCGACAACGGCTGACTGACCCACATCCTGTGGGTCTGAAAAATCTGGACTTAATTACGCCGAGGCATAATTTATTCATCTTATTTCAAAAGAGTTTATATTTACTTTATGCTATACTGAATGTATGTATTTTTAAATGGAAGGGAGAGGGGAAAGGTTGACATATCAAGCGTTTTATCGTGTTTATAGACCCCAGTCATTTAGAGAAATGTCAGGTCAGACACATGTAAAGAGGACCCTTCAAAATGCTCTCCTCGCAAGTAAGACAACACATGCCTATTTATTTTCCGGTCCTCGAGGAACAGGGAAAACGAGTACAGCTAAAATTTTCGCGAAAGCATTGAATTGTGAAAATGCCCCGGCAAGTGAGCCATGCAATGAATGCCCTACATGTCTAAGTATTACTGAAGGTTCACATACAGATGTAATCGAATTTGATGCTGCTTCCAATTCAAGAGTGGAAGAAATGCGTGATATTATCGAAAAAGTCCGTTTTGCCCCGGCAAATGCGCGTTTCAAAGTGTACATTATAGATGAGGTGCATATGCTTTCTACGAGTGCATTTAATGCATTATTAAAAACACTTGAGGAACCACCTGAACATGCGGTATTTATTTTAGCGACAACTGAGCCTCACAAGCTACCAGCAACAATTATTTCCCGTTGTCAGCGATTTGATTTTAAACGACTTTCTTCTATAGATATAGTAGAGCGTATGAAGGTTGTATTGGAAGATATCGGTATGGGTTATGATGAGCAGGCGCTTAAGGCAATTGCTCAAGCTGCAGCAGGAGGTATGCGTGATGCATTAAGTTTACTTGATCAGGTTGTTTCATTTAGTAATGAGCATGTTCAATTGGACGATGTACTTCTTGTAACAGGTTCTGTAAGCCAGGATGCATTTTACGATATTGCGATTTCACTACAGCAAAAGGATGTTGCCCAAGTATTAGGCAGTGTCGAAAATTTAATTGCGGATGGGAAAGAACCATTACGCCTTGCAGAAGACTTTATTACATTTTTCCGGGATCTGCTTCTATTAAAGACCGATGGTACGTTAGAGGAATTATTGGAGTTTATTTCACCGGATGAAAAGTTTCTGTCATTAGCGGAACAGTTTGAAGCTAATACACTTTACGGCTTTATTGATATTTTAGCGAAGACCCAGCAGGAAATGCGCTTTTCGCATCATACGAAAATATATTTAGAAACTGCCCTTTTAAAAATGGCACAATATAAAGCTTCACCACAAGGGGCCGCTGCAGTCGATCCGGCTATTGAAGGTAAGGTAGCGTCACTTGAAAGCAGGTTAGGGCAACTGTCTCAACAGCTTGAAAGTGGTGGAGGGGGAGCACCTGTTCAACAAAAAGAACAGGCCCGACAGCGAGTACGTCCGCAGGGGAATCAATACAATGCCCCGACTGGCCGTATTCAGGAAGTACTAAAAACTGCAACAAAGCCAGACCTGCAAAAAGTGAAATCTGCATGGGCAGGCGGTTTAGCAAGCTTACAAAAATCACATGCAGCTTTATTGGCGGATGCAGAGCCTGTAGCCGCAAATGCAAGTGCTTTTGTGATAAAATTCAAGTATGATATACATTGTCAAATGGTAGCTGACAACAATGCACTTGTTTCGTTGTTTACACAGCAGATTGCTTCGGAAGTAGGGATTCAATATGAACTTTTATGTATCCCGGAGCCGGCTTGGATTCGTCTGCGTGAAAACTTTATAAATGAAAATGGCTTAAATCAAAAGAAATCACCATCGGATGATATGAATGCGGTGGAAGATTTAATAGAGGAGCCCCATTTCCTTGAAGATGTTCAAGTAATGGAAGCGCAAGATCCGCTTATTACAGAAGCTGAAAAACGTTTTGGAAAAGACTTTGTTGAAGTTATCGAAGAGTAAATACACATTTTAAGGAGGAAATAAGATGCGTGGTATGGGTAATATGCAAGGTATGATGAAAAAGATGCAAAAGATGCAAAAAGAAATGATGGAAGCACAAGAAGCTTTAAATGCACAGTTATTCGAAGGTGCAGCAGGTGGCGGTATGGTGAAGGTAGTAATGAACGGCCAACGTCAAATGCTTGAAGTGAGTTTAGATGAGTCTGTAGTAGATCCGGAAGATATCGAAATGTTGCAAGATTTAATCGTTATCGCAACAAACGAAGCACTGAAAAAAGTTGAAGAAACAACAAATTCTACAATGGGCAAATTTACACAAGGAATGAACCTTCCTTTCTAATTTGAATCAAGTAGAACGTAGCGCACATCTCAAGCATTGGGATGTGCCTTTTTAAAGGAGGGGGAACAGGATGCATTATCCAGAGCCGATATCTCGATTAATAGACAGCTTTATGAAACTGCCGGGCATTGGTCCGAAAACAGCAGCTCGACTGGCATTTCACGTACTAACAATGAAGGAAGATACTGTATCGACATTTGCGAAAGCGCTTGTCGATGCAAAACGTAATTTAATGTATTGCTCACAATGTGGTCATATAACAGATATCGACCCTTGCCATATTTGTTCGGATAAACAACGTGATGTTTCAACAATTTGTGTTGTGCAGGATCCGAAAGATGTAATAGCTATGGAGAAGATGCGTGACTATCAAGGTCTCTATCATGTGTTACACGGTGCAATTTCACCTATGGACGGTGTAGGACCTGAAGATATTAATGTAGCTTCGCTATTGGGGCGCTTACATGACGAGCGTGTACAAGAGTTAATTTTAGCGACGAACCCGACAATAGA
>NZ_CP150208.1:50000-55000 GCF_037969775.1 Solibacillus sp. FSL W7-1472
AAGTCGTAACAAGGTAGCCGTATCGGAAGGTGCGGCTGGATCACCTCCTTTCTAAGGATTATTTCGGAATCATTCCCTTGGGGAATGAAACATTAACGTTTGCTGTTCAGTTTTGAAGGTTCATTCTTAAATGAATGAAATACTTCAAAACACTCGTTCTTTGAAAACTGGATAAAACGACATTGAAAGCAATAAATCAAATTTCTATTTTATAGATTTTTAAACAAGTCAAGCAATTGACGTGTAAACTTAAATCTTAGATCTCTGATCTAAGTGTTAACTTTTGGTTAAGTTAATAAGGGCGCACGGTGGATGCCTTGGCACTAGGAGTCGATGAAGGACGGCACTAACACCGATATGCCTCGGGGAGCTGTAAGTAAGCTTTGATCCGGGGATTTCCGAATGGGGGAACCCACTATCTTTAATCGGATAGTATCTTCACGTGAATTCATAGCGTGTTGAAGACAGACGCAGGGAACTGAAACATCTAAGTACCTGCAGGAACAGAAAGAAAATTCGATTCCCTGAGTAGCGGCGAGCGAAACGGGAAGAGCCCAAACCAAAGAGCTTGCTCTTTGGGGTTGTAGGACACTCTATACGGAGTTACAAAAGAATGAATTAGACGAAGCGACTTGGAAAGGTCCGCGAAACAAGGTAAAAGCCCTGTAGTCAAAAGTTCATTCCCTCCAGAGTGGATCCTGAGTACGGCGGAACACGTGAAATTCCGTCGGAATCCGGGAGGACCATCTCCCAAGGCTAAATACTACCTAGTGACCGATAGTGAACCAGTACCGTGAGGGAAAGGTGAAAAGCACCCCGGAAGGGGAGTGAAATAGATCCTGAAACCGTGTGCCTACAAGTAGTTAGAGCCCGTTAATGGGTGATAGCGTGCCTTTTGTAGAATGAACCGGCGAGTTACGATTACGTGCGAGGTTAAGTTGAGAAGACGGAGCCGCAGCGAAAGCGAGTCTGAATAGGGCGAATTAGTACGTGGTCGTAGACCCGAAACCAGGTGATCTACCCATGTCCAGGGTGAAGGTGAGGTAACACTCACTGGAGGCCCGAACCCACGCACGTTGAAAAGTGCGGGGATGAGGTGTGGGTAGCGGAGAAATTCCAATCGAACCTGGAGATAGCTGGTTCTCTCCGAAATAGCTTTAGGGCTAGCCTCGTGATTGAGAATACCGGAGGTAGAGCACTGTTTGGACTAGGGGGGCATCTCGCTTTACCGAATTCAGACAAACTCCGAATGCCGGATATTTATACACGGGAGTCAGACTGCGAGTGATAAGATCCGTAGTCAAGAGGGAAACAGCCCAGACCACCAGCTAAGGTCCCCAAGTAATCGTTAAGTGGAAAAGGATGTGGCGTTGCTTAGACAACCAGGATGTTGGCTTAGAAGCAGCCATCATTTAAAGAGTGCGTAATAGCTCACTGGTCGAGTGACGCTGCGCCGAAAATGTATCGGGGCTAAACGATTCACCGAAGCTGTGGATGCATACTTTGAGTATGCGTGGTAGGAGAGCGTTCTAACAGCGTTGAAGTCAGACCGGAAGGACTGGTGGAGCGGTTAGAAGTGAGAATGCCGGTATGAGTAGCGAAACATGGGTGAGAATCCCATGCACCGTATGACTAAGGTTTCCTGAGGAAGGCTCGTCCGCTCAGGGTTAGTCGGGACCTAAGCCGAGGCCGATAGGCGTAGGCGATGGACAACAGGTTGATATTCCTGTACCACCTCCTCACCGTTTGAGAAATGGGGGGACGCAGTAGGATAGGGTAAGCACGCCGTTGGTTGCGCGTGTTCAAGCAGTAAGGCGTGTATGTAGGCAAATCCGCATACTTTAACGTTGAGCTGTGATGACGAGCTCGTATGAGCGAAGTTCCTGATTTCACACTGCCAAGAAAAGCCTCTATCGAGGTGAGAGGTGCCCGTACCGCAAACCGACACAGGTAGTCGAGGAGAGAATCCTAAGGTGTGCGAGAGAACTCTCGTTAAGGAACTCGGCAAAATGACCCCGTAACTTCGGGAGAAGGGGTGCTTCTTTGGGTGCATAGCCTAGAGAAGCCGCAGTGAATAGGCCCAGGCGACTGTTTAGCAAAAACACAGGTCTCTGCAAAACCGTAAGGTGACGTATAGGGGCTGACGCCTGCCCGGTGCTGGAAGGTTAAGAGGAGCGGTTAGCGCAAGCGAAGCTGTGAATTGAAGCCCCAGTAAACGGCGGCCGTAACTATAACGGTCCTAAGGTAGCGAAATTCCTTGTCGGGTAAGTTCCGACCCGCACGAAAGGCGTAACGATCTGGGCACTGTCTCAACGAGAGACTCGGTGAAATTATAGTACCTGTGAAGATGCAGGTTACCCGCGACAGGACGGAAAGACCCCGTGGAGCTTTACTGTAGCCTGATATTGAATTTTGGTACAACTTGTACAGGATAGGTAGGAGCCAGAGATCTCGGAGCGCCAGCTTCGAAGGAGGCGTCGGTGGGATACTACCCTGGTTGTATTGAACTTCTAACCCATGCCCCTTAGCGGGGTAGGAGACAGTGTCAGGCGGACAGTTTGACTGGGGCGGTCGCCTCCTAAAGAGTAACGGAGGCGCCCAAAGGTTCCCTCAGAATGGTTGGAAATCATTCGTAGAGTGTAAAGGCATAAGGGAGCTTGACTGCGAGACCTACAAGTCGAGCAGGGTCGAAAGACGGGCTTAGTGATCCGGTGGTTCCGCATGGAAGGGCCATCGCTCAACGGATAAAAGCTACCCCGGGGATAACAGGCTTATCTCCCCCAAGAGTCCACATCGACGGGGAGGTTTGGCACCTCGATGTCGGCTCATCGCATCCTGGGGCTGTAGTCGGTCCCAAGGGTTGGGCTGTTCGCCCATTAAAGCGGTACGCGAGCTGGGTTCAGAACGTCGTGAGACAGTTCGGTCCCTATCCGTCGTGGGCGTAGGAAATTTGAGAGGAGCTGTCCTTAGTACGAGAGGACCGGGATGGACATACCGCTGGTGTACCAGTTGTCTTGCCAAAGGCATCGCTGGGTAGCTATGTATGGACGGGATAAGTGCTGAAAGCATCTAAGCATGAAGCCCCCCTCAAGATGAGATTTCCCATTACGCAAGTAAGTAAGACCCCTGAAAGACGATCAGGTAGATAGGTTCGAGGTGGAAGTGCGGTGACGCATGCAGCTGACGAATACTAATCGGTCGAGGACTTAACCACATTTTATTGCTCAATTCAATGAAACGTTTATCCAGTTTTGAAAGAATGAAATTCTTTTACATAGGCTTATTTAAAGCCCACTATAGTGAAGTGATGATGGCAAAGAGGTCACACCCGTTCCCATACCGAACACGGAAGTTAAGCTCTTTAGCGCCGATGGTAGTTGGGGGCTTCCCCCTGTGAGAGTAGGACATCGCTTCGCACAACGCAAACCCACTGAGTAATCAGTGGGTTTTTTTGTCGTTTAAATTAAATAGGAGTTTGACTTGTTCATTTTAATATTTAACATCGAGAATTGTGTGGGATATGAATTCCTTTTATAATCCGAGGTTCCGTTTATAAACTTTTCCCCACCTAGTCCTCCATATAAATCAGTCCGTGATTTCCCTGAGAGAAAATAAAATTATCAGCATTCATTTTTTCTCAAATTTCGCTGTAATAAGAAACCTGAGAGAATACGGGGAATAGTAGAATGGAAAATAATTTTTCTGCTTTGTGATTTATTAAGTACACACGATTATGTTTTATTATAAAACTTATATGAATGTCATTTTCAAAGTAAAAACGCTCCCTTATGGAAGGAAGCGTTTAGATTATTCATTTTGGTAACTTATAGATTGTTCATGGTATTCAAGTAGTGCCTGGGTTAATTGTTTTGGAAACTTTTCTTCGATATAAGCTGCAATATACAGCTTCTTATCTACTTCCATTTGCGCAGAACGGAAAAGTTTCTGGAAAAGGGTCGTTTTTCTTTGTAGCGAGTACTGCTGAACTGCCTCATTTTGCAAACGGTTGAGCACAATTTGTTCGATTGCCTTTTCTCTAATTCGAATAGCAATATCCTCTTTATTGGAAGCCATTATTTCCTCGACTTTCTTTTTCAATTCGGTATTTTCCTGTTCAAGTTTTTTTGTAGCCACTTGGATCTCCGTCAATTCCTGTGAAGGTTCTGGAGGGAGGGCTTTGATCTCCTGTTTAAAGAAATCATAGTTCAAATTTAGCTGCATTTGCTGGGTCTCTTCATCTTGTTCCATTTTAAACAAGCCTGTTTTCATAATTTGCTCAAGTGCTTGGCTCATGGCATTGAGTCTGTATTCAATATTATCGGGCATTCCTACTTCTGTTGAGGAAGAAGTTCTTTTTTTGATAATATGGCCATCTTTATTAATACGTAATAGCTGCTTTAACCCTTTTACACGGTATTCGTCTTTTAACAGTAAAATCATACGCAGTTTTATAACGGCCCTAAAGTCTAAACGAATAACAGATGCTGTAGTAGGATTTGACGCTTCATCATCAAAAAGATATTCTTCAAACGGTTTAATATAGTAACGTATCTGTGCGTCAGTGACATTAAACCAGCTGGCTACTTCAGGTGTGGAATAGTATTTTTTCTCAATGAGGTTGGACAAATAAGTTTCCGATAAAAAGAATTGTTCAGTCGGTGTTTCTTTAATAACTAAATATAGCGGGTCATCTGCAAAAATTTCTTTAATACGTTTCTCTATCGAAATCGTTTGTTCCATTTTTTTTTCTCTCCTGTTCTACGGGGAATTTTTCTATTCTTTGCAGCAACTAAATTTACTTCTCTACTTTTTTCTATTCTTTACAATGCCGTTTTATACCTAATTTTAAAAAAAGAGAGACGAAAAGATGCACTTTAAGTGGATATTACATAAAAAGGTGATAATTGATGAGGTTATAATGCAAATAACAAAGCTATCTCAAGAGACACCAGATTATGAGTTGAATAAAAATTATTTATTATCACGTATACAAGATTCAT
>NZ_CP150208.1:60000-115000 GCF_037969775.1 Solibacillus sp. FSL W7-1472
GTATAGGGGCTGACGCCTGCCCGGTGCTGGAAGGTTAAGAGGAGCGGTTAGCGCAAGCGAAGCTGTGAATTGAAGCCCCAGTAAACGGCGGCCGTAACTATAACGGTCCTAAGGTAGCGAAATTCCTTGTCGGGTAAGTTCCGACCCGCACGAAAGGCGTAACGATCTGGGCACTGTCTCAACGAGAGACTCGGTGAAATTATAGTACCTGTGAAGATGCAGGTTACCCGCGACAGGACGGAAAGACCCCGTGGAGCTTTACTGTAGCCTGATATTGAATTTTGGTACAACTTGTACAGGATAGGTAGGAGCCAGAGATCTCGGAGCGCCAGCTTCGAAGGAGGCGTCGGTGGGATACTACCCTGGTTGTATTGAACTTCTAACCCATGCCCCTTAGCGGGGTAGGAGACAGTGTCAGGCGGACAGTTTGACTGGGGCGGTCGCCTCCTAAAGAGTAACGGAGGCGCCCAAAGGTTCCCTCAGAATGGTTGGAAATCATTCGTAGAGTGTAAAGGCATAAGGGAGCTTGACTGCGAGACCTACAAGTCGAGCAGGGTCGAAAGACGGGCTTAGTGATCCGGTGGTTCCGCATGGAAGGGCCATCGCTCAACGGATAAAAGCTACCCCGGGGATAACAGGCTTATCTCCCCCAAGAGTCCACATCGACGGGGAGGTTTGGCACCTCGATGTCGGCTCATCGCATCCTGGGGCTGTAGTCGGTCCCAAGGGTTGGGCTGTTCGCCCATTAAAGCGGTACGCGAGCTGGGTTCAGAACGTCGTGAGACAGTTCGGTCCCTATCCGTCGTGGGCGTAGGAAATTTGAGAGGAGCTGTCCTTAGTACGAGAGGACCGGGATGGACATACCGCTGGTGTACCAGTTGTCTTGCCAAAGGCATCGCTGGGTAGCTATGTATGGACGGGATAAGTGCTGAAAGCATCTAAGCATGAAGCCCCCCTCAAGATGAGATTTCCCATTACGCAAGTAAGTAAGACCCCTGAAAGACGATCAGGTAGATAGGTTCGAGGTGGAAGTGCGGTGACGCATGCAGCTGACGAATACTAATCGGTCGAGGACTTAACCACATTTTATTGCTCAATTCAATGAAACGTTTATCCAGTTTTGAAAGAATGATCTTTCTAAGGGTTTCAAGACACAAGCTAGTCGAGGAAACGACTGAGTGATTGAAGGAGCGTACTTAAGTACGTGACTGAAAGAACGAGGGAAGTTGACGAAGGATAGCGCCGTGAATTGGAAGCCGAAAATAGTGAAGTGATGATGGCAAAGAGGTCACACCCGTTCCCATACCGAACACGGAAGTTAAGCTCTTTAGCGCCGATGGTAGTTGGGGGCTTCCCCCTGTGAGAGTAGGACGTCGCTTCGCACAATGCAAACCCGCTGAGGAATCAGTGGGTTTTTTGTTTACTTAAAATCTGTATGCGCTGTAACCATGAGTATGCAAATTCAAGCAAGCACAAAGACCGAGAGCAAAGAAACTTTTGATAATTGAACAGAGACATATGAAATGCCAAAGTCTAAAATGCAGTGACGAATGTAGATATTGTTATAGAAAAAATAGTAGTTTGTTTAAAAATTTATTATGTAACCAATATACGTTTTATGACTAGCTAATGATCAATGTTAGCTAGTTTTTCATTTCTAACGCCAATAGTGGTTTGAGAGGTCGAGACGTCTTATAATAGAGGAACAATGGAAAATGAGGTGAATATGGTGAATAGTGATCGACCAATTGTTCAAGCATTAAAAAAGTTTGTTGCGGATGAGCCGCAATCTTTTCATGTGCCTGGACATAAAAATGGGTTGCTGTCGAATTTGCCTGATGAAATAAAACAGGCATTAAAATATGATGTAACTGAACTGACAGGGTTAGATGATTTCCATCATCCAGAAGAAGCGATTCAGCAGGCAGAACAACTTCTCGCTTCTACATACGGGGCAAATCGGAGTTTCTTTTTAGTAAATGGCTCAACAGTTGGGAACTTAGCAATGATCTATGCAACATGTGAAAAGGGAGATACTGTACTTGTTCAAAGAAATGCACACAAATCTATTTTTCATGCGTTGGAATTGGTTGGGGTAAAGCCTGTATATGTTTCACCAAAGTGGGATATAAAAAGTCAGACAGCGGGTTGTATCGATCTGGAGACATTAGAGCAAGCGGTAGAAACCTATCCGCATTTGAAGGCCGCTATTTTTACGTACCCGACTTATTATGGGGTGACAGCAGAGGATTTTGCAGAGCAAATTGAGTTATGCCATGAATATCATATTCCTGTTCTAGTTGATGAGGCGCATGGGGCCCATTTAACCGTATCGGAGGATCTGCCCGCTTCGGCCCTTGAGCTAGGTGCAGACATTGTCGTCCAGTCAGCCCATAAAACATTACCCGCTATGACAATGGCTTCCTTTTTACATATGAAATCATCATTAGTAAGCGAACAGAAAGTAAACCGTTATTTACGTATGTTACAATCGAGTAGTCCGTCGTATTTACTTTTAGCTTCCCTTGATGATGCAAGAAGTTATGTAGGGAACTATACGCCAGCTGACTATGCGTATCTTATGGAGAAGCGTCAGCAATTTATTAAATCATTGACAACTTTAACGGATTTAAAGGTTATTGAAGTGAATGATTCATTAAAACTATTAGTACGTGCCCCTGGTTACACAGGTTTTCAATTAAAAGAGGCATTGGAAAAAATGCATGTGTATGTTGAGTTGGCAGATGCAAAACAAGTGCTTTTAATTTTACCGTTATTGAAGCAAGGAGATTGTTACTCGATTACGGATTTATGTAACCGTATGAAAGAGGCAAATACCCATCTAAAACTCTGCGAAAGCAATGAATATATAAATGATACAGAAAGCTTTGAGACGTTAGCAATTACGCAACCGGAATATAGCTTTGAGGAAATAGAGCAGGCAGAAAAAGAGTGGACGCCATACAAGCTGACTATCGGGCGAATTGCAGCTAATACAATTATTCCGTATCCACCGGGAATTCCATTACTGGTCCAAGGTGAGAAAATTACGGAAGCACAAATTCGTCAGTTCGAAGAGCTGCTCGCTATCGGTGCACTGTTCCAGGGAGATCACCGATTACAGGAAAAACTAATACAAGTCATAATATAGATGCAGGGAGAATATAAAAATGCAAAGGAATTTATTTATTACGTTTGAAGGCGGGGAAGGTGCCGGTAAAACAAGTGTACTAAAGGCAATTGGGGAGCGTTTAAAAGAAGAGCGTATTGAGGCTTTACTAACACGTGAACCAGGCGGGATTGAAATCGCCGAGAAAATTCGGACGATTATTTTAGACCCGGCACATACAGAAATGCATGAGCGGACAGAGGCATTATTATATGCTGCAGCACGTGCACAGCATTTCTATGAAAAAATTGTGCCTGCATTGGAAGAGGGAAAGCATGTATTATGCGATCGGTTTATTGACTCCTCATTGGCATATCAGGGCTATGCACGGGAAATCGGAGTCGATGATGTACTTTCTATTAATGAATTTGCGATAGGAAAGCGTCTGCCGGATGTAACTATTTTCTTTAATATTGCACCGGAAAGAGGGTTAGCGCGTATTCATGCGACACGTAGTGATGAAATTAACCGATTAGACGCTGAAGGTTTGGCATTCCATCAAAAAGTATATGAAGGGTACGAGGAAGCAATAAGACGTTACCCGGAGCGCTTTAAAATGGTGAATGCAGACCAGGCTCTTGAACAGGTGATTGAAGAAGTGTGGGGGATTTTAAATCCGCTATTAGGGTAAAAGTAAATGAAGTGTACCTTTTATTTTTATTCAGCGGGTTTCTAGAACACCCGCTGAATAAAAATAAGCCTCTGGCAGATGTCACAGATTTTTTAATAGAAATTTTTTGAGTAAACTCAAAAAAAATCTGGACACAATTACACCGAGGCGTAATTGATGATATAATAGAGGAACCAATTCAATGAAGGGGTGAGTACGGATGAAGTTAGTAGTAGCAGTAGTGCAAGATCAAGATAGCAACCGCTTATCGAATGCATTAACGAAAAACAACTATCGTGCGACAAAATTAGCGAGTACAGGTGGATTTTTACGATCGGGAAACACGACATTTTTAATAGGTACGGATGATTCTTTAATTCCAAGGTTATTAGAGATTATTCGTGAAAACTGTCGATCACGCGAGCAAATGGTTGCTCCTGTATCGCCAATGGGGGGGAACGCAGATTCTTACATCCCGTACCCTGTAGAAGTTGAAGTTGGAGGAGCGATTGTATTTGTATTACCAATCGAACAATTCCACCATTTTTAATTTCTTTCAACAGACTGAAGGAAATTAAAGCCCCAATCGGTAATGTTAAATTCACGCAGCCATCATTATTGCGCGTATAAAACCGAGTTCGGTAGTAAGTATAGTGGGGCGTTATTTTTTTGGAGGCGAATGGTAAATGAAGATTAATCAAGATCTCCGAACAAATTTGAATGCGAATCGCAATGATTTGCGTCCGGCAAATCAAAACGGGAATCGCTTTGGTGACATGATTGTAAAGCAAGAGTCGAAAATGCAGTCAGAGCAGCTCACGAGATTAATGGGTGATATTTCTACAGCGGGTGACCGAGTAGCACGATCACGAAATTTACGTGAATTAGCTCGCTTTAAAATGCTTGTGAAACGTTTTTTACAGGAAGCAGTAGATTATGGGCTTGAGATGAAGCAATCACATACATGGAACCGTTTTGGAGAAGGGCGCCGCTTAAAAATTGTCGAAACAATTGATGAGCGTCTTGTCGAATTGGCAGAAGATATTTTAAATGAAGAAAAAGAGTCTATTGAGTTATTGGCGAAAATTGGCGAGATTAAGGGACTTTTAATAAATCTGTATATGTGAAAAATGCCCGTGTCTTTGTTGTGCACTAGACACGGGCATTTTTCCAAGCAGAATATATATTGTTTGAATTGTACATAGGGCATTCAAATAAATAGAAGCAGGAAATGAAAAAGGTGAGGGAATTGACACGAACTATTGAAGAGCTTACGAAGCTGCAACCTGTAGTGATGAAGCAACTACAAACAATTGTAGATAAAGATCGTTTAGCACATGCCTATATATTCGAAGGTGAAAAAGGTACGGGTAAACGAGATGTCGTCTCTTTTTTTATGAAACTTCTTCTTTGCGGAAATTTGTCAGAAAATGTTCCATGTGAAACATGTCGAAATTGCAGACGAGTTGATTCGGGAAATCACCCGAATATTTGGCAAGTAGAGCCTGATGGACAATTTATTAAAATTGATCAAATAAGAGATTTAGTTGCGGAAATGAAGATGACAGGTGTAGAGAAGGGCAAGAAAATTTATGTGCTTCATCATGCAGATAAATTAAATATTGCTTCTGCTAATATGCTCTTAAAGTTTTTAGAAGAACCTGACGGACAAGTCGTGGCGATTTTATTAACCGAGCAAATTCAATCTATTATTCCGACGATCCGTTCTCGTTGTCAGCATATTAAATTTGCAAAAGCACCCCGTATTACTATGATGGAGCAACTGGTAGAACAGGGAATTACAAATTCAATGGCATCGACAACAAGCATGGTGACAAATGATCTCGAAACAGCTATTGCACTTGCAAATGATGAGCAATTTGTACTTGCACGAAAAACAGTGTTAAAATTAGTAGAGATTGTTCATCAAAATGTTCATGAAGCACTATTATATATTCATGAAGAATGGCTCCCGCTCTTCAAAGAAAAAGAAGATATGGAGCTAGCACTGGATTTGTTGCTATTTGCATACCGTGATATAGTAGCGATTAAAGCAAACCAGCAAGCAAAGTGCACGTATCCCGATATGTATCAACGATTTAATGAACTGGCACTCGTATTGACATATGAGAAACTGTCACGCCAAATGCAATCTATTTTGCAGGCCCGCACGAATTTAAATCGTAATATGAATCGTACGTTATTGATGGAACAGCTTATGCTGAATCTTCAGGAGGGGTATACATTTGTATAATGTAGTCGGAGTTCGCTTTAAAAAAGCGGGTAAAATATATTATTTTGATCCAGCCGCTTATATTTTGGAAGTTGGCGAATATGTAATCGTAGAAACAGCCCGGGGAATTGAATATGGCAAAGTAGTTGTGCCGATGCGGCAAGTCGGGGAGAATGACGTTGTTTTACCATTAAAACAAGTAGTTCGACCAGCCGATGAACGTGATCGTTTCCAGGTAGAAGAAAATACTATTGAGTCAAAACGTGCCTTTGAATTAGCGAATACGAAAATTGTTGAGCATTCGTTGGATATGAAGCTCGTTGACGTTGAATATACATTTGATCGCAATAAAATTATTTTTTATTTTACAGCAGAAGGGCGTGTAGATTTCCGGGAATTAGTAAAAGATTTAGCTAGCGTTTTCCGTACACGAATAGAGCTACGTCAAATTGGTGTTCGTGATGAAGCGAAACTGCTTGGAGGAATTGGTCCATGTGGAAGAATGCTTTGCTGTTCGACATTTTTAGGTGATTTTGAGCCTGTGTCGATTAAAATGGCAAAGGATCAGAATTTATCGCTGAATCCGACAAAAATATCCGGGTTATGCGGGCGTTTAATGTGTTGTCTAAAATACGAAAATGATGATTATGAGATTGCAAAAGAAGGTATGCCAGACATCGGTGATTTATCAATGACACCAGAAGGCGAAGGCAAAGTCGTCGGATTAAATGTATTAGAGCGACTCATTCAAGTATATTTGACGAAGCAGGAGCGTATGGTTGAATATACGCTTGAAGAGCTTATGCAATATGAGAAAAATCTGATATAGATAGAAATTAATGGGGTGGCTTGAGTGAAGGACCGTAATTTTTTGGATACTGTTATGGAGTTCGAACAACAGCTTGAATCAATGCAACAGCAATTTAGCGCACTTAAGCAATTTGTTGCGCATATGATGGAGGAGCACCAGACGCTTCAAACAGAAAACCTTCACCTACGTACGCGCTTAGAAGAACTATTAGCGAATGAAGCAACTGCAATTAAACGAGTAGAAGAGCTGAAAAAAGAACCAGTAGATATTGGTGAAGGGTACGATAATTTAGCAAGGCTTTATAATGAAGGCTTCCATGTATGCCATGTGCATTTTGGAAGCTCACGTAAAGGTGAAGATTGTTTGTTCTGTCTATCATTTTTAAATAAACAAAATGGTTAAAAACAAAAGGCTGAATCTGCTAAAGTAGATATCAGTCTTTTGTTTAGAAAAGACTGATTATAATAGCAGTTAAGTGGAGGATTTAATAGTGGAGCAATGGTTGAAGGATGATGAGCGATTAGATTATTTACTGGCGGAGGATTTACGAATCATTCAAAGCCCGTCCGTCTTTTCGTTTTCATTGGATGCAGTATTATTGGCGCGATTTGTACAAGTTCCGAAAAATAAAGGACATATTATTGATTTATGTTCAGGCAATGGGGTAATCCCATTATTTTTGAGTGCGCGGACAAATGCAAAAATTACAGGTGTTGAATTACAGCCGCGGTTGCATGATATGGCAACACGCAGTATCGAATACAATAACTTGGCACAACAGATTGACATGCAGCTTGGTGATGTGAAAGATGCACCAGGAAAACTTGGTATTGAAAAATATGATGTTGTGACATGTAATCCTCCTTATTTTTTGGCACATGAGTTGAGCGAAAAAAATACGAGTGAGCATTATGCAATCGCAAGACATGAGCTGTACCTAACGCTGGATGAAGCAGTCGAAGCAACAAGTCGTCTATTAAAACAAGGCGGAAAGGCGGCCTTTGTGCACAGACCAGGCAGGCTTTTGGACATTGTAAGTGCGATGCGCGCAAATCGGCTGGAGCCAAAGCGGATTCAGTTTGTTTATCCAAAACGGGGGAAAGAAGCGAATACATTACTGATTGAAGCAATTAAAGACGGCAAGCCGGATTTAAAAGTATTGCCACCATTATACGTATATGAGGATAATAATGAATATACGCCAGAAGTGAGGGCGCTTTTATATGGAGAAGGAAACTAAACATTACTTTTATGTGGTAGAGTGTAGTGATGCAACACTGTATGCAGGCTATACGAATAATTTAGAAAAGAGAATTGCGGCACATAATGCAGGTAAAGGGGCAAAGTATACACGGGCACGCGGTCCGGTAACGTGTATTTATTTTGAAACATTTGAAACAAAACAGCAGGCAATGTCTGCTGAATATGCATTTAAACAATTAAAGCGTCCCCAAAAAATAAAGTATATAAGGAGTGCTACAGATGAACTCACAAAAAAGTAGCCAGCACGAACAAGGGAGCTGTCTTTACTTAGTAGCGACACCAATTGGCAATTTAGAAGACATGACGATGCGTGCACTGCGTATTTTAAAAGAGGTCGATATTATTGCTGCAGAAGATACACGCAATACGAAAAAGCTGTGTAATTATTTCGATATTCAAACACCGCTCATTAGTTATCATGAACATAATATTGAAGTAGGCGGCGAGAAACTGCTTGGCTATTTACAAGAGGGAAAATCCATCGCATTAGTAAGTGATGCAGGTTTGCCTTGTATATCGGATCCAGGTGCAGATATTGTCGTAAAAGCAATTGCTGAAGGATTTGCTGTCGTACCGATTCCTGGAGCAAATGCAGCGTTAACTGCTTTAATTGCATCCGGTCTTTCTCCGCAGCCATTTTATTTCTTCGGCTTTTTAAAAAGAAACAAAAAAGAACGCAGAGAACAGCTGGAAAAATTGTCAAAGAGAGAAGAGACGCTGATTTTTTATGAAGCACCACATCGTTTAAAGGAAACATTAAAAGACTTACAGCTCGTATTAGGTGACCGTAAAATTACATTGGCGCGCGAATTAACGAAGAAGTTTGAAGAGTTTTTGCGAGGCACAATAGAAGAAGCGATCATTTGGGCAAGTGAAAATGAAATTCGCGGTGAATTTTGCATCGTACTGGAAGGCAATACTTCCGGTGAAGCCGAAGAAGAAGAAGAGGCTTATTGGACGACAATGTCATTGGATGAGCATGTTACTTATATAATAGAAGAAACTCAGTTATCTTCAAAAGAAGCTATAAAAGAAGTAGCCAAATTACGAAACTTACCAAAACGTGACGTTTACCAGGCATATCACCAATAAAAAAGCGTTGAAAAGTCGACATACTTTTCAACGCTTTTTATATTTGGTAAAATAATACTTTACATTACATAAAGTGGAACTTCAAACAGTGGGGTTTTCGCCATGCTTAAGTCCAGAGGCGGGATTCTTGCCTCTGGACTTAAGCATTCGAGGCAGATAAACTACTGCCCGTTAATACGGGATAAATTAGTAAACCCTAACCACTTTATTTGTGTAAATAAGTATATTATTTTTTTAAGTTTTCTTGAATTTCTTTCATTAATGCTTCTGCACCTTCAGAAGACAAGATTAATTTACCGCCTACTAAACGCATGTTTTCATCAGAAACTTCACCAGTTACTGCACATGTCATGTTAGGCATGTATTTTTTTAAGATGATTTTGTCGTCATCCACATAAATTTCTAAAGCATCTTTTTCAGCAATACCTAATGTACGGCGTAATTCGATTGGAATTACTACGCGTCCTAATTCGTCTACTTTACGTACGATACCTGTTGATTTCATATTAATACTTCCTCCTATATAATAAAAAGTTATTTAAATTCGTCAAAATTCGACATTCATCTTGATCTAGTTAAAATCATAACAATTAATACCATAAACGTCAATAAATTAGTATTCATATTTTCTTCATTTAAGAAACTTTTTTGTCATATTTGTACTTTTTAAGGAAATTATAAAAAAAACTTATCATTTAATATTTAGAATAGTCGGAAAGATTTAACCAATTACCAACATTTAGTTATCGATTTTTCGACAAAACTGAATTCCAATAAACTTTCATTGAAACAATTTTCGTACTTCGTTAGAATAAGGATTATACTTTAACAAACAAATGGAGGCACTTTCGTGAGTGAACAACAAACATTCTATATAACAACCCCTATTTATTACCCGAGTGGAAAATTCCATATCGGTACTGCATATACGACGGTTGCATCTGATGCAATAGCGCGGTATAAGCGTTTAAAAGGCTTTGATGTCCGCTTTTTAACAGGCATGGATGAACACGGACAAAAAATTCAGGAAAAAGCACAAGAAGCCAATATGCATCCAAAAGATTATGTAAATGAAATTGCAGAAGGTGCTAAAAAATTATGGAATACTATGGATATTTCCTATAATGACTTTATTCAAACCACTGAAACGCGTCATACAGATTCTGTAGAGAAAATTTTCCGGAAATTTTTAGACAATGGTGACATTTACAAAGGCGAATATGAAGGACTATATTGTGTACCTTGTGAGTCTTATTATACCGAGACGCAATTAGTCGATGGAAAGTGCCCGGATTGTGGACGTGATGTGCAAAAGGTTAAAGAAGAGTCATACTTCTTTAATATGAAGAAATACGCAGATCGCCTGCTTGCTTATTATGAAAATAATCCAGAGTTTATCGAGCCGGAATCTCGCAAAAATGAAATGATCAATAACTTCATTAAACCGGGGCTGGAAGATTTGTCTGTATCCCGTACATCATTTGACTGGGGAATTAAAGTACCTGGAAATCCGAAGCATGTAATTTACGTATGGGTAGATGCATTATCGAATTATATTACTTCTTTAGGATATGGTTCTGACAATGAGGAGCTGTTCAATAAATATTGGCCGGCAGATGTCCATGTAGTAGGGAAGGATATTGTCCGTTTCCATACAATTTATTGGCCGATTTTCTTAATGGCATTGGATTTACCATTACCAAAGAAAATTTTTGCACACGGTTTCATCATGATGAAAGATGGAAAAATGTCGAAATCTAAAGGAAATGTTGTGTATCCGGAAATGTTAATTGAGCGATACGGTTTAGATGCGACACGTTATTTCTTGTTACGTGAGCTGCCGTTTGGTCAAGATGGCGTATTTTCACCTGAATCATTCGTTGAGCGTACAAATTTCGATTTAGCGAACGATTTAGGAAACCTTTTAAACAGAACAGTTTCCATGATGAACAAGTATTTTGATGGGGTAATTCCTACTGAAAATTTGGAAGCTACACAATTTGATGCAGCATTAAAAGAGCATGCTGAAAGTGTACGTATTAGATATGAAGAAAGTATGGATAAAATGCAGTTTAGTGTCGTACTTTCTGAATTATGGTCTTTAGTTTCACGCACTAATAAGTATATTGATGAAACATCTCCATGGGTATTAGCAAAAGACGAAGCCGATCATAACAAGCTTGCTGCTGTTATGAATAATTTGGCAGAGAGCTTACGCCATATCGCAGTGATGATTCAGCCATTCATGACTAATGCGCCAAAACAAATTATTGAACAATTAGGTCTTGATGAGAAATCATTACAATGGGACACGATTGAAACATTCGGGAATGTTATTCCGAAAAACATAAAAGTTGCAGAAAAAGGTACTCCTATCTTCCCGCGTCTTGATGCGGAAGTGGAAATAGCTTACATTCGTGAACAAATGCAAAGTTCTGTAAAAACACCGCAGGAAGAGGAAACTACAACTGTTGAAGCACCTGAAACAGAAGAAATTACAATTGATGATTTCATGAATGTAGATTTACGTGTTGCAACAGTAATGGCATGTGAACCAGTAGCAAAAGCAAAGAAATTATTAAAGCTGCAGGTTGATTTAGGTTATGAACAACGTCAAGTAGTATCAGGTATTGCCGAGCATTATAAACCGGAAGAGCTTATCGGTAAAAAAGTAATAGTCGTTGCCAATTTAAAACCTGTTACATTACGCGGCGAATTATCTCAAGGGATGATTTTAGCAGGTTCACATGATGGAGTTTTAACGTTGGCCACTGTTGATCCAAAATTAGCAAACGGTGCACAAGTGAAGTAATTTGAAAAGAGTCTGTTGGACCAGAAAAGTTCAGCAGACTTTTTCATTATTTTGTAAATAAAAGTAAAAGAAAACTATTCTAGTATAACTTATAAATGGTTGAAAAAGGATGATAAGTGGTTTTATGGTACCTCGTTACTAACTTTATAACAAGTACACAATAATAAATGAATATTTTGTAACCTACATGTAATAATACTGAAAACTAAGAAATATGATCTATGAGTACAATACACGATAGGAGAAATGAAGATGAGCATATTTATAGATACACATGTCCATTTAAACGCAGATCAATATGATGAAGATTTACAGGAAGTAATTGACCGTGCTATTGCTGCCAATGTAGAAAAGATGGTTGTAATCGGCTTTGATAAAAAAACGATAGAGCGTGCGATGCAGCTAATAGAGGATTACGATTTTATTTATGCAGTAATTGGTTGGCACCCGGTAGATGCAGTTGATTGCACAGATGACTATTTAAACTGGATTGAACAATTGGCAAAGCACCCGAAAGTTGTCGGAATAGGTGAGACAGGACTGGATTATTACTGGGATAAGTCTCCGAAAGATGTTCAGCAGTATTGGTTCCGTAAGCAGATTCATTTAGCAAAAAAACTCGAATTACCAATAATAATTCATAATCGTGATGCGACAGGGGATGTCGTACGGATTTTAAAAGAAGAAAACGCAGCTGCTGTTGGCGGAATTATGCATTGTTTCGGCGGTAGTGTTGAAACAGCTTATGAATGCATAAACATGAACTTCATGATTAGTCTTGGAGGACCGGTGACATTTAAAAATGCACGTCAGCCAAAAGAAGTCGCGGCAGAAATTCCACTTGAGCATTTGCTGATTGAAACCGATGCGCCGTATTTAGCACCGCATCCATTTCGAGGGAAACGGAATGAACCGGCATTCGTTACTTTGGTAGCAGAGGAGATTGCTCGCCTAAAGGAATTACCTGTGGAAGAAGTTGCCTATAAAACGACGGAAAATGCAAAACGCTTTTTTAAAATTCAATAATGAAACTATTAAAATAACCGTAGAAATAGATTCGGGATTTTTTCGTTAGGTTAGTTTTTTAAAGTGCAAAAACTTTACCATGATAAGTCGCCTCCAATACTAGTTGCAGTACGAGTTCAAGCAAAATGCCCAATTTTTGATAAATTCTTTTTTATTGACAGTAAGAAAACTAGTACGTATAATCCAACTTTGTATTAAGGAGGCGTTATTTTCATGTCAAATCAATCCATGAAAAGCCAGTTCTTAGATTCATTGAGGAGTAAGCAAACAGGGGTCCGAATTGTTTCTGTAATCCTGTTTGTATCTGTAATTGCATTTGTTCTATACCACGGAACTAAGACTCCCGTTATGTTGACAGCAGACGGGGAGACCACAAAAATTTATACACACGCAACTACGGTTGATGAGCTTCTGACAGCTCAAAATATAGATTATACAAAATACGATAAAGTATCACCCTCACTGAGTACCAGTATTGATAGTGGAATGTCAATAGAATGGGAACAGGCAAAAGAAGTAGTAATTTCAGTTGATGGAAATCAGTCTAAAGTTTGGACAACTGAAAATGTAGTGAAGAACATTTTGGAAGAAGCAAATATTGAAGTAACAGAGCATGATCTTGTATCACAAAGCTTAGATACAGAAGTAGGAGCCGATAACAAAATCGATATTCAAAAAGCGTTTCAGTTAACGCTTGTCGATGGCAAAAAAGAGAGACAAGTATGGTCCACTTCGACTACGGTCGCTAACTTTTTAAAACAACAAGAGGTTCAATTAGGTGAATCGGATCGTGTCGACAAAGGTTTGGAGGAAGTTATCACTCCAAATGATAAAATCGCAGTTGTTCGCGTAGAAAAGGTTACCGATGTAGTGGAAGAATCAGTAGATTTCGCAATTGAAAAGAAAAATGATTCTTCTTTATTAAAGGGCAAAGAAAAGGTTGTTTCAGAAGGTAAAAAAGGTAAGGTAGAGCGTACATACTCTATCGTAAAAGAGAACGGAAAAGTTGTCTCGAAAAAACTTGCTTCTGAAAAAGTCATTAAAAAACCGAAAACAAAAGTTGTATCTGTAGGGACAAAAGTTGTTACTGCCAATGTTTCCCGTTCTACTGAACCGAGTTCTGGGAAAGAGTTTTATGTAACTGCAACAGCATATACACCAAATTGTGCAGGCTGCTCGGGTATTTCAGCAGCAGGTCTTAACCTGCGCGCAAATCCGGATATGAAAGTCATTGCAGTTGACCCTAACGTTATTCCATTAGGAACAAAAGTATGGGTTGAAGGCTACGGGAATGCTGTAGCTGCTGACACAGGCGGTGCTATAAAAGGTAATAAAATCGATGTTTTAGTACCAACAACGTCCAAGGCAAAAAGCTGGGGACGTAAAAAAGTGCGTATTAAAGTACTGAAATAAAATTTACCTTTATTCAGCAAATTGTTTTTGTGCTGAAAGAGTAGCGGCAGGTACAAAAAAACACTCACCTCTGTAGGTGGGTGAAGAGTGCCTTTGTTCGTTTCAACTTCAGCGTAATTGATTATTTAGTTGTTTTATATAAGATCAACAATCCAAAATGTATAATGGCTTTCTCGCTTTTTGACTGATGGCGAGGGAGCTTTTTTCATTGAAGTTAGCACAGCGGAAACAAAGTGCAATCTATGGTAAAATAGCGAAAGACTATGTTGGAAATGAGGAACGTTTCTTGGATATACAAGAGATTATTGTTGTTGAAGGAAAAGACGATACAACAGCGATTAAGCGTGCAACAGGAGCAGATACTATTGAAACAAACGGCTCTGCCATTTCAGACGAAGTACTGCGCCGTATCGCACATGCCCAGAAAAAAAGAGGCGTCATTGTATTCACTGACCCTGATTACCCAGGCCGCCGTATTCGTGCGATTATAGAAGAACGGATACCAGGTGTGAAGCATGCGTTTTTAGCAAAGGCGAAAACAATCGCCAAAAACGGTAAAGGTTTAGGGATTGAACACGCAAACGATGAGGATATCCGTGAAGCATTAAGCAATGTTTATACATTGGCGGATTCACAAATTGAAGAAAAAATTACACTGGAAGATTTAATGACAGCCAAACTGATAGGACACCCGCAATCCAAAAAACGTCGTGACCAGTTAGGTGAAATTTTAAATATTGGCATGACAAATGGTAAACAGCTTCATAAACGGTTGATGATGTTTCAAATTACAATCGAGCAGTTTGCAGAGGCAATTTCGCAATTAGATCAGGAGGATACGCATGCATAAAGACATTGCTACACCGGTACGTACAAAAGAAATTTTAGAAAAATACGGATTTTCATTTAAAAAGAGCTTAGGGCAAAACTTTTTAATCGACCCGAATATTTTACGTAATATCGTCAGCCACGCCAATTTGACGGAAAACAGCGGAGCAATTGAAGTTGGACCTGGGATTGGTGCATTGACAGAGCATTTAGCCCGCGAGGCAAAAAAAGTCGTATCGTTTGAAATTGATCAAAGGCTTTTACCTGTACTCGAGGATACATTAAGCCCTTATGACAATGTAAAGATAGTCCATTCGGATATTTTAAAAGCGGATGTTGCGCAAGTAATTGAAGAAGAAATGCCAGGTATTGAAGATATTATGGTTGTAGCTAACTTACCTTATTACGTAACAACGCCGATCTTAATGAAGCTTTTAAATGATCGTTTACCGATTCGCGGTTTTGTCGTTATGATGCAGAAGGAAGTAGCGGATCGTATTACGGCAAAACCGGGTACGAAGGCATATGGCTCCTTATCAATTGCTATTCAGTATTACGTAACAGCGGAAATCGCGATGGTTGTACCGAAAACGGTATTTATGCCACAGCCAAATGTAGATTCAGCAGTAATCCGTTTGATCAAACATGAAAACCCGCCGGTGAAAGTAATTGACGAGGACTTTTTATTTGAAGTATCCCGTGCTTCTTTTGCGCAACGACGTAAAACAATTTTAAACAATTTACAAAACGGACTTATAAACGGAAAGCAAAACAAAGAGCTGATCCTTAAAGCATTAGAAGAAGCCGGAATTGAGCCCTCACGCCGCGGCGAAACATTGTCAATTCAAGAATTTGGGAAATTAGCGGACTGCTTATATCCACACTTTTGTGTACGACAATAAAGTGAATTTCCATTAAAAAATTTTAAGAAATCTTAAGAAAAAAGTTGACGACTTTGTATTGCGGTGATAAAATATTATATTTTATTGACATTTTAACTACATCATGGTATACTGTTTTATAGTGAGGTGTATGCAAAAATGCCAAAAACGTTAGCAGACATTAAAAAATCATTGGATAGTCATTTGGGTAAACGTTTGCAATTAAAAGCAAATGGTGGTCGCAAGAAAACAATTGAATGCGAAGGCGTCTTAAGTGACACTTACCATGCAGTGTTCGTCATTGAACTAAAGCAGGAAGATAATGCGTGTAAACGCGTATCTTACAGTTACACAGATATACTTACTGAAGCAGTAGAGATTACTTTTTTAGATGATGCTGTAGCTACCATCAAATAGTTTTTCTAGTACTTATTTTAATATTTTTAAAAAAAGCGCTCATTTAAAGTGAGTGTTTTTTTCTTTTTTGCACATGCTAAAAGCGTCAACAAAAAGGAGGTTTTTTGCATGGCAAGACAAAAAATCATGTCGAGTCGTCTAAAGGAAGAGATTGCAAAAGAACTTGGATTTTACGACGTTGTTCAACGTGAGGGTTGGGGCGGTATTAAAGCCCGTGATGCAGGAAACATGGTAAGACGTGCGGTTGAAATGGCTCAGGAAAACTTAGCTAAACAATCGCAGAACAACCAAAAATAAGTTGACACAAAGATGGCACCATCGTAGGTTCTCGCTTACGGTGGTGTTATTTTGCTTGCAGGTAAAGCGATTTACTAAGCTTACTTAAAATGTCTAACTACTGGATTGTACAGCATGCATATTTTAACAATAAATTGCAAAGAAAAGTGAATGTTTTCGTGCATAATACAACGCTTTCATATGGTAAAATAGGGGCAATAGAATTTTAATCGCGTATTACATATTATGCGTGCCTTATACAGTAGGAGGAATTTTCAATGTTATACGTAAAAGCACCCGCAAAAATTAACTTAACACTCGATGTGCTTTATAAACGTCCAGATCAATATCATGAAGTGGAAATGATTATGACAACGGTCGACTTGGCCGATCGAATTGGACTAGAATCACGAGCAGATGGCCAAATTAAAATTGTTTCGACAGATAATTTTGTCCCGGATGATCAGCGGAATTTTGCTTACCAGGCAGCAGAGCTTTTAAAAAATACATACGGTATTAAAGAAGGCGTAACTATTTCAATTGAGAAGCAAATTCCTATAGCGGCGGGTCTAGCGGGTGGAAGCAGTGATGCAGCGGCTACATTGCGCGGTTTAAATGAGCTTTGGAATCTAAATTTAACGTTGGACGAGTTGGCGGAACATGGAGCGAAAATTGGTTCTGATGTATCTTTCTGCGTTTATGGCGGTACAGCATTGGCTACTGGGCGCGGAGAAAAGATTAAAGAACTATCCGCACCTCCAACTTGTTGGGTTGTTTTGGCCAAGCCGAAAATTGGCGTATCGACAGCTGATGTATATGGTGGGCTGAATATTGAAGGGCTACAACATCCAAACACGAGTGAAATGATAAAGGCGATTGAAACAGAAGATTATGAGCTAATGTGCAATTCTCTTGGAAATGTTTTGGAAACTGTAACATTTAATCTTCATCCGGAAGTTATTACCATTAAAGAGCAAATGCAACGTTTTGGTGCTGACGCAGTACTTATGAGCGGCAGTGGTCCGACAGTATTTGGGCTGGTGGAAAATGAAGCACGTGTCAGCAGAATCTACAATGGATTACGTGGTTTTTGTGAGGAAGTTTATGTAGTACGTATGTTAGGGGAACGAAATCCACTTGCATAAATACGTATAATTATGGTAATTTGACTATTAAATATTCGTATTTTAATAATTAATGTTTAGGAGAGGGTCGCATGAAATGGAAGCGCAGTGAACGCCTTGTGGATATGACTTATTATCTACTTGAGCATCCACATCAGTTGATCCCGCTAACTTATTTTTCTGAGCTTTACAGTTCTGCAAAATCTTCAATTAGTGAAGATTTAACAATTGTAAAGGAAACATTCGAAGAAAAAGGAATTGGGCTTTTAATTACTGTACCTGGGGCAGCAGGCGGTGTTAAATATATCCCTAAAATGGCGGAACAAGAAGTTCGTGATATAATTAGGGAATTTATGGGAGAACTTAGTCAATCCGATCGACTGTTACCTGGTGGCTATTTGTTTATGACGGATCTTTTAGGAAATCCGGAATTAATGAATCGTGTAGGTAAAGTATTTGCAAGCGTGTTCGCAGATCGGCAAATTGATGTCATTATGACTGTTGCAACAAAAGGGATTTCAATAGCACATGCGATTGCAAGACATTTGAATGTCCCGGTTGTAGTTGTGCGTCGTGACAGTAAAGTGACTGAAGGTTCAACGGTGAGTATTAATTATGTATCAGGATCTTCTCGTCGTATTCAAACGATGGTTTTATCAAAACGTAGTATGAAAAGTGGCCAGCGTGTATTAATTACCGACGATTTCATGAAAGTCGGAGGCACAATGAATGGTATGAAGAACTTATTGGAAGAATTCGAATGTGAGTTGGCAGGTATTGCTGTATTAGTAGAAGCACAGCATGCTGATGTAACATTAGTAGATGATTACTATTCTTTAGTAAAACTACAAGAAGTAAATGAGAAAGATCGCACAATTGCATTAAGTGAAGGTAATTTTTTTTCAAAAGGAGAGAAATTAAAATGAAAACTGTTTCAACAACAAATGCACCAGCAGCAATCGGTCCATATGCACAAGGTATTGTAGTAAATAATATGTTTTATTCTTCAGGCCAAATTCCACTTACAGCTTCAGGGGAACTTGTAGAAGGCGATATTGAAGTACAGACTCACCAAGTTTTCGAAAACTTAAAGGCAGTTTTAGCAGCAGCCGGTTCTTCTTTAAGCCAAGTTGTTAAAACAACAGTATTTATGAAAGATATGAATGATTTCGCTATAATGAATGAAGTGTATGCAAGTCATTTTGGTGAGCACAAGCCAGCTCGTTCAGCAGTGGAAGTTGCCCGTTTACCAAAAGATGTAAAAGTTGAAATTGAAGTCATTGCATTAGTGAAATAATATTTTATTAGGAATAATTATTTTGATTTATATTAGTTATAGCTTAAATCCACGGCTTTCGGACTTTAGAAAAGGCGTGGATTTTTTATTAAAAAAATATTTTGACTCTATTTACAGCAATTATTAAGAAAATCCTCAGAAATAAGTAGAATATTTAGTTTATTTTAATAATTATAAAAATTGTAGATAGAAAAAAATTACATTATATTGTATTCTATTGATAAATGATGAATTTTTAGAAATTTACTGGATGATAGAAGGAATCTATACTTTCATCCCGAATACTAAAAATAACACATCAAACTACAGGGGGTATAAATAATGGAAGTAACTGACGTAAGATTACGACGTGTTCAAACAGAAGGGCGTATGCGTGCGATTGCCTCAATTACGCTAGATGATGAATTTGTTATCCATGATATTCGTGTAATTGATGGAAATACTGGTTTATTTGTAGCAATGCCTAGCAAAAGAACACCAGATGGCGAATTCCGCGATATTGCGCATCCGATTAATTCAAATACGCGCAACAAAATTCAGGAAATCGTTTTGGAAGCTTTCCATGCATCTGCTGAGGAAAATACAGAGGAAACTTTGGAATTAGAAGAAGTGAATGTTTAATATAAATTAGGGTCACTCATATGAGGAGGCTCTTTTTTTTATGAATTTTTTTTATAGGCAGAAATGTTCTATAACAGAAAAGGAAAAATGAGAATATGGTCGGAAAAATACTGATTATTTACTTTTTATCGTTAAAATTTGCTGAATTAGTACACAAAAGAAAATGTGTCAAACTATTATAGATATTTTAAATTCAAAGATTTGTCAAGTCTGAATACCTTGAAAAGATTATGAAATTGCTTTATAGTCATAAGAGAAAATGAGCTAAATTGGAGGACTTGTAATATGACGAATATTTTTGCGGTCGTGTTAGCGGCTGGTCAAGGTACACGAATGAAGTCCAAATTATATAAAGTGCTCCACCCAGTATGCGGAAAGCCAATGGTGGAACATGTAATTGATCATATCAGTTCACTAAATGTTGAACGTGTCGTAACTGTTGTAGGACATGGTGCAGAGCTGGTAAAAGAAACACTTGGAAATAAGAGTGAATATGTTTTACAAGAAGAGCAATTAGGCACAGCGCATGCGGTTCAACAGGCAGAGCCGATTTTAAGCGGACTTAGCGGAACTACGCTTGTCGTATGTGGAGATACCCCTTTAATTCGCCCTGAAACAATGCAGGCACTTCTGGATCAGCATGCTTCTCAAAATGCAAAAGCAACTATTTTGACAGCGGTTACAGATGATCCGACAGGCTATGGTCGTATTTTACGTGACGAACATGGTCAAGTTTCGCAAATTGTTGAACAAAAAGATGCAACATCTGAACAACAGCTTGTGAAAGAGATTAATACAGGAACATACTGCTTCGATAATGAAGCACTGTTTGAGGCACTTAAGCTAGTTAAAAATGAAAATGCACAAGGTGAATTCTATTTGCCGGATGTTATTGAAATTTTACAGAAGCAAGGTGAAACAGTTGCAGCCTATGTAACAGAAAACTTTGATGAAACGCTTGGTGTCAATGATCGCTTTGCTCTATCTCAAGCAGAGGAACTAATGCGTGCACGTATTAACGAACGTCACATGCGTAATGGTGTAACGATTATTAATCCAATTTCTACACATATTAGTGCAGACGCAGTAATCGGCAGTGATACGGTTATTTTACCTGGAGTAATCATTGAAGGTAAAACGGTTATTGGCGAAGATTGTAAAATTGGTCCGAATAGTCATATTGTGGACAGTCATATTGGCAATGCAACTACGATTCATAGTTCAGTCGTGCTAAACAGCCAAGTAGGTAATGAAACAGCAGTAGGTCCGTTTGCACATTTACGTCCGGAATCTTCATTAGGAAACCATGTAAAAATCGGTAATTTCGTTGAAGTGAAGAAGAGTACATTAGGTGATGATACGAAAGTGTCTCATTTAAGCTATATTGGCGATGCAGAAGTCGGCAAGAACGTAAATATTGGCTGCGGTTCAATTACTGTTAACTATGACGGTAAAAACAAATATAAAACAACTATTGAAGACGATGTATTCATTGGATGTAATTCAAATTTAGTTGCACCGGTAACATTGAAAAAAGGTTCCTTTATTGCAGCAGGATCGACAATTACTAAAGAAGTTCCTGAAGATGCATTGGCGATTGCGCGTGCTCGTCAGGAAAACAAATTAGGCTATGTGAGTAAATTAAATTCAAAATAAAATTAACTAAAATACAGGAGGCCATCATGCCGTATCAATACGCTGACTCAAAATTAAAAATCTTCTCATTAAATTCTAACAATCCACTTGCCAAAGAGATTGCTGATGAAATGGGTTTAGAACTAGGGAAATCATCCGTTAAACACTTCAGTGATGGAGAAGTCCAAATTAGCATTGAAGAAAGTATTCGAGGAATGGATGTATTTATCGTTCAATCTACTTCTGCGCCTGTTAATGAGCATTTAATGGAACTTTTAATTATGATTGATGCTGTTAAACGTGCATCTGCTCGTACAGTAAACGTTGTTATGCCTTACTATGGCTATGCACGTCAAGACCGTAAAGCAAAAGCGCGTGAACCAATCACTGCTAAATTAGTAGCAAACTTACTTGAAACTGCCGGTGCAACTCGTGTAATCGTATTAGATCTACATGCACCTCAAATCCAAGGTTTCTTTGATATTTTAATCGACCATTTAGTGGCTGTACCACTACTTGCTGAACATTTCGGGACAAAAGGATTCAATGAAGAGGAACTAGTTATTGTTTCTCCAGACCATGGTGGTGTAACTCGTGCGCGTAAATTAGCAGAGCGCTTAAAAGCTCCGATTGCTATTATTGATAAGCGTCGTCCAAAACCAAACGTGGCAGAAGTAATGAACATTGTTGGTAATGTAGATGGCAAAATCTGTATCTTAATTGATGATATCATCGATACGGCAGGTACGATTACGATTGGTGCAGAGGCATTAATTAAGAGCGGTGCTAAAGAAGTTTACGCATGTTGTTCACACCCTGTATTATCAGGTCCAGCAATTGAGCGTATTGAAAATTCTCCAATTAAGGAATTAGTTGTAACAAACACTATTCAATTGTCTGAAGAAAAACTTTCTCCAAAAATTCAGCAATTATCAGTTGCGAAATTAATGGCAGATGCAATCTCTCGTATTTATGAAAATAAATCTGTTAGTACATTATTCGACTAATCCATTGCAAAACAAGAAGCAAACAGCATTTTCCTCAATAGAGGAAGATGCTGTTTTTTTTATACCCTCACTCATGAAATCTCTACGGCTGTCGCAACTAAATTTTCATTCCTCGTATTTCTATATGCGGATATTTGCAAAAAAATCTGACAATTTTTATGTTTAGTGTGGACAAAGGTAGGGTAAATGTATCTTTGTATAACTATTTAAGGGGGACGATGGAATATGACTACAGTATTACAAGCAACAAAGCGAGAAACTGGGAAACGTTCGATACTATCCCAACTTAGAAACGAAGGCCAACTGGCAGGTGTGCTGTATGGCTATGAAACAGAAACAACACCAATATCGTTGGATTATAGAGATACCGCTAAAGCAGTTCAAACATATGGTACAACTAGCGTGTTTAAAATTGAAGTAGGCGGGAAAAGAGTAAATGCAGTACTTACTGATATCCAACGTGATGCACTAAAAGGACATGTGAAGCACGTTGACTTCCTTGCTATCAATATGAAAGAAGAACTTGAAGTGGATGTTCCAATTGCATTTATCGGAACTTCAGTTGGTGTAAAAGAAGGTGGAGTAATTACTCAACCTAACCATACATTGAAGATTAAAGTGAATCCAAGCAAAATTCCAGACACAATTGAAATCGATGTATCCGATTTAGCAGTTGGTGAATCGTTATCTGTGGGTAATGTTCGTGATCAATTTACAGCGTTTACGATTGTAGATAATGACGACTATACATTAGCAACGGTAACACCGCCAGCAGCACCAGTTGAAGATGTCGATGCAAATGCAGAAAATGTAACAGCCGATGATCTTGATGCAACGGGAGAAAAATTATCGCCTGAAAAACCAGGTAGAGAAGATTAAGAAATTGGACGGGCCGCCCTATTTATTAGGGCGGTTTTTTTAGTGTAAAAAAATACTTCGACATCCGAAAGGAAATCAGTATAATAATATGGAGATGAGTAAATATTAAGAAAAATTAGAGGTCTTTATGAGAACACATAATGAAAAAATGAGTATTTACCACGGGATGGCATCTGCTGTTGCACAAAATACATCAAACAGCTACATTCCGATTTTTGCGATGACGATTCTTGGTGCAACAAATTATCAGGTCGGGTTAATCAGTTCTTTGCCACCGTTAATTACATTGCTAATGACATTACCGGCTGCTATTTTACTAAATCGAGCATTCGAACAAAAAAGGCTCGTTGCTTTTTCCGTCTTGGCAGCACGCTTTGTATTCTTACTAATTGCCTTTATTAGTTATGTACCAGGAAGTTTTGGTTCTTGGTTGCTGCTGGCACTGATCGCTGCAATGAGTGTGCCGAATACGATGGCGAACATGGGCTGGCAATCTTTTATCGGTAATATTATTGAGGAAACACGTCGGGCCCAATTTTTTAGTGACCGTAATCGCTTGCTGACAGTGGTAGGCTTATTCGTTACATTAACGATTGGTATTGTCATGAAAGATATAACCGCCAATCGAATTGCTTATCAAATACTATTCATGTTTACTTTTGTCGTCGGGGTTGTTGAGCTGTATTTTCTATTAAAGCATGATGAACCGGTACGTGAACGGAATATAGAAAATAAACGTGCAATGGATTGGTCAATTTTTAAAAACAATAAATATGTCCTGTTTTTAATTGTTGCACTTGTTTTTAACTTTGGCTGGCAAATGGCGTGGGGGATTTTTAATATTTATAATGTCCGGTATGCGGAAGCGACGATCTTTTGGATTAGTATGTTCAATGTGGCAAATATGATTGCTCAAATTTTATCATTTTCATTTTGGCGTAAATGGTCGCAAAAATATGGCAATATGAGTGTATTTGTCTGGGTTGCCTTTGGGATGTCAACAGCACCATTACTGATGGTTTTATCGACGAATCTTTATTATTTAGTCGCGATGTCCTTTATTTCAGGGTTGTTTGTTTCAGGAACGGTTTTAATATTATTTAATTTATTGCTTGAAAATTCACCGCAGGAAGTGCGCACTTATTGTATTACGACTTATAATGTGCTACTTGCAGTCATTGCTTTTTCTTCTCCGCAAATAGGAATATGGCTGCTCGAAACTTACTCGATGGAAACAGCGATGTATTTATCGACAGCAGTTCGATTTTCTGCTGCAGTAGGCTTTTTAGTACTTTATATTGTAAGGAAAATGCGCGAGAAATCATTGGCGTCATACTAGTTGACGATACATACTTTTCATGAGGATATATGATAAAATAAAGGCGATCAGAGAAAAAGGATGCGATTACTAGTGAAATTAATTATTGGTTTAGGAAATCCGGGAAAACCATATGAACATACACGCCACAATATAGGTTTTGATGTAATTGATGAATTAGCCAATCGATGGAATGCGCCATTAAACCAAACTAAATTTAATGGTATGTATGCAACGGTTCATCGTCCTGAGGGAAAAGTCATTTTATTGAAGCCACTAACATATATGAATTTATCAGGAGAATGTGTTAGACCTCTAATGGATTATTTTGATATAGAAATTGAAGATATTATTGTTATTTATGATGATTTAGATCTGGAAACGGGTAAGTTAAGATTACGCGGCAAAGGAAGTGCTGGTGGACATAACGGGATTAAATCATTAATTCAGCACTTAGGGACACAGGAATTTAACCGAATCCGTGTCGGAGTAAGCCGCCCGCCGGCAGGTATGAAAGTTGCGGATTATGTATTGGCAAAGTTTTCAAAAGAGGATCAGCCCATCGTAAAAGAAGCTGTTGAAAAGAGCTGTGATGCTGTAGAAACAGCTTTGAAAAAGCCGTTTTTAGAAGTGATGAACAAATTTAACGGCGCATAAATTAATCAAAAAATGGTTAGACTTTAATATACATAAGTGTTTAAAGGAGGCCATGGGAGATGCCTGTACGCTACCGCTGTAGACATTGTGAGGTAGAGATTGGTACTTTGCCTTTCGATGCAGAAGAAACGGTTCAAAAGCTTCACTTGTTTGAAATAGGTGAAATCGATGAATTCATTAAAAAAAATGAACGGGGAGAAACGACCGTTTACAGCATTTGTGAGCATTGTGAAGAATCATTGCGTCAGTTTCCCGATTACTATGCGTTAAAAAGATGGTTACAGTAGAGGAGTTGCTTTGGTCGCATAAAATGCGCCAAGGCTTTTTCCATTTCCGTTTTCATTTATCGAAAAAGAGAAGGGGGACTAGACGTGGATACGATACATCAAATATTTATAAAAGATAAACAGATTGATAATATGATAGAGCAAATTCGAAAAAATCAAGCAAACGATCACCTTATTACAGGGTTAACGGGAAGTGCAAGACCTGCGCTGATCCATACAATCTATCAAGAGACAAATAAATCGATTTATATTATGTCCTCAAACCTATTGCAGGCACAAAAATTAGTAGATGATCTGACTGCGTTAGTTGGTGATGGGCATGTCCATTATTACCCGGCCGAGGAATTTATCGCTGCAAATATGACGACTTCTTCCCATGAGCTGCGTGCACAGCGTATTGCAACTTTAGGGCGCTTAGTTAATAAGGAACGCGGAATCTATATTATTCCGGTAGCAGGAATGCGCAGTATGCTAAATGCGCCTCAAAAGTGGCTTGGATATGAACTTTCTACTTCTTTAGGTCAAGATGTCGACATCAATACTTGGTTAGATAAGCTTGTTGAAATGGGCTATACGAGAAGTGAAATGGTTACAACACCAGGTGAGTTTGCAATGCGCGGCGGAATTTTGGATATTTATCCGCCATATGCACAAGATCCGATCCGTATTGAATTATTTGATACGGAAGTGGATTCGATTCGTACGTTTTCTGCCGATAATCAGCGCTCGATTGAAAAGTTAAAGGAAATCAAAATTTTCCCTGCGACAGAGCTTCTTTTAACAAAAGAAGAGCGCATAAAACTTGCGGAGCGCCTTGAAGCATCATTGGCAGTGAGTTTAAAAAAGGTCCGTAAACAGGAAACCCAGGAATTGCTCATGCAAAACATTCAGCATGATATTGAGCTGCTGCGTCTTGGTCATCTGCCGGATTATATTGCAAAATATGGCTCGTTATTATTTGATCAGCCGTATTTTTTAGGTGATTACTTCAAGGAGGACGGCCTTGTCCTATTTGATGAGCTAGGTCGCATTCAGGAAGTGATGGAAGCTTGGGAACGCGAAGAAAATGAATGGTTTATTTCATTGATTGAGGGGGGCAAAATGCTTCATGATGTAAAGCCCTCCCATTCATTAAAAGAAGTGCTTTCAATGCTGAAACAGCAGAAAATGTATTTCGCATTATTTACAAGAACATTTGCAGGTGTCACTCTTAAAAAGACAATTAACATTTCCTGTAAGCCGATGCAGCAATTCCACGGACAAATTGCTTTACTGCAAAATGAAATTGAGCGTTGGACGCATGAAAAATTTGTCGTGTTATTTACGGCTAATTCAGATAGCCGGATAAAGGCCATGCAAAATTTACTGGATGACTACCATATTGCGTCAACAATCGGCTATGCCGATGCACCGGGTATTTATCTGGTCAATACGGCATTGTCTTCTGGCTTTGAGCTACCATTACAAAAAATAGCGGTTGTTACAGATGATGAACTCTTTAAACAACAGGCCAAGAAAAAATCACGACCACAGCAGATGACTAATGCTGAGCGTATTAAGTCTTATACAGAAATTAAATCAGGCGACTATGTTGTACACGTGCATCATGGGATCGGGAAATATATTGGCATCGAAACACTTGTTGTGAATGGTACACATCAAGATTATTTGCATGTACGTTACCGTGAGGACGATAAGTTATATGTACCTGTGGATCAAATTGAACTGATTCAACGTTACGTGCCTTCAGGCGAAAAGGAACCGAAACTTCATAAACTCGGTGGTACGGAATGGAAGAAAACACATAAGAAAGTTTCGAATGCGGTACAGGATATTGCGGACGATTTAATCAAACTTTATGCAAAGCGCGAAGCAGAAAAAGGTTATGCCTTTTCTCCGGATTCCGATGAGCAACGGGGCTTTGAGGCTGCTTTCCCGTACGAAGAAACAGAAGATCAGTTACGCACAATCGCCGAAGTGAAAAAAGATATGGAACGAGAACGTCCAATGGATCGCCTCGTTTGCGGGGATGTAGGATACGGAAAAACAGAAGTTGCAATTCGTGCTGCATTTAAGGCTATTTTAGACGGCAAACAGGTTGCCTTTTTAGTGCCGACTACTATCTTGGCGCAGCAGCACTATGAAACGATCTCGAAGCGCTTTGAAGACTATGCGATCAATGTAGGTCTGCTCAGTAGGTTCCGCTCCAAAAAGCAGCAAACAGAGACGTTAAAAGGTCTAAAAGAAGGAACAGTAGATATAGTGATCGGTACACACCGTATTTTATCGAAGGATGTAGTGTATCAAGACTTAGGATTGCTTATCGTCGATGAGGAGCAACGTTTCGGTGTTACGCATAAAGAAAAAATTAAGCAGCTTAGAACGAATGTCGATGTGCTGACATTAACGGCAACACCAATCCCGCGTACCCTTCATATGTCGATGGTTGGGGTGCGTGATTTATCGGTCATCGAAACACCTCCACAAAACCGTTTCCCTGTCCAAACGTATGTAATGGAGCATAACGGAGCACTTGTACGTGAAGCGATCGAGCGTGAAATGGCACGTGGTGGACAAGTATTTTATTTATATAATCGTGTAGAGGATATTACAAGAAGAGTAGAAGAAATTCAGATGCTTGTTCCGGATGCGCGAGTCGCTTTTGCACATGGTAAAATGACGGAGGCGAAGCTGGAATCGGTTATTTTATCGTTTATTGAAGGTGAGTATGATGTGCTTGTCACGACAACGATTATTGAAACCGGTGTAGATATTCCAAATGTAAATACATTAATTGTTCATGATGCAGATCGTATGGGACTTTCTCAACTGTATCAGCTGCGGGGACGTGTAGGGCGTTCAAATCGAATTGCCTATGCATATTTCATGTATGAACGTGATAAAGTTCTTACTGAAGTCGCAGAGCAGCGTTTGCAGGCCGTAAAAGAATTTACGGAATTAGGTTCAGGTTTTAAAATTGCGATGCGGGATTTATCGATCCGTGGTGCCGGGAATTTACTTGGTGCTCAGCAGCATGGCTTTATCGACTCAATCGGTTTTGATTTGTATTCACAAATGCTGGAAGAAGCAGTGGAAGAACGTCGAACAGGTGTAAAGAGAGAAGAGAAGCAGGATGTCGAGATTATGCTGCATGTTGATGCGTATATTCCGGATGCGTATATTCCCGATGGCTACCAAAAAATCCAAATGTATAAACGAATTAAGGCGATGGAACACATCGAAGATTATTCGGAAATTATCGATGAACTGCAAGACCGCTTTGGAGATTTACCAGTTGAAACAGAGCGTCTGATGCGTGTGGCCCGTATGAAAGTTTGGGCTAAGGAAGCGAATGTGCTTTCAATAAAAGAAAAGCAGCAAGTTGTATCTATTATTCTTTCAGAAGAAGGAACGGCCAATACAAATGGTGCACAGATTGTCGAGCAGTCGATGGAGTTTGGTCGGGCGGTCGGCTTTGGAATGGAAGGAACACAGCTTGTAATAACAATAGATTACAACAAATGCGGAAATCACCTGCCATTTGATGTAGTAGAAAAAATGATGCAAATTATCGCATCTGCAAAAAAAGAATCATAAAAAAAGAGAGGAAATATTAAAAGTTTTGGGCTTTTAATATTTCCTCTCTTTTCGATTGCATACAACATATGAATTATAAGAAAGATTGTTGCACACTGTAATGTACTCCGTTCGAATAATTTAAACGTTGAAGCAATTCTTCGCGGTTACTATGTTCTTCACGCTTTGCCAATAGCTGTTTCTCTCTTGTAGTGGAAGCAGAAACTAAATCGCGCTGACCATTTGGCTTTTCTAAATAACGTTTGAAAATGCCGTTTTCAAATTTTGAAATAACAGTAGAACGCTCTTTCGATAAATCCGGGTAATAAGCTAAATGAGTACCTGCATAATATTGATGCTGACGATATGCATCTGGTGTTGATGTAATACGATCGACTCTTACCATTACTGCACCTCCAAAAAGATTGTTTTATTTTGTTTATTGCCTCTTTCATAAAAACAAAACATAAAATGACCGAAAACGTTGTAATTTCCTATATCATGTTGAGGAAAAATAGGTACTTCATCATACATATACGAAATATTATTTTATCCTTTTCGAACAATGCATAGTTTCATGTATTTCTTTCCATACTAGGAGCATCATGCTGTGAATTGATGGAAAGTGAGGGAACATGAACGATGAAAGCAACAGGAATAGTTCGCCGCATCGATGATTTAGGTCGTGTTGTTATCCCAAAAGAAATCAGAAGAACACTTCGTATCCGTGAAGGGGATCCCCTTGAAATTTATACGGACCGCGAAGGAGAAGTGATTTTAAAAAAGTATTCGCCAATTAATGATTTAGGCGAATTTGCACAACAATATGCGGAATCATTATTTGAAACATTAGGTACTCCAACATTAATAAGTGACCGAGATGAAGTAATAGCCGTTGCAGGCGTTTCGAAAAAAGATTATGTGGCGAGACGTTTAACAGTTTTTGCGGAAGATATTATTAAAAACAGGTCACTTGTAAGTGAGAAGCTGGAGATGTCGATTGAACTTGTAGCAGGACAGTATGAACAAGTGAAATCATATTGCATCGTACCGATCGTTTCGAATGGAGATCCGATTGGTGCTATTTATTTAATATCACGGGCCCATTTTATCGGTGAAATTGAACAAAAAACTGCTGAAACAGCAGCCAATTTTTTAGCAAAGCAAATGGAAAACTAAAATCACTTTAAAACGTCCATATTAATGGGCGTTTTTTTAATTCCTCGAGTAAAATTAGCAAATGGTTTTCATGATATAATTAGTTTATTGTATGAAATAGAGGAAGGAAATAGAATGACTTCGCAAAGTTTTGGTATGAAAAATTATATGAAGGGCGCCCTTCTCCTGACAGTTGCGGCGCTATTAGTAAAAATATTAAGTGCAATTTACCGAGTACCCTATCAAAACTTAGTAGGTGACCAAGGATTTTATGTATATCAGCAAGTGTATCCGTTCATCTCGTTTTTTGTCGTATGGACATCAAGCGGATTTGCTGTTGCCATTTCCAAAATGCTCGCGGATATTGAAGGGCGTGGTGGTACATATGGAGAAAAACGATCTGTATCGCGCATCATCTTTTATTATTTAACAGCATTAGCTCTTATCTTCTTCTGTCTTTTATTCTTTGGTGCACAGCCATTAGCTAATTTGATGGAAGATCCCCAGCTTGCGGGGCTATTAAAAGTAGGCTCATTCATTACGTTATGTATGCCGCTGCTTGCTGTTTTAAAGGGTAATTTTCAATCGGAAAGTAAGATGCAGCCGGTTGCTTATGCGCAAGTGTTCGAACAAATGGTTCGGGTAGCGATTATATTAGTCGGAACAATTGTGTTGCTGCAATATACACAATCTGTTTACGCAGCCGGGAAAATGGCGATGCTCGGTACAGTTGTAGGGGAAATAGCAGGGATTGTACTACTGCTTTACTTTTTGAAACGGCAGTATCAGCCAACTGGAGAAATAGCCAATGTAAAAGTCTGGCCAATCTTAAAAGAGGTCACAATATACAGTATCGCGATCAGTATGAGTGCACTGCTATTATTATGCTTCCAGCTTGTGGATTCCTTTACGATTTACAAAATGCTTGTCCATTCAGGGATGAATACGCTTGAAGCGATGGAAGTGAAGGGGATTTATGACCGCGGCCAACCGCTTGTGCAGCTGGGAATTGTAATTGCAACTTCTTTATCGCTGGCTATTGTACCGCTCGTTGCATTAAAGGCAAATCAGCCAAACGGTCGTGGTGCAAAGCCGTTTATTCAATTGACATTCCGGAGCTCCCTCATATTCGGAGTAGCTGCGGCACTCGGATTAATACTTGTTATGCCATATGTAAATCAAATGCTGTTTAAGACAGATGCCTATTCGAATGTGCTGAAGCTTTATTCGTTTCAGATTGTTCCATTATCGATAATTTTAACGTTTACAGCTATTTTACAAGGCTATAGTAAATTAAAAGGACCTGCCGTATTTTTAGGGGTCGGAATCGTATTAAAATATATAGGGAACATTATTTTTATTCCGCGTTATGATGTGATGGGCGCGGCAATTGCGAGTAATATCGGGCTGATTTTTACAGCAGCTGCCCTTATCGTTTATTTAAAAAAACTGACGTCTATCAGCCTGGCGAATCGTACGTTTTATAAAAAACTGTCCATCGCCTGTCTCATTATGATAGTCGTTGTACAAGGCGCTGTTTACAGTTTAAATAGTCTGTTTACCGGCCTGTTTAGTCGTTTTGATGCACTCATTTACAGTGGGGTGCTCGTCATGCTTGGCGCAGGTGCTTTTATAACAGCAGTCGCAAAAATGCGAGTATTGACAGAAAAGGATTGGTTTTTAATCCCACTCGGCAGGAGAATGGCTGCATATCAACTAATGTTAAATCGAAAGAAGTAGGTGTATAACTTGAATCAATTAACCGTTATTGGCTTAGGAGCAGCCGATTTTGAACAAATGCAAATGGGTGTTTATAAAAAAATTAAAGCAGCCAAAAAAATATATGTCCGAACAGAGGACCATCCTGTCATTCAAGACTTAAAACTGGAAGGTATCGAGTTTACGAGCTTTGATGATGTGTATATTAAGCATGGTTCGTTCGGTCCTGTTTATGAAGAAATTGCACAGCGTCTTATTGAAGCCGTTTCACAGGAAGATGTTATGTATGCTGTGCCGGGACATCCGCTCGTAGCAGAGCAGACCGTCCAGCACTTAATTGAAGCGGATCAGAACGGGCAGATTAAGCTTGTAATTGAAGGCGGGCAAAGCTTTTTGGATCCGATTTTCGGCGCCTTAAAAATTGACCCGATCGAAGGGTTTCAGCTGTTGGACGGTACGAGCATGTCCATCCATGATATGAATATGCGTCAACACATTTTAATAGCCCAAGTCTATGATTCGTTCAGTGCGTCAGAAGTAAAGCTCACGCTAATGGAAAAATACCGTGATGATTACCCGGTAACAATTGTGACAGCAGCAGGTTCCTCACAGGAATCATTGCGTACTGTTCCGCTTTATGAGCTTGATCAAGCAGCAGAAATCAACAATTTAACGACTGTCTATGTACCGCCTGTTGAATCTGATGAGGAAGCATTGCGTGATTGGACAACATTCCGTCAAATCATAGCGACATTGCGAGGTCCAGATGGCTGTCCTTGGGATCAGAAGCAAACACATGAATCATTGAAAAAGTACTTATTGGAAGAAGCACATGAGTTTTTAGCAGCGGTTGATGCCGAAGATGATTTTGCTATGGTTGAAGAGCTCGGCGATATCCTTTTACAGGTGTTTTTGCATGCGCAAATCGGGGAAGATAATGGTTATTTCACATTGGAAGAAGTGCTTGCATCGATTAGCGAAAAAATGATTCGCCGCCACCCGCATGTTTTTGGGGATGTGACTGCAGAAGATGCAGAAACGGTTGTAGCTAACTGGGAAGCAATTAAAAAGCAGGAAAAAGGCAATGTAGATGGCGAACCACTATTAAAGAACGAATATAGTCCTTACTCATCGCTTCAAACATCGTACAATTACCAGAAAAAAGCAGCGACAGTAGGTTTTGATTGGCCGAATGCTGACGAAGCGTGGAAGAAGTTTACGGAAGAATGGCAAGAGTTCCAGGATGAAATAAAGCAAGGTAACGAATTGAGCCGTACCGATGAATTCGGGGATGTATTATTCACCCTTGTGAACATCGCACGATTTTATAAAATTTCACCGGAAGAAGCGATGCTACATGCCAATGAAAAATTTGCACGTCGCTTTCATTACGTTGAGCAAAGTGTAGCAAAGAGCGGCAAGGCATTCAGTGATTTTACATTAGAGCAGTTAGATTCATTTTGGAATGAAGCAAAACAAATAGAAAAAGGGGAGTAAATGGGATGCGCTTAGATAAGTTTTTAAAAGTTTCACGTTTAATTAAACGTCGTACATTAGCGAAGGAAGTAGCGGTGCAGGGCCGTATAACAATTAATGATAAAGTGGCAAAAGCCAGCAGTACTGTAAAAGTTGGCGATGAGCTGGCAATTCGTTTCGGTCAAAAAATTGTAACGGCACGTGTCGAAGAAATTCGTGAAAATGTGAAAAAAGAAGATGCTTTAAAAATGTTTACAATTATAAAAGAAGAGCGTTTAGAGAAAGTTGAACCAGAATTTATTGATGATGAAGATTAGGGCATGACCAACTTTTGAGTCATGCTTCCTTCCGTTGATGCATATAGTGTACAACTATAAGCTCAAAGGGGGACTTGCATTGACTATTCATCAAGAAAGCGCACGCTATACCATTTCGTCTGGGGATCACTTAGTAACGGTACGTAATCGTAAACGGATGGACATGACATCTGTTAAAAGTATCGAACGGTTCGATCAGGAAGAATTTTATGTGAATACATCACAGGGTCATTTATTGATTCGTGGTGAGGAACTGCGTATTGTTCATTTAGATGTGGACAAGGGATTACTGACGTTAGAAGGGGAAGTGAAGCAATTCCAATACGATGAAAGCGAGAGTGGCTTATCGAAAAGTTTCCTTCATAAATTGTTTGGATGATGATGAGTGCGCAGCTTATAAGCATTCTTGTCATGTTTATAAGCGGAGTTGCTGTAGGTGCAATAATCGATTGTATCCGAATTAATGTAAATCGTATCCCTTTAAAAAATATTCGACGTATTACATGGGTTTTAGAATGGATTGTCTGGTTAATATTAGGGGTTACTACGTTTTATTTATTATTTTTAGTAAAAGGAGGGCAATGGCGGGTAGTTGATCCACTTGCCCAAATCGCCGGAATTGCAACATATGAATTGCTGTTCCAAAAAATTATCCGCTTTGTTGGAAGAGTATGTATAAATTTATTTGTGAAGCCGGTTTTTTTCATTGGACATGTAGTAGTTAAAATAGTCAAAAGTATTATAAAATTATTGGTAGGGATTGTATTATTTATCTGTCGTCCCTTTATTAAGTTTTTCAAGAAATATTTGTTAAAAAACTTTAAAACACAGCAGTGAACTCGTATAATGATTACAACTATTGATTGTGAGGGAGGAGACGGAAAATGGGAAGAAGAAATGTGCAAGAAGAGCTACATAACCAAAATGTCCAGTCGTTGAATAACGATTATGTCCGCTCAAATCCGCAAGCAAAAGCTCAAATAAAAGCAAAAATTGCAGTACGTCGTCGCAGAAGATTAGCAGTATTTTTCATTTTAGCAACTGTAGTAATAGCAGGATTAGTAAAAGCTAACATGGTCCAAAGTGAACGCCTCGCCGCAAAGGAAGAAACGAAAGCGGCGGTGGAAGAACGATTGGAAGAAGCGCTTCACAGACAAGAGCTACTAAATTTGCAGATTGCGAAGCTGGAAGATGATGAGTATATTGCGAAGCTGGCAAGAAAAGAATTTTTCCTTTCTGAAGAGGGCGAAATTATTTTTACAATACCGAATAAATCGGATAAAGAAAATAAAGACAAGCCTGAAGATGACAAAGAATAATTTTAACGCGATAATAAAAGAAAAAAATGTGACTTTAAAAAATAATAAAAAACCAGTAAGCATGGTAATTTCGTGATAAAAATTTTGGTATTAATTGCCTTTAGGTAGAGTGTCTTGTTGACACTCTTTTTATGTTAGCTATAATTAGAGAAGAAGCTATTGAACAAAAGTTTCATTATAATTGATAAATGGCTTTTCAATCGAAGAGTCTCTTAAAATTTAAGGAGGAGCATTTTTTTTATGTCAATTGAAGTAGGCAGCAAAGTACAAGGTAAGGTAACAGGAATCACAAATTTCGGTGCATTCGTTGAGCTTCCAGATGGGAAAACAGGTTTAGTTCACATTAGTGAAGTGGCAGATAACTACGTAAAAGATATTAACGAGCATCTTAAAGTAGGCGATGAAGTCGAAGTTAAAGTGATGAATGTTGAAGCGGATGGAAAGATTGGTCTTTCAATTCGTAAAGCAAAGCCTCAAGCTGAGCGACCAGAGCGTCCACAGCGTCCTCGTCGCGAAAACAACCGTTCTAACGATCGTAATGATCGTCAACCAAAAGAGAACTTTGAACAGAAGATGGCGCGTTTCTTAAAAGATAGCGATGAGCGTTTAACTACATTAAAGCGTGCAACTGAGTCTAAGCGCGGTGGCCGTGGAGCTCGCAGAGGATAATTTTGCTGGCTGTTTGAACGTAGAAAAAGTGTCAAATAGATGATAAAGCGATGGATTGTAAGTGTATATCTTACAGTCCATCGCTTTTTTTCATTAATAAAATGTTGTGTTGGAGTGGGAAATCAGATTATTCTTTTTCAGTATTATGCCTTATGAGTACACGGATAAGGGTAATAAAACAAAAAATACCTCCGATTAATCCGATTGTAATCATAAGAATCTGCAATGAGAGCGGCAAGTTTGTCAAGATGACGCCTCCAACGACTAGAAGCATGCTAATACCGCAAAGAAAAGCTAAATATGTAAAGTTTTGGACCAAAAAAAACGCCTCCTCTTATAGTTACAAGTATAATGGATAAGGGAGAAAGTGTGTCAGGAATTTACAGAATAGAAAAAAGAACAAAATAAAAGCCGCCTAGGAACACTAAGTTCCTAAACAGCTTTTGAGATGACCCGTACGGGATTCGAACCCGTGTTACCGCCGTGAAAGGGCGGTGTCTTAACCACTTGACCAACGGGCCTATAAATGGTGGCGGCAGAGGGAGTCGAACCCACGACCTTTCGGGTATGAACCGAGTGCTCTAGCCAACTGAGCTACACCGCCAAATTTAACAACAGAACTAATAATACATTGCAGTCTATATAGTGTCAATACTATTTTTTAATTATTTCCTCTATCATAATATGCAGGAAATTACTGCGTATTATTTTTTGTAATTACTAATAAAAAAAGCGTAAAAACGCGCATATTACCGTAAAAAAACCGTCGAACAATTTTTTGGTGTCAATCCTACAAACAGACAAAATTCACTTTTTCAGCTTTATATAATAGCGTTAAAAAGAAAAGGTGATAGTAAAAATGGTGACATTAAATAATCAAAATGAGTTTCAAACACTAAACTTAGACTTATTCTTATATAAAGAAAAATCGAGAATAATAATAGCAAGTGTTATAGCGTTTGCAGCTTTCTGTTTTGCTCAGGCGGTATTCTTTGAAGCTGTTACTCCGTTGTTTTTACCTTTTTGGCTTGTTATTCGAACGAGATTTGCCTCATTTCAAAAGAGTGCTTTACTAGGGGGAATCCTCGGAACGCTCTTTATTGGGTTTGGACAGGCAGCCGTTGTGTTAGTGCAGTTACTCTTCATGGAATGTCTCGTCCGTTTTAAGTTTATAAAACTATCACCGTACTTTTTACTAGGAAGTACAATTATCGCTATTCAGCTAGCATGGCAAATGCTGCTTCATAGTGGTATGCCATCTGTCATGACATTATTTTATATCGTATATGAATGTCTTTTTGCAGTTTCGATTTTATTCTTTATGCGTATTTTGACATTTCCAAGTAAAGAAAACGGAACCATTGAATGGACAAGAGAAAAAATAACGGCAATTATTGTCGTTTTGGCCGGTATGCTAATCGGCATGGAAAGCTTGACTCTATTTTACTTTTCAATGTCACTGATCGTTCTTCATTTCCTCATCTGCCTTGTAGCCTATGCCTCGACAGTTGGAGCTACGGTTATTTTTTCATTATCTCTTGGCTTTTTTATAGGCTTAGCTAATTTATCATTCACAGGTATGATGATCCTATATGCATGTACAGGGCTGGTCGCCGCTTTTGTACAAAACCAGGGACGTTATGCCGTTGCGCTTTTTAGTTTTCTGCCGAGTATTTTTTTCTTCTTTTATGATGCAACATTACCGATCGATAGCGTTTATTTTATGTCGATGCTTACAGGCGCAATTATTTTCCTGCTTATGCCGAAAAATATACTTGAGTATTGCAAAATGTATTACAAACAAAATACGGTTAGTATAATCCAGGTGAACCGCAATGAAGTAGTGGAAGTGCAGCTCAAGCAATTTCAGCAATTTGTATCTTTTATGAAGGAGCTTGTGTTTGATCATTTTACACAAAATAAAACTAAAAGTAAGACAACTGCAGAACCGTTTCTAATTTGCTCCAGCTGTTTCAAATATGAAGAGTGCTGGGGGAGAAACGGGGAGATGGAAGGAATTATTGATTCTTGGCGGTTAGCGAAAAGAAGTACGAAACCAGTCAGCTGGATTCGGGTAGAAGAGCAGCTGAAAGGGAAATGCATTAAATCTTCTAAATTGCTGGAAGAACTAGAGTCGGCTTTACACAAAGAGCATATGGAGAGACAGTTCTATCATGGTAAAAAAATGATTGCCTTACAGCTTCGGGATTTAAGCAGCCACTTTGAAAAGCTGTTAAACAGCCAGCGATTAGAAATCGGCACATCGGAAATGGATGGGGAGATGCAGCAGTTTTTAAAGGAACATGATATTCATTGTTTGCATATTCAGTGGATAAAAAATGAAATAGGGAATCGAGAGTTCGTTTGTTATGTCGCAGATCATCGTGATGCACATGTCGTTATCCAGCAATTAGAACAGCAACTGTTTGAATTTTTGCATGAACCATTGAAAGGTGAACAGATTTACGAGCAGCACTCGCCAATTTTTTATCGCCAAATTAAGTTTACTTCAGCAATTCGTTATCAGTTGGAGTATGATATATATACGTATTCCCATGCAAACCATGCAATTTCCGGAGATTCTTACCGGGTATTTCCGATTCATCCAGGACTTATGGCGATCATGCTGTCGGATGGTATGGGGACGAATGTGAGAGCAAATCGTGAAAGTGAACGCTTAATTCAAATGATGCAGGATTGTCTTACGTACAACATGGATCCTGAAACAGCGATGCACACAATGCATTATGTCATGTCGCTTAAAAATGATTCGGACATGTATGCGACAATGGATTTTGCACTTGTCGATTTACAGTTCGGCCATTTATGGTGTTGGAAAGCGGGAGGCATGACGACATATGTATTAAGAGGGAATGATTTATTCAAAATAGAAAGTACAAGTGCTCCAATTGGCTTTTTGCCTAACTTCGCAATCGATACAGAAATGACACAATTATTGTCAGAGGACGTTATTTTAATGATTTCCGACGGGTTATTTTCACCATCTGCACAATGGGATGCACAGGAACAATTATTTATCCGGCTGATTCGTCAAGGGCTGGAAAATGGTGCTTCCATCCAGGTTGTACTATTTGATGTCATGACGCAATTCAAACAAAAATACCCGATTGCAGACGACTGCACTGTGATGTTATTCCGTTTGCAGCATGTCATAAAACCGTGGCAAGTATTCAGACCAGCAATCACACATTGAAATGTAATATGAGGTGAGTAAATGCACACTTTAGAGCATCAAGTTTTAGCGTATATAAAAGAGCAGCAGCTTATTAAAAGCGGAGATAAACTATTAATTGCTTGTTCAGGAGGCGTTGATTCAATGGCGCTTCTTTCTTTTTTTTATCATTTTCAGCACTATTTTAATATTGAGCTCGCCGTTGCGCATGTTGACCATATGCTTCGCGGCGAACAATCTGCTCAAGACCGCCAATTTGTTGAGCAGGCATGTGAAGACTGGGCTATTCCTTTTTATAGCTGTGCGATTCCGATTGCGGAAATCCAAAAAAAAGAAGGCGGAAACATGCAGGCGATTTGCCGGAAGGAACGCTATCATTTCTTTGAAACCGTCATGCATACACATAAGTTTACAAAATTAGTAACTGCCCATCATGCGGACGATCAGCTCGAATCAATGTTAATGGCCATGACGAAAGCGAGTTCACTAAACGGATTAAAAGGCATATTACCTTCCCGTAAATTTCAACAATTTACTGTAATTCGTCCTTTTTTGATGGTTACAAAAGACGAAATTGGGGAATATTTACATAGTAAAGGTCATTTGTACCGTGAAGATCCGAGCAATGCAAAGAATGATTATACCCGCAATCGTTTCCGTCACAATGTCGTACCAGTTTTAAAGGAAGAAAACCCCCTTGTTTCCCGACACACAGTCCACATTGCCCAGCAGCTTTTAGAGGATGATACGTATTTAATGGAGCTTGCAGAAGAGCGTTTTTCAAAGCTTTTTCTGAAAGTTGATAAAAATTGTTATAAAGTCAAGGTTTCAGAATTACAAAAAGAGCCACTTGCTTTACAAAGAAGGCTCATTTTAATACTATTAAGTTATCTTTATAACGATTCAAATACGATTCAAAGCTACACACTTTGCACGACGATTTTGACGTTATTCTCAATGTCGGATGGAAGTCGTGCACTTGATTTACCGGAGAATTTTATTGCGCGTCAACAATACGATGAAGTTGTATTTGAATATAAGCAGCAAAACTTGCGAACATCAAATCAACAAATCGCTTTGAATGAGTGGTGTGTGCTTGGAACGATGCGCATATATATTGGGGAACTTGCACAATGTGATGAGGACTTACTTCAAAAGTATCCGCATCACTTTTTCGCCGCATCATCTGTTTCGTTTCCTTTATTCGTAAGGGCTCCCAAACAAGGGGATCGTATTTTGCTACAAGGTATGCAGCATCAGAAAAAAGTATCTCGCATTTTTATTGATGACAAGATTCCTTTCACCAAAAGAGCTAGCTGGCCGTTGTTAGTCGATGCTAATGATGACCTTTTAGCGATAGTAGCTGTACGCGTTAACAATAAATTTTCTAATGTAAAGTCGGCGGAGCATGAAATGGTGCTTCTTGTCGATAGCAATGAACGTCTTTAGAAAGTTTGAACAATAAAAGGAGGAATCTACTCATGATTCAAAATGACATCGAAAAAATAATGATTACAGAAGAACAAATCCAGGAACGTATTAAAGAGCTTGGCGCTCAACTGACAGAGGAATATAAAGAAATGTTCCCATTAGCTGTCGGAGTGTTAAAAGGTGCAATGCCATTTATGACGGATCTGATGAAACGTTTCGATTCATATGTGGAACTGGACTTTATGGATGTTACTTCATATGGAAATGCAACTGTTTCATCTGGGGAAGTAAAAATACTTAAAGACTTAAATACAAGTGTGGAAGGTCGCGATGTCATTATTATTGAAGACATTATCGACAGTGGTTTAACATTAAGCTATTTGGTGGATTTATTTAAATACCGTAAAGCTAAATCGATTAAAATCGTAACATTACTGGATAAGCCATCTGGCCGTAAAGTGGAATTGAATGCAGATGTTGTAGGCTTCGAAGTACCGGACGGTTTTGTTGTGGGCTACGGATTAGATTATGCAGAGAAATATCGTAACTTACCTTACATCGGAATTTTAAAACGCGAAGTATACTCATTTTAATATTTCCTAGACTGTACAAACCTTCAATTTTGAGGTAAGCATTTAGGCATAAGCAGTAATTGAGCGGATTTTGTCATAATTCGTTTCAACGTTTAAAATGTGTGGTGCTTTTTATTGTATGAAAATTTCAACGTATGTTAAGATTTTACTTATAGTTTTTCTGTAACGTTGTGAGGAGGCTGGGGATGAATCGAATATTTCGATACACCATATTTTATTTACTAATATTTCTCGTGATTATCGGGATTTTTGGAACATTTAATGGTGGAAAAAAGACAACTGAAAACCTTGATTACTATGCGTTTTTTGAGGCTTTAGAGAGCAATGAGATTGCTTCTATGGATATACAGCCTGAAAGAGGCGTGTATAAAATTGTAGGTCAGATGAAAGGCGCTGAAGAGGGCGAAACTTTCACAGTAAACGTTTTACAAAATGACCAAACTACTGTAGACCGTATTCTGCAAATTGAAGAACAAGTTGCAAACGGTGAATATCCAGGAGTGGAAATTTTAGAACAACCACAAACAAGTGGGTTCGTAACATTCCTTACGAGCATCATTCCATTTGTCATCATTATTATTTTATTCTTCTTCTTACTAAGCCAATCGCAAGGTGGCGGTAATAAGGTGATGAACTTCGGGAAGTCAAAAGCTAAGCTATTTGATGACACGAAGAAAAAAGTTCGTTTCAATGACGTGGCAGGTGCCGACGAAGAGAAACAAGAACTTGTTGAAGTAGTAGATTTCTTAAAAGATCACCGTAAATTCACTGATATCGGTGCACGTATTCCGAAGGGGATTCTATTAGTAGGTCCTCCTGGTACAGGTAAAACATTACTTGCACGTGCTGTTGCCGGTGAAGCGGGCGTACCATTCTTCTCGATTTCAGGTTCTGATTTCGTAGAGATGTTTGTCGGTGTCGGTGCATCTCGTGTTCGTGACTTATTTGAAAACGCTAAGAAAAATGCCCCATGTATCATTTTCATCGATGAGATTGATGCGGTAGGTCGTCAACGTGGTGCGGGTCTTGGTGGTGGTCACGATGAGCGTGAACAAACATTAAACCAATTACTAGTTGAAATGGATGGTTTCGGTGCAAACGAAGGTATTATTATCATCGCTGCAACAAACCGCCCTGATATTCTAGATAAAGCATTATTACGTCCTGGTCGTTTTGACCGTCAAATTACGGTTGGTCACCCAGACGTAAAAGGCCGTGAAGCAATCCTTAAAGTACATGCTCGCAATAAGCCATTATCAGATACAGTTGATTTAGCTGCTGTTGCACAACGTACACCAGGATTCTCAGGTGCAGATTTAGAAAACTTGTTAAACGAAGCAGCTTTAGTTGCAGCTCGTAAAAACAAAAAATCAATAAACATGGCTGATATTGATGAAGCATCTGACCGCGTAATTGCCGGTCCTGCAAAAGCAAGCCGTGTGTATTCTCCAAAAGAGAAAAAGCTTGTTGCATTCCATGAAGCCGGTCACGTAGTTGTCGGTCTTGAATTGGATGAAGCTGATACTGTTCATAAAGTAACGATTGTCCCTCGTGGTCAAGCAGGTGGTTATGCCATCATGTTACCGAAAGAAGAGCGTTTCTTCACAACGAAGCAAGAGTTACTAGACCGTATCGCCGGATTACTAGGCGGACGTGTTGCGGAAGAAATTGTACTTGGTGAAGTATCTACAGGTGCACATAATGACTTCCAGAAAGTAACGAGCATTGCGCGTGCAATGGTTACAGAATACGGAATGAGCAATAGTCTTGGTGCTGTTCAATACGGTTCAAACCAAGGTGGTAATCCATTCCTAGGTCGTGACTTCGGTTCAGATCAAAACTACTCTGATACAGTAGCATATGAAATCGATAAAGAAGTTCAGCGTATCGTTGATGAGCAATATGCTCGTACGAAACGTATTTTAACAGAGCGTCGTGACTTACTAGATTTAATCGCAAATACGTTAATTGATAAAGAAACGTTAAATGCACAGCAAATCGAACATTTACGCGACCACGGTATATTACCTCCTGAAGAGGCGGTAGTAGAATCGGAGCTTCAACAAAAAGAACAAAAAGAAGCAACACCAACAATTGAAACGGCTGGTAATGCATCGATTAATGAAGATGTTCAAGGTGAAAAGAAATCACCAACAGTTGAAGATTTACCGAAAGACGTGTCAGATGATCGCCCGCAAGGCATCGATGAAGACCGTCCAAAATAATACAACACAACTGACTATTTCCTGGGAAAAGGAGATAGTCAGTTTTTTCTTCTTAAAATCTTGCCTTTAAATAAACGCGATTTGGTGAGTTGGTTGAAAAGGAGGGTGGTAGACTCTAGCGGAAAGCCTTTACCCCTATGGAGATCAACAGGTTTTAGTTGAAAGGGAATGATTGCCGACTAAAAATACTGAATACTGTATAGTAGATGGCCAAATATGGTATGATTTTTTTCAGTATAAGAAAAGTAGGTGCCACTTGTGATTTTAGTAATGAATGCGGGTAACTCCAATATCATTTTAGGTATTTATGATCAAGATAAACTTATCCATCATTGGCGGACAGAGACAAATATACGAAAAACTGAAGATGAATATGCGATGCAATTTAAGGCGTTTTTTTCTCATGAAGGCATTTCATTTGAACAAGTAAAAGGGATTATTATATCCTCAGTTGTGCCACCTATTATGTTTGCACTTGAATTAATGTGTAAAAAGTATTTCAATATCCAGCCTTTGATTGTGGGACCCGGTGTAAAAACAGGCTTGAATATAAAGTATGAAAATCCGCGTGAAGTAGGCGCAGACCGTATTGTAAATGCGGTTGCCGCTTTACAGCAATATAGTGGGAGACCACTGATTATTATCGATTTTGGTACAGCGATTACGTATTGCTTTATTAATGAACGAGGCGATTATTTAGGGGGCGCCATTGCACCCGGTATTGCCATATCAACAGAGGCGCTCTATACACGTGCAGCAAAGCTACCTCGAATTGAAATTGCCCATACATCGCAAGTTGTGGCAAAGAATACGGTAGCTGCTATGCAGGCAGGGGTTTTTTACGGGTTTTTAGGACAAGTAGAAGGCATCGTCAGTCGTATGAAAGCGCAAAGTAAAGAAGAGCCCCTCGTAATTGCAACTGGGGGACTAGCAAAATTGATTGCGAATGAAACCCAGATGATTGATGTCGTCGATCCGTTTTTGACGCTCAAGGGACTAGCAACGATTTATAAAAGAAATCAATAGAAAAGAGGAATTTCAACATGAAAGACTACTTAGTAAGAGGAATTGCATATGACGGACAGGTACGTGCGTTTGCAACAAATACAACTGCAACTGTAGGAGAAGCACAACGCCGTCATAATACATGGCCTGTTGTATCTGCTGCGTTAGGCCGTTCAATGACAGCATCTGTAATGATGGGTGCGATGTTAAAAGGTGACGACAAAATTACCGTAAAAATCGAAGGGAACGGTCCAATCGGTCCAATGGTTATCGATGCAGATGCCAAAGGAGATGTGCGTGGCTTCGTTACAAATCCACATGTTCACTTTGAATTAAATGAACAAGGAAAACTGGATGTACGTGCTGGTGTCGGTTCTGAAGGTGCTTTGACAGTTGTTAAAGACTTAGGTTTACGTGATATGTTCTCAGGTCAAACACCGATCGTCTCAGGAGAAATTGCTGAGGACTTCACATATTACTTCGCTACATCTGAACAAGTACCTTCATCAGTAGGTTTAGGTGTGTTAGTAAATCCGGATAATACAATTTTAGCAGCGGGCGGCTTTATTATTCAATTAATGCCAGGCTGTGAAGAAGAAACAATCGAAGCAATTGAAAAGCATTTATCATCAATTGAGCCTGTTTCTAAAATGATTGAAAAAGGATATACACCTGAGCAAATTTTAGAAGCAGTATTAGGCGAAGGCAATGTTCAAATTCTTTCAACAATGCCTGTACAGTTCCAATGTCAATGTTCAAAAGAGCGTTTCGGTGCGGCAATTATCGGTTTAGGTGTCGGTGAAATTCAGGAAATGATTGACGAAGATGGCCAAGCAGAAGCGCAATGCCACTTCTGTTTAGAAACTTATCACTTCGATAAAAGTGAACTTGAAGGCTTTGTGAATGAAATCCAATCGTAATTTACACAAAACACCACAACCACCGCAAAATAATTTACCGTATACACAACGACGCTTAAAAACAAAACCTACGTTGCTGTTATTACTGCTATTGTTAATCGGAAATCTATTTTGGTTTGTGTTATGGGTACTCCCATCTGATGAAACAACATCAGAGAAAGAAGACGGCGGCGAAAAAATTGCTGCCGTCGAGGGAGATCCAATTACACGCCAACAATGGCTTGCTGAAATGGAAAACCGTTACGGAAAAGAAACATTGCAGAGTTTAGTAAATGAAGCTGTTATGGAAAAAGCGGCGGAAAAATATAAACTCGATGTAAAAGAGGAAGAGATTGATTTAGAAATAGCCTTATTACGTTCGGCACAAGATTCAAATGATTCAACTCTACATAGTTTATCCCCAGAGCAATTGCGTCAAAAAATGCGTGCTCAGCTCATCTTAGATAAAGTACTGACAAATGATATTGTAGTAAAAGAGAATGAAGCTAAAAAGTATTACGAGGATAATAAGTCGATCTATAATATTCCAACTACACACCGAACAAGTATCATTATCGTGAATTCAAAAGAGGATGCGGAACGGGTGGAAAAAGAGCTGAAGGACGGCTCTGATTTTGCGGTTCTGGCACGCGAGCATTCATTGGATACAGCGTCGGCAAGTTTAGGTGGAGACATTGGCTTTATATCATCAAGTCAATCGGCAGTGGATCCTGCCATTTTACCAGAAGTGGAAAAGCTGAAGGAAAAGGAAACTTCTAAACCTTTTGTATTAAGCGATGGGCGCTATGCAATCGTCAAGGTTACTGAGAACATGGAAGGGCAGTCATTCAGCTTTGATGAAGTAGAAGGGCATGTGAAACGTCAGCTCGCTTTGGAACAGCTGTCGCCTTCCATTACACCGGAAGCTTTCTGGGCAGAATTTAATGCAACATGGATCTACGGAGAATCTAAAAATTAACACCAGATTTATATGGGCCAGGACAGAAGTTGAAGTTTAAGTGAAAGAGGAACTTTTAACTGTCTTTGCCCTTTTTCCTATTTAATAAGTAAAACTAAATAGTCAGAAATTTTACAAAAATTTCGTTTCAATTAATTGACAAGTGCTATGAAAAATTGATAAGATACAAATTAAGTAAAACCTATTGATTTGGTAGGGATTTGGAGAGGAATGGATAAAATGAGTAAATTAGCAAATTCAGTGGCGGACTTAGTAGGTCGCACACCAATCGTAAAATTAAACAATGCAACAAGTGAAAATGAAGGTACAGTTTACGTAAAGCTTGAATACTTTAACCCAGGTTCTTCAGTAAAAGACCGTTTAGCTTTAGCAATGGTTGAAGCAGCAGAAAAAGACGGCACATTAAAGCCAGGCGGTACAATCATCGAGCCAACTTCTGGTAACACAGGGATCGGTTTAGCGATGATTGCTGCAGCAAAAGGCTATAAAGCGATTTTAGTAATGCCAGAAACTATGTCACTAGAGCGTCGCAACCTTTTACGTGCTTATGGTGCTGATTTAGTATTAACACCAGGCCCAGAAGGTATGAAAGGTGCAATTGCAAAAGCAGAAGAATTATCAAAATCAGAAGGCTACTTCTTGCCACAACAATTCAAAAACGAAGCAAACGCAGAAATTCACCGTTTAACAACAGGTCCTGAAATTGCGGAAGCATTCGAACAAGACGGCTTAAAATTAGATGCATTTGTTGCTGGTGTAGGTACTGGCGGTACAATTACTGGTGCAGGTGAAGTACTGAAAAGCAAATTCCCTGAAATTGAAATTATTGCGGTTGAACCTAAAGATTCTCCAATTCTTTCAGGCGGTAACCCTGGTCCACATAAAATTCAAGGTATTGGAGCAGGTTTCATTCCGGACGTATTAAACACAGAAGTATATGATTCTGTATTACCGGTTGAAAACGAAACGGCATTCGAATATGCTCGTAAAGTAGCGCGTGAAGAAGGCATTTTAGCTGGTATTTCTTCAGGTGCAGCAATTTATGCAGCAATCGAAACAGCAAAACGTTTAGGCAAAGGCAAAAACGTATTAGCAATTATCCCATCAAACGGTGAGCGCTACTTATCAACGCCTTTATACCAATTTGAAGACTAATTAAATTTTACCTAAGTGATTTTAAAAGCTATTTTGCGAGTTTAACCTCGTAAAATAGCTTTTTTTCTTAGAAACTGCTAAGTTATAAATGGATTTTTAAAGCGTTATCGAGTTTAATTAAGAAAAAGGTAAAGCAGGTGTAAATTGATGCAACAACTAGAAACACATACATTTTACATGACAAAAGATGAGTTTTATTATAGTTTCCAGGAACAGACGGCAATGGAAAAACAGCGTGCATTTCTGGAAAGCGGTAGGGGCGGGCATTTTTCAATTGCTGCATGGCAGCCAATTGCAACAGCAAAGTCAGTGGAACACGGTCTGGAACTGAAGTGGAAAAATGGAGAGACAGAACTGAAAACAGGTGAGGCACTGGCGGAATTAGAAAAAGTAAACGCAGAGTATAAGCTTGAAGCGAATCCGAATCTGCCTGATTTCCAAGGTGGAGCAATTGGATTTATTTCGTATGACTATGCTCGCACGATTGAAGTTCTTCCAAATAATGCGGAAGATGACTTACACGTACCGGATCTTTATTTTTATTTGTTTGATCATTGGGCAGTCCGGAATGTCCAAACAGGTGAAGTAACATTGATGAAGTTGTCTACGAGTGAAGTCGATTTACTTTCATGGCAATCGGATTGGCAACAGCATGCCGAATCCGGGTTGGAAAAGCGTCATTTTAATCAGGAAACAGCTAAAAACATGCAGCAGGATGAAGCGGAATTACAAGTTTCCTTCAGTGGGGATGCATTTGAATCTGCTATACATAAAATTCAGCACTATATTGGACAAGGTGATGTGTTCCAGGTCAACTTGTCGGTGCGCCAGGCGAAAAAACTTTCTGCAGCACCGATTGCGATGTATGAGGCAGTTCGTTCGTTTAATCCTTCACCGTATATGGCTTATATTGAAAGTGAGGATTTTGCGGTTGTTAGCGGCTCGCCGGAATTGCTTGTAAAACGTAAAAACAATGAGCTGTCAACAAGACCAATTGCAGGAACACGTCCGCGCGGAGCATCGGAAGAACAGGATGTGGCTTTAGCCAATGAACTGATTGAACATGAAAAAGAGCGTGCAGAACATGTCATGTTAGTTGATCTAGAGCGCAATGATTTAGGAAGAGTAAGCAAATACGGAACGGTAGAAGTAAATGAGTTTATGGTTATCGAGCATTACTCGCATGTGATGCATATTGTTTCGAATGTGCGCGGGGAAATTGCACAAGGAAAAACAAATGCGGATGTCATTCGGGCAATGTTCCCCGGTGGTACGATTACAGGGGCACCGAAAATCCGTACGATGGAAATTATTGAAGAGCTGGAGCCGGTACGCCGTGGTCTTTACACAGGATCAATCGGCTGGATTGGCTACACAGGTGACTTAGAGCTAAATATCGTTATCCGTACAGCGTATATTCAAGATGGTATTGCGTACATTCAGGCGGGTGCTGGTATTGTCATCGATTCCATTCCGGAAAACGAGTATATTGAATCGATGAATAAAGCGAAGGCAATGTGGCAGGCAAAAGCGATGGCAGAAGAGGTGAGCAAATGATTTTAATGATTGATAACTATGATTCGTTTACATATAACTTAGTGCAATACTTCGGTGAATTCGGTCATGAATTGGTCGTAAAGCGCAATGATGAGATTACGGTCGAGGAAATTGAAAAACTTCGGCCAATGATGCTTGTCATCTCACCAGGGCCGTGTACACCAAACGATGCCGGAGAAAGTCTCCGTATCATCGAACATTTCACAGGCAAGCTTCCGATTTTAGGTGTGTGCTTAGGTCATCAGGCGATTGCACAAGTATTTGGCGGCGATGTTGTGCGTGCTGAGAGATTGATGCACGGGAAAACTTCCCCTGTTCTTCATAAGGGGATTGGTCTGCATAGAAAAAATGCGAACCCATTTTTGGCAACACGCTACCATTCACTGATTGTAGAACCGACAACTTTACCGGACTGTCTGGAAGTGACAGCTTGGACAGCGGAAGGCGAAATTATGGGGCTGCGACATAAAGAATATCCGATTGAAGGGGTTCAATATCACCCGGAATCAATTATGACCGAAGACGGCAAGCAGCTGTTACGCACATTTATTGAGTCGTATTGTTAGGGGGAAAGGCAATGCTATGTTGGATGAATGGACAGTATATCGATGAACAAGATTTGAAAATTTCTCCGTTTGATCACGGTTTTTTATATGGACTCGGTTTTTTTGAAACATTTCGTACATATGAGGGAAAGGCTGTCTATTTGCATGAACATTTCAGCCGTCTGCTTGAAGCATTAAAAGAATACCGTATTCATTTTCCGTATACGTTACAGAACATAGAAGAGGTCATTGAAAAGCTCAATGCACAGGACGGCAAAGAAGGGTATTTTCGTTTAAATGTATCAGCCGGTGTGCATCCAATTGGACTTGCACCCTCCGAGTATACCGAACCGACCGTTATTCTGTTTCGTAAAGAACTGCCAGAAATGGTACGCGGGACAGAAAAAGAAGCGGTGTGGCTGAAAACAGCCCGTAACTCTCCGGAACAGCAGACCCGCTATAAAAGCCATCACTACGGCAATAATGTACGAGCGCGGTTAGAGTTACCGAGTTTAGCTTCTCAAGAAGGTTTCTTTACCGATCAGAACGGTGTTATCGCAGAAGGCATTACGTCAAATGTCTTTTGGATAAAAGATGGTATACTGTATACGCCTTCTACTAATTTGGGTATTTTACCGGGGATTACACGTAAAAAAGTCATTCAACTCGCTGAAGAACTCCAAATTCCGGTACGAGAAGGCCGCTTTATGGCATGGGAATTGGAACAGGCGGATGAATGCTTTATTACAACAGCTGTACAGGAGCTCGTACCGATTTCCCGTATTGGGGAGGTACGTTTTGCGGGCAGTGAAGGCAGACTTTATAAAAAGTTGCATCAAAAATATTTACAAAAAATTGTTATGTGTTTAGGAGACCGTCATGTTAGAAAACTATAAAGTACTCACATTAAATGGGATCGAACTGGATTTTCGTAAAGAAACATTCGTGATGGGCATTTTAAATGTAACACCGGACTCATTTTCGGATGGCGGCAGGTTCAATTCAGTTGAAAAAGCAGTTGCACAGGCAAAAAAAATGGTGGCAGATGGCGCAAAAATTATCGATGTTGGCGGGGAATCAACACGCCCTGGCTATACACGGATTTCAGATGAGGAAGAAATTGCACGTGTTGTACCGGTAATTCGGGCGCTTTTAAAAGAAGTACCTGCGATTATTTCAATTGATACGTATAAATCGAATGTTGCGCGTGCTGCAATTGAAGCAGGGGCACATATTATTAATGATATATGGGGCGCAAAGGCGGATCCGGAAATGGCAAGTGTCGCGGCAGAACTCGATGTGCCGATTATTTTAATGCATAACCGCCTGTCAGATCAGTACGATAACTACTTCAACGATTATATGGCCGATATGCAGGAAAGTATTGCGATTGTAAAAGCAGCAGGTGTACGTGACGAGCATATTTTCCTTGATCCTGGTATCGGTTTTGTGAAAAGTTTAAGTGAAAGTATTGAAACGATGCAGCGCCTTGATGAGCTTGTTGCATTAGGCTATCCAGTATTGCTTGCGACATCACGCAAGCGTATGATCGGATCGATTTTGGAACTACCCGTAGATGACCGAGTGGAAGGGACAGCCGCTACTTGTGCATTTGGTGTCCAAAAGGGCTGCCATATGATGCGTGTTCATGATGTAAAGGAAGTGGCGCGTACAGTGAAGATGATAGATGCGCTTGTAGGGAAATTTGAAGTACAAGGTGAATTGGCACCGAGACATTAAGGAGTTTGCAATGGATTATATTCATTTAAAAGAAATGCAGTTTTTTGGTTATCACGGTGTATTACCGGAAGAAAACGTATTAGGACAACGCTTTCGGGCTAATGTTTCGCTTGCTGTTGATATGAAACGTGCAGGTGAGACGGATGAGCTGGATCAGACGGTTAGCTATGTGGGCGTTTATGATATTTGTAAAGAAGTAATTGAAGGGAAGCCGTTTAAATTGATTGAAGCAGTAGCGGAAAAAGTTGCTTCAAGCATTTTAACGCAATATGAAGGTCAGATTTTTGGGTGCCGCGTCGAAATTATTAAGCCTGACCCTCCAATTCCGGGACATTACAAAGAAGTCGCGGTTGAAATTACAAGAGGACAATTCGTATGATGACGACAGCGTACTTATCGATCGGTACAAATATAGGTGAGCGTGAGCAAAACTTGCAAGACGCGGTAAAGCTGCTCACCGCACATGAGGCGATATCTGTAACAGCCATTTCTTCAATTTATGAAACAGCAGCAGTAGGCTATACAGATCAGGCAGATTTTTTGAATATCGCGGTTGCTCTTGAAACGGAACTCGATGCCTTTGAGCTTCTTGCGGAGTGCCAAAAAATCGAAAATGATCTTGGCCGTGTCCGTGAATTTCGGTGGGGACCACGAATAATCGATTTGGATATTTTGCTGTATGGTCAACAACTGTATGAAACCGAAAAATTAATAATTCCACATCCTCGAATGTACGAACGTGCATTTGTACTTGTACCGTTAGAAGAGATTATGACGCAAAATTATGATATGCTTGTAGGCGTGCAAAAAGCGTTACATGCACTTGATATAGAGAAAGAAGGCGTCAATCTGTGGAAGAAAATCAATACGGTCGCAGAATTCGTGCCTTTCGAAAACTAAAACGAATTCAGCAAACCGAATTTGCAAAACATATTGGTATATCTGTAACAATTTTAGGGCGAATTGAACGAGGCGAGAAGAAACCCTCTGAAGAACAACTTCAAACAATTGCAGATGTATTACAAATAGATATAAAAGAATTAAAAGGTGAGTAACCGAGTGGAGGGAACAGAAAAGGTGTCAAACATCGACCAAAAGCCATTCCAAATAGGCGATATTATTATGGATAACCGGGTCGTTCTTGCTCCGATGGCAGGAATTTGCAACTCTGCTTTCCGGTTAACGGTAAAAGAGTTTGGAGCGGGGTTAGTCTATGCGGAAATGATCAGCGATAAAGCGTTGAACACCCGCAACAAAAAAACATTGGACATGCTTTATATTGACGAGCGGGAGAACCCGATGACGCTGCAAATTTTTGGAGGAGACAAAGAAAATTTAGTAGAGGCAGCGAAATTTGTAGACAAACATACAACAGCCGACATTATCGATATCAATATGGGATGTCCTGTAAACAAAATTATTAAATGTGAAGCTGGCGCAAAATGGCTTCTTGATCCGAATAAAATTTACGAAATGGTTTCAGCAGTTGTCGATGCAGTTGATAAACCCGTTTCGGTAAAAATGCGTATCGGTTGGGATGAAGAGCGTGTATTCGCTGTGGAAAATGCCCAGGCAGCAGAACGTGCAGGCGCAGCCGCTATCGCGATGCATGGCCGAACTCGTGTGCAAATGTATGAAGGTAAAGCAAACTGGGACGTTTTAGCCGAAGTGAAGAAAAATATTAGCATCCCGTTTATCGCAAATGGGGATGTGGAAACACCGGAAGATGCTAAGCGCATTCTGGAACATACGAAGGCAGATGGGGTCATGATTGGTCGTGCTGCTTTAGGAAATCCATGGATGATCTATCAAACGGTAAAATACTTGGAATCAGGTGTTCAAATTCCAGAGCCTTCAGTTCGTGAAAAAATGGATGTTTGTTTATTGCATTTTGAACGTCTAAAAGCACTTAAAGGTGAAAAAGTGGCGGTTAGAGAAATGCGTAAACATGCATCATGGTACTTAAAAGGTATTCGTGGAAACGGAAAGATCCGTAATGCCATCAATTTAACGGAGACCGAGCAAGAATTACGTATTCTTCTAAACAGTGTTGCAGATGAATACGAAGAAGAAGCAGTAATTGTATAAAAATCATTGAAGGCATCAGACGATGGTGCCTTTTTCTTATGTAAAGAAAAATCACTTGTCATAATTATCTGATATTTAAAATTAATTCGAAACAGGTGAATCAACATAAGAAATACTGTACAATAGAAACATTATGGACTATTGTGCCGTTTTGGAGCGCAAAAACATTAAGGAGTGAAATACGTGTCAAATATCGAAGAATTAAACGACCAACTTTTGGTGAGACGCCAGAAGATGACAGATATTCGTGAAAACGGTATGGACCCATTCGGCAGCCGTTTTGAACGCACACATTTATCGAACGAAGTTATTGCAGAAAATGAGCAATTTAATAAAGAACAGTTAGAAGAAAATCCACGTGAAGTAGTAATCGCCGGACGTATTATGACGAAGCGCGGTAAAGGTAAAGCAGGTTTTGCGCATATCCAGGACTTAGCAGGCCAAATCCAAATTTATGTACGTAAAGATGCAATTGGTGAAGAAGCATATGAATTGTTTAACAAAGCAGATCTTGGTGATATCGTAGGGGTAAAAGGAAACGTATTCCGTACGCAAGTTGGAGAGCTGTCTGTTAAAGCGACAGAGTTCACTTTCCTAACAAAAGCATTACGCCCGTTACCTGATAAATTCCACGGTCTGACAGACGTAGAACAACGCTACCGTCAACGCTATGTAGACTTAATGACAAACGACGAATCAAAAACAACATTTATCCAACGTTCAAAAATCATCCGAGCAATCCGCAACTATTTAGATAACAATGGTTATTTGGAAGTGGAAACACCGATGCTGCATACAATTGCAGGTGGTGCTGCGGCTCGCCCGTTCATTACACACCACAATGCATTGGATATGGAATTATATATGCGTATCGCAATCGAGCTGCATTTAAAACGTTTAATCGTTGGTGGCTTGGAAAAAGTATATGAAATCGGCCGTGTATTCCGTAATGAAGGAATTTCAACTCGTCACAACCCGGAATTCACAATGATTGAATTATATGAAGCGTATGCAGACTACAACGATATTATGGACTTAACAGAAAACCTTATTGCACATGTAGCCCAAGATGTTCTTGGTACGACATCTGTACAATATGGTGAAGATACAATTGAATTAGGTGTTGGCTGGAAACGTGTGCATATGGTAGATGCAGTTAAAGAAGCAACGGGTGTAGACTTCTGGGCTCCGATGACTGTAGAAGAAGCACGTAAACATGCTGCTGAACACGGCGTGGAAATTAAAGATGCACATGAAGTAGGTCACATCATCAATGAATTCTTTGAGCAAAAAGTAGAAGAAACATTAGTACAACCTACATTCGTAACAGGTCACCCTGTGGAAATTTCTCCGTTAGCGAAGAAAAATCCTGAAGATCCACGCTTCACAGATCGTTTTGAGCTATTCATTGTTCGCCGTGAGCACGCTAATGCATTCACAGAATTAAATGATCCAATCGATCAACGCGAGCGCTTTGAAGCTCAAATGGCCGAAAAAGAGGCAGGAAATGACGAAGCACATGAAATGGATAATGACTTCATCGAAGCATTAGAATACGGTATGCCACCAACAGGTGGTTTAGGTATCGGTATCGACCGCTTAGTAATGTTATTAACGAACTCACCATCAATTCGTGATGTATTGTTATTCCCGACAATGCGCCATACAACAAAATAAGTTTAGTTTAATTAGGGCCTTGC
>NZ_CP150208.1:117500-120000 GCF_037969775.1 Solibacillus sp. FSL W7-1472
GAGCTGTAAGTAAGCTTTGATCCGGGGATTTCCGAATGGGGGAACCCACTATCTTTAATCGGATAGTATCTTCACGTGAATTCATAGCGTGTTGAAGACAGACGCAGGGAACTGAAACATCTAAGTACCTGCAGGAACAGAAAGAAAATTCGATTCCCTGAGTAGCGGCGAGCGAAACGGGAAGAGCCCAAACCAAAGAGCTTGCTCTTTGGGGTTGTAGGACACTCTATACGGAGTTACAAAAGAATGAATTAGACGAAGCGACTTGGAAAGGTCCGCGAAACAAGGTAAAAGCCCTGTAGTCAAAAGTTCATTCCCTCCAGAGTGGATCCTGAGTACGGCGGAACACGTGAAATTCCGTCGGAATCCGGGAGGACCATCTCCCAAGGCTAAATACTACCTAGTGACCGATAGTGAACCAGTACCGTGAGGGAAAGGTGAAAAGCACCCCGGAAGGGGAGTGAAATAGATCCTGAAACCGTGTGCCTACAAGTAGTTAGAGCCCGTTAATGGGTGATAGCGTGCCTTTTGTAGAATGAACCGGCGAGTTACGATTACGTGCGAGGTTAAGTTGAGAAGACGGAGCCGCAGCGAAAGCGAGTCTGAATAGGGCGAATTAGTACGTGGTCGTAGACCCGAAACCAGGTGATCTACCCATGTCCAGGGTGAAGGTGAGGTAACACTCACTGGAGGCCCGAACCCACGCACGTTGAAAAGTGCGGGGATGAGGTGTGGGTAGCGGAGAAATTCCAATCGAACCTGGAGATAGCTGGTTCTCTCCGAAATAGCTTTAGGGCTAGCCTCGTGATTGAGAATACCGGAGGTAGAGCACTGTTTGGACTAGGGGGGCATCTCGCTTTACCGAATTCAGACAAACTCCGAATGCCGGATATTTATACACGGGAGTCAGACTGCGAGTGATAAGATCCGTAGTCAAGAGGGAAACAGCCCAGACCACCAGCTAAGGTCCCCAAGTAATCGTTAAGTGGAAAAGGATGTGGCGTTGCTTAGACAACCAGGATGTTGGCTTAGAAGCAGCCATCATTTAAAGAGTGCGTAATAGCTCACTGGTCGAGTGACGCTGCGCCGAAAATGTATCGGGGCTAAACGATTCACCGAAGCTGTGGATGCATACTTTGAGTATGCGTGGTAGGAGAGCGTTCTAACAGCGTTGAAGTCAGACCGGAAGGACTGGTGGAGCGGTTAGAAGTGAGAATGCCGGTATGAGTAGCGAAACATGGGTGAGAATCCCATGCACCGTATGACTAAGGTTTCCTGAGGAAGGCTCGTCCGCTCAGGGTTAGTCGGGACCTAAGCCGAGGCCGATAGGCGTAGGCGATGGACAACAGGTTGATATTCCTGTACCACCTCCTCACCGTTTGAGAAATGGGGGGACGCAGTAGGATAGGGTAAGCACGCCGTTGGTTGCGCGTGTTCAAGCAGTAAGGCGTGTATGTAGGCAAATCCGCATACTATAACGTTGAGCTGTGATGACGAGCTCGTATGAGCGAAGTTCCTGATTTCACACTGCCAAGAAAAGCCTCTATCGAGGTGAGAGGTGCCCGTACCGCAAACCGACACAGGTAGTCGAGGAGAGAATCCTAAGGTGTGCGAGAGAACTCTCGTTAAGGAACTCGGCAAAATGACCCCGTAACTTCGGGAGAAGGGGTGCTTCTTTGGGTGCATAGCCTAGAGAAGCCGCAGTGAATAGGCCCAGGCGACTGTTTAGCAAAAACACAGGTCTCTGCAAAACCGTAAGGTGACGTATAGGGGCTGACGCCTGCCCGGTGCTGGAAGGTTAAGAGGAGCGGTTAGCGCAAGCGAAGCTGTGAATTGAAGCCCCAGTAAACGGCGGCCGTAACTATAACGGTCCTAAGGTAGCGAAATTCCTTGTCGGGTAAGTTCCGACCCGCACGAAAGGCGTAACGATCTGGGCACTGTCTCAACGAGAGACTCGGTGAAATTATAGTACCTGTGAAGATGCAGGTTACCCGCGACAGGACGGAAAGACCCCGTGGAGCTTTACTGTAGCCTGATATTGAATTTTGGTACAACTTGTACAGGATAGGTAGGAGCCAGAGATCTCGGAGCGCCAGCTTCGAAGGAGGCGTCGGTGGGATACTACCCTGGTTGTATTGAACTTCTAACCCATGCCCCTTAGCGGGGTAGGAGACAGTGTCAGGCGGACAGTTTGACTGGGGCGGTCGCCTCCTAAAGAGTAACGGAGGCGCCCAAAGGTTCCCTCAGAATGGTTGGAAATCATTCGTAGAGTGTAAAGGCATAAGGGAGCTTGACTGCGAGACCTACAAGTCGAGCAGGGTCGAAAGACGGGCTTAGTGATCCGGTGGTTCCGCATGGAAGGGCCATCGCTCAACGGATAAAAGCTACCCCGGGGATAACAGGCTTATCTCCCCCAAGAGTCCACATCGACGGGGAGGTTTGGCACCTCGATGTCGGCTCATCGCATCCTGGGGCTGTAGTCGGTCCCAAGGGTTGGGCT
>NZ_CP150208.1:125000-207500 GCF_037969775.1 Solibacillus sp. FSL W7-1472
AAATGGGGGGACGCAGTAGGATAGGGTAAGCACGCCGTTGGTTGCGCGTGTTCAAGCAGTAAGGCGTGTATGTAGGCAAATCCGCATACTATAACGTTGAGCTGTGATGACGAGCTCGTATGAGCGAAGTTCCTGATTTCACACTGCCAAGAAAAGCCTCTATCGAGGTGAGAGGTGCCCGTACCGCAAACCGACACAGGTAGTCGAGGAGAGAATCCTAAGGTGTGCGAGAGAACTCTCGTTAAGGAACTCGGCAAAATGACCCCGTAACTTCGGGAGAAGGGGTGCTTCTTTGGGTGCATAGCCTAGAGAAGCCGCAGTGAATAGGCCCAGGCGACTGTTTAGCAAAAACACAGGTCTCTGCAAAACCGTAAGGTGACGTATAGGGGCTGACGCCTGCCCGGTGCTGGAAGGTTAAGAGGAGCGGTTAGCGCAAGCGAAGCTGTGAATTGAAGCCCCAGTAAACGGCGGCCGTAACTATAACGGTCCTAAGGTAGCGAAATTCCTTGTCGGGTAAGTTCCGACCCGCACGAAAGGCGTAACGATCTGGGCACTGTCTCAACGAGAGACTCGGTGAAATTATAGTACCTGTGAAGATGCAGGTTACCCGCGACAGGACGGAAAGACCCCGTGGAGCTTTACTGTAGCCTGATATTGAATTTTGGTACAACTTGTACAGGATAGGTAGGAGCCAGAGATCTCGGAGCGCCAGCTTCGAAGGAGGCGTCGGTGGGATACTACCCTGGTTGTATTGAACTTCTAACCCATGCCCCTTAGCGGGGTAGGAGACAGTGTCAGGCGGACAGTTTGACTGGGGCGGTCGCCTCCTAAAGAGTAACGGAGGCGCCCAAAGGTTCCCTCAGAATGGTTGGAAATCATTCGTAGAGTGTAAAGGCATAAGGGAGCTTGACTGCGAGACCTACAAGTCGAGCAGGGTCGAAAGACGGGCTTAGTGATCCGGTGGTTCCGCATGGAAGGGCCATCGCTCAACGGATAAAAGCTACCCCGGGGATAACAGGCTTATCTCCCCCAAGAGTCCACATCGACGGGGAGGTTTGGCACCTCGATGTCGGCTCATCGCATCCTGGGGCTGTAGTCGGTCCCAAGGGTTGGGCTGTTCGCCCATTAAAGCGGTACGCGAGCTGGGTTCAGAACGTCGTGAGACAGTTCGGTCCCTATCCGTCGTGGGCGTAGGAAATTTGAGAGGAGCTGTCCTTAGTACGAGAGGACCGGGATGGACATACCGCTGGTGTACCAGTTGTCTTGCCAAAGGCATCGCTGGGTAGCTATGTATGGACGGGATAAGTGCTGAAAGCATCTAAGCATGAAGCCCCCCTCAAGATGAGATTTCCCATTACGCAAGTAAGTAAGACCCCTGAAAGACGATCAGGTAGATAGGTTCGAGGTGGAAGTGCGGTGACGCATGCAGCTGACGAATACTAATCGGTCGAGGACTTAACCACATTTTATTGCTCAATTCAATGAAACGTTTATCCAGTTTTGAAAGAATGAAATTCTTTTACATAGGCTTATTTAAAGCCCACTATAGTGAAGTGATGATGGCAAAGAGGTCACACCCGTTCCCATACCGAACACGGAAGTTAAGCTCTTTAGCGCCGATGGTAGTTGGGGGCTTCCCCCTGTGAGAGTAGGACGTCGCTTCGCACAACGCAAACCCACTGAGTAATCAGTGGGTTTTTTGTTTTATTTTATTGAATTTCAACTTTTAAAACCCTGTAATGCCCACTCTAAAATCCATCATATATTAAAACTCCAGAACGACCCGCAAGTTATTTATATACGATTGACTAACTGGCAATTCCACACCATCATTCAGCTGTACAATAAAATTGGAAGTCAAATCCCGAGAGATTTTCTTTATATAGCAAATATTAATAATATAGGAACGATGAATGCGAAGAAAGTTATTTGGCAATCGAGTCTGCAGCTCCTTTAATGTAATCGCTGTTTTGTATTGTTCTCCTTTGGAATAAAACCATGTCCGCTTTTGCAGACTTTCAATATGCGAAATTTGGTCGATTGAAATCGGTACCCAATCTTCCATTTGTTTACCTGTTAAAAACTGATATATATCTGAACTCTTTACTTTAAATAACGGGGGCAAGACGACAACTAAAGCACCTTGTTCGCCATTTACCAAAATCGGATACCCGATTGCATAATAAGGTGATTCAAAAAGTGTATTTTCCATAACAGCATCTACTTTTCTACCTGTTTGAAGTACTTTATAAGCAATGCTGTCTTTCGGTACATCGGAACCTACTTTCAATGAAAAATGGTGATGACCTGTACTGAAATAAATAAAGCGATTGTTTACTGCTATTGCAATCGATGCATCTTGAGGAATCCAATCTTCTAAAATAATTTTATACTGATTTAAAATGTTCTTTTCGATCTCAATATTTTGTAGTGACAATGCAAATCCACTCCCTCTGTATTATTGCCTAAATGTCAATTCATCCTCCAAATATACACATTCATCCTAAATTAAAGTTAATTTGTCAGAAAATAATGAAAAGTTAAACATTCTGTTATACATTATATTACAGCAAGATGTTCTGTTATGGAACAGGCAATTACAAATTTTTCTAACAGAATATCCATACACAATGGGGAAGGTGGAAATTTATTATGTCAACTCGTCAAGAAAGAATCGAAGCTTTACAAAAGGATTGGGCAGAAAACCAGCGCTGGAAAGGAATTGAGCGTGGCTATACAGCAGAAGAGGTTGTAAAGTTACAAGGTTCATTCATCCAGGAGCAAACATTAGCAAAACGAGGATCAGCTCGTTTATGGAAGTCATTACACGAAGTGCCTTTCATTAATGCTTTAGGTGCTTTAACGGGGAATCAGGCAGTACAGCAAGTAAAGGCAGGTTTACAGGCGATCTACTTATCGGGGTGGCAAGTAGCGGCTGATGCAAACCTTTCTGGTCAAATGTATCCGGACCAGTCTTTATATCCAGCAAACTCTGTACCGGCAGTAGTAAAGCGTATTAACCAGGCACTGCAACGTGCTGACCAAATCGACCATGCAGAAGGCCGCGACGATGGCTTTGACTGGTTTGCGCCGATTGTAGCTGATGCGGAAGCAGGCTTTGGGGGTCCTCTAAACGTATTCGAATTAGTTAAAGGGATGATTGAAGCGGGTGCAGCTGGTGTGCATTTAGAAGACCAATTAGCTTCTGAGAAAAAATGCGGACACTTAGGCGGGAAAGTATTATTACCAACACAAAACGCTGTACGTAATTTAATTGCTGCACGTTTAGCTGCTGATGTGGCAGGCGTTGATACAATTTTAATCGCACGTACAGATGCGGATGCTGCTGACATGGTAACGTCAGATATTGACCCACGCGATGCAGAGTTCTTAACGGGTGAACGTACTCCAGAAGGATTCTACCGTACTAAACCAGGTATTAAGCAAGCAATTGCACGCGGGTTAGCTTATGCACCATATGCAGACTTAATCTGGTGCGAGACTTCTCACCCATCATTAGAAGAAGCTCGTGAGTTTGCTGCTGCAATCCACGCTGAGTTCCCAGGGAAAATGTTAGCGTACAACTGCTCGCCATCATTCAACTGGAAAGCTAAATTATCGGATGAGGAAATTGCAGAGTACCAACGTGAATTAGGGAAACTTGGCTACAAGTTCCAATTCATCACACTTGCAGGTTTCCACAGCTTAAACTTTGGTATGTTCGAGCTTGCGCATGACTACAAAGACAATGGAATGGCTGCTTACTCTAAGCTACAACAAGCTGAGTTTGCTGCAGAGTCTAAAGGTTACACTGCAACTCGTCACCAACGTGAAGTAGGTACTGGTTACTTTGATGAAGTATCACAAACAATTTCAGGTGGTACATCATCGACAACTGCGATGTCAGGTTCTACTGAAACAGAGCAATTTGTATAAGATTAAGATTTTATAGGCAGTGTTATGAATAGATTCATAAACGGGGAACTGCTTTTACGGATTAACTTATTCCTTTTCTTCTATCATATCGATTCAAGTGACATTGGGGAATGTGCACTTAGTAAATAGACGTTATGCCGAAGCGGTTATTGAAAGAAACGTAGGATGGAGAAGGGGAATAACTTTTTGAACTTGAACAGCTTGACTACTACGATAATTACTAAATCGAATTGGAACGCGGTTTAGTATGGGGTTGCCTCCCAACATATAAGGAAAACTTAGGGGTTTTTATAGAGATAAATGTCTTTTTAGCTTGGATGGGGCTAGAAAGGCATTTTCTATTTTTTAAAAATGAAGGAGTTTTAATCTGATATAGAGAATATTATATAGATAGAATATTTTTACTATTGTGAAAAGGGAGTAATTACAATGAAAAATAAAGAATTATTATTAGTACCAGGGCCGACACCGGTAATGGATGAGATTTATGACGCCCTGGCAAGTGAAACGAGAGGGCATACGGATCCTCGGTTTGTGGAAACATTTAAAAACGCACTTGCCAATACAAAAAAGTTATTTAATACAGATGGGGAAGTGTATGTTGTAGCAGGATCAGGAACATTGGCAATGGAAATGGCAATAGTAAATACTATTGCAAAAGGTGAACGTCTGCTTGTTATTAGTCACGGTTACTTCGGTGACCGTTTTACACCACTTGCAAAGGCGTTTGGAATTGAAGTCGATGTACTGCAGTCAACATGGGGTGAGCGTGTAGACTCAAAGCTTGTTGAGGAAGCATTGAAGGCTAACAATTATAAGGCGGTTACAATTACACATGCGGATACATCAACAGGGGTTATGTCCGATTTAGAGACACTTGTACCGATTATTAAAGCATCTGGGGCACTTGTTATTGTCGATGGTGTTGTCGCAACAGCAGCATTGCAAGAGGATATGAGTAAAGCTTACGGTGAAGACGACTATAAAATTGATATTGTGTTAACAGGATCTCAAAAGGCGATTGGTATTCCTCCTGGGCTGGCGATTGTTGCTTTCAGTCAACAGGCACTGGCTGCCCGTGAACAGATCGGGACAGTGCCAGCTTATTATGCGGATATACATAACTGGCGCGCAATTATGGAAAACCCGGCAATGTACTTTGCGACGCCTCCAGTGAACTTAATTTACGCATATGATGTTGCATTAAATATTGTATTAGAAGAGGGTATGGAAAAACGTGAAGCGCGTCATATCGCATTTGGTAAAGCAATCCGTGCTGCACTGCGTTCGTACGGGATGACACCATTGGCTAATGAGGAAGTAGCAGCACCGACATTGAGCTGTATTTTATATCCTGAAGGTATTGATGATGCCAAGTTTCGAGCAAGCTTGGCAAAAAGCGGCGTTATTGTAGCGGGTTCTTTAGCCCACTTAGCAGGAAAAGCATTCCGAATCGGACATATGGGGAATACGACGGCGGAAATGCTGGAGCAGGCAATTGCTGTGATTGGTGAAGCATTGCAAGAGCAACAGCTTCAAGTCGATATCGAAAAAGCTAAAAAAGTATTCTTGCAACAATTAGAAGCAGCTATGGTACAAAGTTAAAAAGATTGCCCGGAAAGCAAGATTCGGGGGAATATTGAAAAGGGGACGGTGCAATTTATGAGCGTTCCCTTTTTATTTAGTTACTGATAGAAAATATTGTATGATAGTTTGAAATAAAAAGGGTGGGTGGCATATGAAGCAAATCATCGATCAATCCCAAAAACGGGGAAAAGCAGATTTCATTATTCAACATGCACAAATTGCAGATGTCTTTAATTTGCGGTGGCGACAAGGGGATGTTGTAGTAGCAGAAGGAAAAATTGTTGCGATTTCCGAGCCGGGTGAATTTGAAGCAGAAGAAATAATAGATGCGCACGGAAAGTATATTGTGCCGGGCTTTATTGATGCACATATTCATATTGAATCTTCTATGGTGGTGCCAAAACAGTTTAACCGAATCGTGCTTCCCCATGGTGTAACGACTGTTGTTACAGACCCGCATGAAATTGCGAATGTCGCAGGAAAAGCTGGACTGAGATTTATGCTGCAGGATATAGAAAATGTGGAAATGGATATTTATTATATGTTGCCATCCAGTGTACCGGGCACCTCTTTTGAAAACGCGGGCGCAGTGCTGACTGCAAAGGATTTAGAGGAATTTGTTCAACATAAAAGTGTACTAGGTTTGGCAGAGGTGATGGATTTTCCTGCTGTACTAAATGGGGAAAAGGAAATGCTCGCAAAGTTAATGCTTGCTCAAGAAAACGGGATGGTCATCGATGGGCACTGTGCAGGTTTAACAAGTGCACAAATACGTGGCTACCGGGCGGCCGGCATAACAACGGACCATGAATGTGTGACGGCCGAAGAAGCATTGGACCGAGTGGAGCAGGGGATGTATGTGTTGATCCGGGAAGGTTCTGCAGCCAAAAACCTTAAAGCCATTTTACCTGCTGTAACAATGGCTAATTCGCGTCGTTTTGCCTTTTGTACGGATGATAAGCATTTGGATGAATTGATAGAGCAAGGGAGCATCAATTATGCAGTGGCCCTAGCGATTTCAGAAGGAATGGACCCATTACTGGCGATTCAGCTTGCTACAATAAATGCTGCGGAATGCTATCATTTAGTAAATAAAGGTGCTGTTGCTACAGGCTATGACGCAGATTTTATAATAATTGATGATTTAAAGACGATGAAAGCACGCGCTGTATGGAAAAATGGAAGAAAAGTTGCGGAAAGTGGAGAAATACTTTCACCAATCCCGGAAAAATCTACTGTGGAGAGATCTATTTTACAGTCAATGCACTTAACAAAACTTACAATTGAAGATTTACGCCTGCGGTTTAAAGGAAACCGGGCAAATGTTATTAAAATTGTACCAAACCAACTCATTACAAAACGGATAGAAGTGGAAGTAGATGTAGAAAACGGACAATTTGTACCATCGATCGAAAAGGATTTATTGAAGCTAGCAGTGGTAGAGCGCCACCACCATGTTGGGACAAAAGCAGTTGCAATTGTACAGGGTATCGGTATTCAAAGCGGTGCTGTAGCGACAACTATTTCCCATGATTCACATAATGCGATTGCCGTAGGAACAAATGATGAAGATATGCTAATCGCACTTAATGCACTTCAAGAGATAGAAGGCGGACTAGTCGTAGTTAATGATGGGGAAGTGATTGCTTCTTTTAGTCTGCCAATCGCAGGTCTTATGACAGATATTCCTGCAGAACAGGCGAAGCAAAAGCTGAAAAAATTACATGAAGGACTGCATACCATTCATCCTACGCTCGATTATCATCTGTTTCTGACATTATCATTTCTGGCACTGCCGGTAATCCCTGACATTAAGCTTACCGATACAGGATTGTTTGATGTTAAAAAATTCCGGCATATTCCTGTTGAGATTTTACAGTCCGATCAATCGCATTAACCTATATAGTTCCCATAAATATTTTATTAAGGAGCATGTAAAATGGAGCAAGTCATTATTATGATTCCAGCGCTAAACCCTTTACCGGCCCTTCTGGAATTTGTCAGGAAACTGCGTGCATTGCCGATCGCTCGTATTATTGTCATTAATGATGGCAGTGAAGAAAAATATAACCGTCTGTTTGAACAATTACAGCAAGAAGGTTGCGATGTATTAACACATGACCAAAATCTAGGGAAAGGCCGCGCACTTAAAACTGGGATGGAATATATTCTAAAATCCCGACTGCGTACAAAGGGAATTATTACAGTAGGTGCACATGGTCAGCATTCGGTGTTGGATGTTGAGCAAGTGCTATCAAGTACGAAAATTTTCTCGGATGGGATTATTTTAGGGATTCGTGATTTTAAAGATTCAGACTACCCGTTCATTAGCAAACTTCAAAATCGTGCTTATTCGATGATGTTTGAACTGTTTATTCGTAAACGTTTGCTCGACATTCAAACAGGATTACGTTATATTCCAAGAAAACATCTGCCATGGCTATGTAAAGTGAAAGGAGAGTCTTATCACTATGACACGAATATGCTGATAGAGGCGATAAGACGAAAAGTTCCTGTATACGAGGTGCCGATCGGTCATGCAAAGCTCCGGAAAAATTCAATCATTTACTACGATGAAGTATTGAATCCAACGAAAATTTTTCAGCAACTTTGGATAAATTTCCTACATAAAAGACAAAATACGAAATGAATCTTTTCTAATAGCGAAAACGTATAGGATTACGAGTCGCATATTTGAGGAATACTAATGTAATAGCAAGGAAAGGAGCATGAGTATGAGCGAACAATATAATTTCGAAAAAATGGTTGAAGGTCAAGACCAACATTATTCAGATAAAAAGTTTCTGCATAAATTGAAAAACTTCGGTGGAGGTTTAGGTTATAAAGCGGTGCATGCAGCGGCGACACTTTACGTTGCCCTGCGTAGCCCGGACATGCCTAAATCGAGTAAACTCATTGTTTTAGGAGCGCTGGGGTACTTCATTTTACCATTCGATTTAGTTGTCGATTTTCTCCCTTTAGTCGGTTTGACGGATGATGCATTTATTATTTTAACTGCACTTGGAAAAGTATATTTATCGATTACAGATGAGATGAAGGATGAGGCAAAAGGGTTAATCGATTCAAAGCTTGGAAGCCAGGAGAATGTAGTGAAATAAAAGAAGAAATCCCCTTTCAGCAACTACTGCAAAAGGGGATTTTCTATGTCTACTTTACGGGTTGTGCCCCATTTAATTCACGTAAGCCGCGGTTAAAGATAGCTTCAATCGGCTTTTCCTCACATAACTTTAACGTTATCTTCGGATGTGTTTTTTGGAGCTGTGTAGTTATTAACTCAACAAGCAAGGGATTGTTTTTTAGTATTCCGCCATTTAAAAAAAGTGTATGGGCTATATTGGAGTAACCGGCATTTTTCAATGTCGTTGTTGCCAATAATACAAGCTCATCTGCTGCCTTTTGCATAATTTTTTGTGCAACAGTATCTTCCATTTCGACTGCCTGTTGTAAGTAGGAACTGAAGCTTGCCAATCGCGCATTTGTATAATCCGCTGAATAAATGAGATTGAACAATTCATCTGTGCTGTTGACATGATGACCAGCTAAAACAAGCTCTGTTAATAAAGTCGGTTTATTTCGCCCGTCGGCAGCGCGGAAAATTGCTTTTGCAATATGTTTTCCGATCCAGTAACCGCTTCCTTCATCGCCAATCCGATGACCCCAGCCACCGCCGCGGCTAATCCGATCATTCATAAGGCTGTAGCAAATAGCCCCTGTACCGGAAATTAGCAGGCTGACATTGTTTTTCCCGAGCCCCTTTAAAGTTGCTTCAACATCATTTTCTATAATAATTTGACCGAATGTAAAAGGGGAGCGGGCGATACTTTCTTCAATAATCTCTTCGATAATCTTTTTGTCCTGATCTGTATCAATGCCGGCAAGTGCAAATATCGCGATATCAATAAACAGACTTGGTAAATGAGCTGCTGCACTCCGGAGCAGGCCGGTAAATACATGTTGGACATGTTCGATTCCAACAGCTTGGTAATTTGAGCCTGTGGAAGTTGCGGTAAATAGTTCACGGCCATCTGTAGAGCGAATAGTCATTATTGTTTTTGATGCACCACCATCAACGGCTAATACATAACGATTACTCATGTTCCGTCCACCCCTTTAAAATTTGTTCCAATCCATTTTCGGCCTTTAAAATTGCCTCTGTTTTTTCTCTCAGCCAATTTTCAAGATGGACAGTATCATCTTGTGCCTGGCTAAGTGATTTTCGCATTGTTGCAGGCGCAGGACCTCCCTTTAATGTACGAATATTAACGAAGTATTCCGGCTGAATGGCCTGGTAAAAAGCAATCTCATTAATTTGAAGCGTCTTTCCTGTAACTTCCACACATTTCTCATTTGCCAAATTCCATGTCAGGCTTGCAAGCGATTCTTTATTATTTGCCATCAGCTCCCGCACACAAAGGCTAACAATTTTATGTGATTGACGGAATGAAATACCTTCGGAGCGGACAAGGGAATCGGCAAGCTCTGTTACATTGGCAAAGCTGTTTTGTGCACGCTTCAGTAAATTCTCCTTATTCACATCCATCGTGAGAATCATTCCTGCAAATAGCTTATAAATTCCGACTAACCGGTCGATTGCCCGCCATAAATAAGGTTGCATATCATCTTCTGTATCGACAATATCTCCAAATGGTGTATTGTGAACCATCTGCAATACAGTTGCCGCATCCCCGACAACCGATGAGAGCAGTGAACGTGTATGTTCAATTGAAACAGGGTTGCGTTTTTGAGGCATGATGGAACTGATTTGCACATATGGACTGGCCAGCTTAAAAGCATTAAATTCCTGTGTTGCCCATAGTAAAAAGTCCTGAGATGTGCGCCCTAAATTAAGTGCGGCAAGCTGTACGATACTGGCAGCTTCTGCGATATAATCGGCACCGGCTACCGCATCCCAAGCATTTTCGATTAAATCATCAAAGGCAAGCAACTCCTGCACCCGTTCGCGGCTAATCGGAAACCCTGTAGTTGTTAAAGCAGCCGCGCCCATACTGCTTCGGTTAATCGTATTATATGCGGCCTGCATTCGTTTATAGTCCCTAGTAAGCTGGTCAATAACGGCCTTTAAATAATGGGCAAACGTTGTCGGCTGTGCTTGCTGTGTATGTGTATAGCCAATCATAATCGTCTCTACATGCTCTTCGGCAAAGACGATTAGCGATTGACGTAAATTCAAAAGTTCCTGCATGAGCGTGAGCATCTTTTTACGTAGTGTCATGCGGTAAATGGCGATTCCCATATCGTTTCTGCTGCGTCCAATATGTAAATTTCCAGAAACATCGCCACCCAGTTCGATTAGCTTGTTTTCAATACGAAAAAATAAATCTTCAAACTGCGGGTTATAATCACGCGTTTTATAATATTCCAAATCAAGATTTTGGATAGCTTGACCGATACGACGTGCATTTTCTGAGGTAACCAATTCCTGTTCTTCTAGCATCTTTAAATGGGCAATATGAATTTGAAGCATCGCATCCAAAAAATGCTTGCGTGCCTCATCGTAAGCGGGCTGTAAAACCATTTGACGATAACTATTGGAAGGAAATAAAATTCCTTCTTTTTCATTTATTAAATTGCGGTAATTCTGAAAGAACATGTTGAATGGGCCTCCAATCAAATGATAGAAACTACTACCTAATATTCTCATTCTACAATTATTAGAAAATTTTATCAATTCAAATAAATAAAGTGAATTAACCGGAATAAAAGAAAAACAGCCGCCCTAAATTCAGGGCAGCTGTTGTTTTTGATCGATAACACGCACTTTTTTTGAAGCGAAATAAGATGGCAATACCATACCAAATAGTACAAATACGATACCGAAAATTTGTAGAAGTGTTAAACTTTCATTTAATACAATGACGGAAACTGTAATTGCTACTGGCAGCTCCATTGCACTTAAAATTGGGACAAGTGCACCACCGACTTTTGGCGCGGCAATCGAAAATAGTAAAATCGGCAAGATAATACCGAAGAGTCCGAGTGCCAGACCGAACTTCCAAAGACCGCCAGTTAATTGGCCGTTCCATACAATTTCAGGTGATAAGAAGATGAATACGATAATCAGTGACACAACAGATAAAATAAATGTACGTCCAATCGTTGTCACCCCTTCAACAGGCTGAGCGTTAAATTGCATAAATGCTGCAAAAGTAAAGGCAGCGAGTAAACCTAGTGCCCATCCTTGCCAAGCAATCTGCGATAAATCTACATCAATCACACCGGCTGCTAAAATCGTACCTACAAATAAAAATACTAATGAAATTAATTCAATACGAGTTGGCAGACGTCTTTTCAGGAAGCAGTCCATAAACAACCCAATCCATGTGAATTGGAATAGCATAACAACTGCCAATGAAGCAGGTAAATAATTAAGGGAGTGTCCGTAAACAATACCGGTAATCGCTGTACATGTTCCGGCTAAAAGCAAAGTGATAGCGCCTTTTTTTGAAAGCTTCGGTAATGTGCGTTGTGTTACTACAAAAAGTACGAGTGCGAGTAAAAATCCAACGAAATACTGGCTAGTAACAGCTTCTGACGAAGTATAGCCGTGCTGCATTGCCACTTTTACAATTGTTGATAATACTCCATAACTACTAGCCGCTATTACGATTAATAGCGGGTAAATCCAGTTTTGTTTCATTTATTACTTCTTCCTATTCTAAAGCGATTTCACCATATGATGAAATGGCTCATTAATTATTGTCCAGCTTTCGGTTGTACGGTAGCCTATTTTTTCATACAAGCGTCGTGCATCTTGTTTCTCTAGTTCCACATTTAGAGAAATTTTTTCATAGCCAAGTTCCTTGCCTTTTTGCTCGGCGAATTGTAAAAGAAGCGTACCAATGCCAAGTCCGCGTGCATTTTTTGAGACGCAAATTGTATCGATATAATATTCATCCATATGTGCTTCAATATCCAATGAAGTCTGTATTCCTTTTTTGGCTAGCTGTTGTTCAAGCTGGCGATCGAGCTTGTACCCGAGACGCCCATCATAAAGCACGACAATCCCAACTATTTCACCTTGCTGTTCCGCTACAAAAGTATTCAAATAGCTGTGTCGATTTGTCGTTTCTGTGACATACTGTTCTAAAGCAGCTAAAATCTGCGAAACTTCCTCTTCACCAGTCAAATTGTTTGCAATGTCTCCGATTGCGTCATAAATTAAAGGGGCGACAGCTTTCGCGTCATCTCGTTCTGCTTGTCGAATGGTAATATTCATTAACAATCATCTCCTTACCGAACACAGTATAACAGAAATTAAATTCATGCGCGAAGAAAGCATTAGTTTCAGAATAGTATAAAGTTTTATAAATATATCTTTTCTATGGTAAATTAGTAAGAACATACAACGTCGGAGGTTAGACAATTAATGAGTCAAATAGACAAAGAATTCATCTTAGTTTATGGAGATGCATTCGTTGATTATATTGCAAATGATCAGACCAATACTTCATTTACGAAGTATTTAGGTGGCGCAACAATCAATGTTGCAGCAGGGATTAGTCGTATTGGGGCACCGTCAGCACTTATTACAATTACAGGCGATGATGAAACTTCGGAATTTTGCCGTCAGGAGATCGCAAAAGAAGGTGTGAATCTTGATTTCGCTGTATTTGATGCGAAGAAGCGTGTAAGTGGTGTATATGTGCATTTAACTGAAAAATGTGAGCGAGTATTTAAAGATTATGTCGATGAGACGCCGAATTTACAAGTAACACCTGAGCAGTTACAGGAAGAAGCATTCAAACGTGCTTCCGTTTTAAATGTTTGTTCAGGAACGATGTTTGAAGAAACCGCATTAAAAACAACACGTGCTGCAGTGGATATGGCCAAAGATAAAGGAGCGATTATCGCAATCGATGCGAATATCCGCCCGCTTCGTTGGGAATCCGAGGAAATTTGCCGTGAGACGATTACTTCATTTTTTGAAGATGCCGATATTTTAAAGCTTACCGATGAGGAATTATATTTCCTGACAGAAACAACAACAATTGAAGAAGGCCTCCAAAAGTTGGATGAGCTGTTAGTACCGATCGTGTTAATTACAGTTGGAGCTGATGGAGCATATGCTGTATTAAACGGTGAAGTAACACATGTTCCGGTTGAACAGGTAATCCCTGTAGATACGACAGGTGCTGGTGATGCATTTATGGCAGGCGTACTCCGTTATGTTCATTTCAATGGTTTACCTACAGTAACAGAAGATTTAATCAGCTGTGTCGCATTCGGCAACAAGCTGGGAGCAATGGCTGCTACTAAAGCAGGTGCGTTAACGGCACTGCCAAGCTTCGAGGAAATTAAGCATTTAATTAAATAAACTTTATATAGAGCAAGCTGTCTCCGAAGTGTTTTTACATTTTGGAGGCAGTTTTTTGTTGAGCGCAAGTTTGGGTTGCGGTTATTAGAAGAGTGAAGCCGTTTATTAGAAGAAGTTGGATGGTTATTAGAACAACGGGTGGTGTTATTAGAAAGTGAGGGGGAATTGCGAGTGGCAAGGCCTTCGTTTAAACATGAATAGAGGAGAAGGAAGGGCGTTTTAATTTTTATTAGAACAATGGTACGAGATATTAGAAGAAGTAGGAACGATATTAGAAAATACCTTAGCGATATTTGAACAATTCATCCGGATATTCGAACAATGAAAGGTTATATTAGAAAATCGCGATTTTATTAGAACAAATAAAAATATATTAGAACTTCCCCCATTTTATTAGAACATCCTGCCTCCACAATCCCAGCCACCACCGCCAAACGAAACCAGCAGTTGACAAAATCTATATTTCGAAAGAATTAGTCGCTATTAATCAGCCAAAGTTCTTTTATAATAAGAATAAGAGGTGAGGGGGATGACCAACTTTCAATTTGCGGCCATTTTTACAGAGCGCCGTAAACAATTACAAGTGACACAAGAGGAAATTGCGCGGCATGTCGGGGTATCAAGGGCAGCTGTTTCGAAATGGGAGAAGGGGCAAAGCTATCCGGATATCGCACTATTGCCGAAGCTTGCAACGTTTTTCAATATTTCAATTGATGCACTGCTCGGTTATGAGCCTCAATTGACGAATGAACGGATTTTAAAAATGTATGCGGAATTAGCAAAGCGCTTTTCAAAGGAACCATTTGCTGAAGTGGACGCAACAATTGATCAACTCATTGAAGAATATTATAGTTGTTTCCCGTTTTTACTGAAGATGGCGCAGCTTTACGTCAATTACTTTAATCTTGCACAGAATAAAGAAGCCGCTGCGGACAAAATACAGGAACTCTGTAAACGTGTAAAGGAGTTCAGCGGAAATTACCGGCTGAAAAACGAGGCGAATTTACTTGAGGCATATACGTATATTTTAAGAGGAGAACCTCAGCATGTACTCGAATTATTAGGAGAAGATGCTGTAGTTCAGCTTGGTACTGAACAGCTTATCGCTACGGCACAAACGATGCTGGGCAATATAGAAAAGGCGAAGGAAATTCACCAGGTCAACATGTACCAGCATTTGCTGTATATGATTACGAATGCGAATGAAGCACTTGGATTGGAAATAGGAAATGTATCTTATTTCGAACAGTCGGTCAGCCGAATTGAAACGATAATAGACACATTTCATTTAAATAAACTGAATATACACAACACACTGCTGTTTTATATAAAGGCAGCGAGCGGATATGCAACACAAAATAATATAGAAGAAGCAATTCGCTGTATTGAGCGCTATGTAAAAATTTGTACACAAATCAAATTTCCATTTCAAATTACAGGGGATGATTATTTCTACTTGCTGGATGGCTGGATCGCAAAGGAAGTTATGCTGAGCACGCAAACACCACGTGATGAAGAAACAATCAAAAAATCAATTTATGAAAGCATTGCCCAAAACCCGATGTTGGCAAGTGTGCAAAACGATACGCGCTATAAAAGTTTACTTGTCAATTTAAAACATCATTTAAAAATTTAAGGGGGATTTATAATGGATCAATTATCGAATATTCCTTGGGGACTTATTGCGCCGTTATTAGTATTGCAATTGGTGCTTGGGGCGGTTGCCATAGTGGATATTGTACGCAGTTATGAGACGCGCGGCCCGAAATGGGTATGGGTGCTCGTATCACTCTTTGTTAATACACTCGGACCGATCGCCTACTTTCTATTCGGACGGAAAAGCCAATGATCTGTATTGAAGTGAAGGGACTCACAAAGCGGTTTGGCGCAAAAAAAGTAGTAGAGGATTTATCATTCACATTACCGATGCATACATCAACCGCGCTGATCGGTCCGAATGGCGCGGGGAAAACGACGGCCCTTTCGATGCTTTCCAATATACTGGAGCCGACAAGCGGCAAAATCATGATGCCGGATGTAAAGGATATACGCAGTGCAATCGGCTTTTTACCCCAATATCCCCAGTACTATTCCTGGCTGACTGCACTTGAATATATGGAGATGGTGGCAAATTTAAGCGGTCTTGAAAAACGCTCATTAAGAAGTGAATGTAAAAAGATGCTGGAATTTGTGGGCTTGCATGATGCGATGAACAAAAAGACTGAGACTTTTTCAGGAGGAATGAAGCAGCGCTTAGGTATTGCCCAGGCAATAGTTCATAAACCAAAACTTCTATTGCTGGATGAACCAGTATCCGCACTTGATCCGGTTGGACGTCGGGAAGTGATGAACTTGTTAAAGGAAGTGCAGCAGCAAACGACGATTTTGTACTCAACGCATATTTTAAATGATGCAGAGGAAATGACCGATCAGCTGCTGTTTTTACGAGACGGTAAACTTGTCGAGCAAGGTTCATTAACAGAGGTGAAGCAAAAGTTTGAGGAACCGCGTTATAAAATTACATTCAAGCATGCGGATGAGGCGATTCAATTTGCGAGTCAGTCTACATTAGGAGCTGTAGCTAATGGTATAGCAGCATATGTGGAAGTTATAGATGAACGTCCTTCGATGCAACAGCTGCTTCAGCAATTGGCGGCCTCACCATTTGAAGTTGTAAAAGTAGAGCGGGAAACGGCAAGCCTGGAGGAAATCTTTATGAAGGTGGCGGGAAAGCATGCAGCAATTTAAGGCATTACTTTTAAAAGAATGGCGTGAAAGTGTTCGTAGCTTTAAAATTATATGGATTCCGCTCGTTTTTGTATTGCTCGGAATTAGTGATCCGCTCATGAATTACTTTATGGAAGATATTTTGCAGGCGGTTGGCAATATGCCCGATGGATTTATGATGACAATGCCTGAACTTCAGCCTGCTGATCTGCTTATGGCATCAACCGGGCAATTTCAATCAATTGGACTGCTTGTATTAATTACTGCCTTTATCGGTTCCGTGAGCCATGAACGTCAGAATGGTACTGCGACACTTCTTTATGTACGCCCAATGTCTTTTACTGCGTTGTTTTTCAGTAAATGGATTGTTGCAAGCATGATTGCTATTCTCAGCGCATTGGCGGGATATGCGGGGAGTATGTATTATACAGTACTGCTTTACGGGACTGTTGATTTATCAAAATTTTTAGCAATGCTCGGTACGTATTGTGTTTGGCTGATGCTAGTTATGGCGCTTACTGTTGCGATGAGTGCAGCCTTCCAAACATCGGTCGCTGCTGCGATTACAATTATTCTCATCCCAGTCGGTCTGCTTATTGATACATTAATCGGCAGCTTTTGGAGTGTGACACCTTGGAAGCTTGCACAATACGGAACAGGCCTTCTGACAGATAGCGTATTAATGGAAAATTATTGGTATACTTTATTAGTTGTCCTCATCTTAATTTTTGTCATCGTACTGCTTGGCATTAAAATGAGCAAGAACAATATTCGTTATTTAAAAGTATAAATGATAAGCAGAAATCGTTGTTTTACAATTGATTTCTGCTTTTTTGTATTAACTTTCAAGAAAATTGGTAATATAATGAAGATTAAATGTATTTTCAAATGGTTATGAAGGTGGACTAGCATTTTTAATACTAATATAAAGTGATCCATTTTCTAAAATTTGCGCATAATAAACTTTATCGATCTCGTGGATATTTTTCTTTGCTAATTTTTTTCTGAGCCAGTCTTCAGTAAGCTGAAGATCCGTTAAGTTTTTTTGAATAATTTTCCCGTCCGAAATCAATTCCAGAGGAAAGTATTGCGGGGCAGGGGCAGACACTGATACGTCTTCTTTTGTTGCAGTCCGGGCAAGCGGCTTTTTCAGGACACTTAATTCTCCATTTGTTTCAAAAACGGCATATAGTACTTCATCAAATGAGAAAATGCTCTGTTCACGCAACAGCATAGCGAGCTCGTCCGGATGAAGCCGTGCTTTTCTCAATTCATTATTTAATATGACACCGTTATTGATGACAATCGACGGTTTATCGTCAAAAAGGATACGTGCTTTTGAAGATCTGAATGAAATATAACTAACGATAATTGTTAATGCAGCCCACACGATTAAAGAAACCATGCCGTCTAAAAAAGGGGTTTCCACTTGAGTCGAGACTTCGGCAGCAATCGAACCAAAAGTGATCCCCGTGACATAATGGAAGAAAGTGAGCTGACTCACTTGCTTTTTACCGATGATGCGGGCGAGTATTAATATCGCGAAAAAGGAAAAGCTTGCACGTAAAATCATTTCGCCAAGGTTCAGTTCTATGATAATCCCTCCTTATAAAGGGTAGTATGAATAAAATGCGATAATCTATGCACCCTTAATGCATTCAATACGAGAGGCAAAATTGAGGGGTATTTTTATAAAATTAGCGAGTTGCTGAATTAAAAATTATGAGTAATGTATTGATCTAGCAGAAAGAATGTGAAAAAATGTCGACTACAACAGTAAAACAATCAAACCCTGTCTATCCTATTATGGTCTCCATTGGGGTATGTCACTTAATTAATGATACGATGCAGGCGGTTATACCGGCAATGTTCCCATTATTAGAGCGCGACTTAGGACTGACGTTTACGCAACTTGGAATGATTTCATTTGTCCTGAATATGTTCGCTAGCCTGCTGCAGCCGGCCGTCGGATTTATGACAGATAAGAAACCATTCCCGTATGCATTGCCGCTTGGGATGGTGAGCTCTTTTATCGGGCTGACAATGCTCATATTGGCAGGCGAATACTGGATGATTTTAGTGTCGGTTCTATTCTTGGGGCTTGGTTCAGCCATTTTCCACCCCGAAGGCTCACGTGTATCGTTTATGGCGGCAGGCAATAAGCGCGGCTTAGCTCAGTCCATTTACCAGGTAGGGGGGAATAGCGGACAGGCATTAGCTCCATTGCTAAGCGCATTTATCATTTTGCCTTTTGGGATGTACGGGGTTTCCGTTATTCTTATTTTTACATCGATCGGCATCTTTTTATTAACGAAAATATCGATGTGGTATAAACGTCAGCTCGAAGCGGAAAAGAGATCGAAAATCAAAAAAATGCTGGTTTCGTCCTTGCCGCCTTTAACGAAAAAGCAAGTTGGAATGGCTTTACTTGTGCTGCTGTTCATTATATTTGCCCGTTCGTTTTACGTTACGAATATAACAAGTTTCTATGTCTTTTATTTATCGGAACAATATGGGATGAGTGTTGAGCGCGGTCAGCTGTTTATCTTTATATTCATGGCAGTTGGGGTTGTAGGCACTTTTTTTGGTGGTCCATTATCAGATCGCTTCGGCCGAAAAAATGTTATATTGCTGTCGGTAATCGCACCGATTCCATTTTGTTTAGCACTGCCGTTTGTTCCTTTGCCTGCTGTATTGGTATTACTTATTATTATCGGATTGCTGATTATGGTTAGCTTTACCGTCACGGTTGTTTATGCACAGGAACTTGTCCCATCGAAAATTGGGACAATGGCAGGTTTAACAGTCGGAGTTGCCTTTGGGATGGGGGCAATTGGATCGATTGTTATCGGGATGCTCATAGACAAAATGGGCATTCATTTCACAATGAATGCTGTGTCGGTACTGACATTATTATTGCTCGTAGCGTTTTTACTGCCACGCGATCGAGTAGGGGATTAGGGAAATAAAAAGAACTTCGGATTTTATTGTCCGAAGTTCTTTTTTAATAATCCTCCACCAAAATATACGTCATTCTCACCGGCCCGTGTACGCCGACGACTAAGTTCATTTCGATATCTGCGGAGTTGCTTGGTCCTGTAATGAAATTAACACAGGACGAGACATGTGACTGCTCTCGTAAAAACTGGGCAGCTTGTGTCATGCGTGGAACGATGCTGCTTTGCGGTATAATGGCAATAGAATTTTCAGGTAAAAATGAAAGCGTCCGGCCGACTTCCGGTGATGCTTGAAGCATAATTGTGCCGGATTCCGCTAATGTCACGTTGCTGATTACGACACCGACATTGGCCTGTTCAGCAAAATCGATATTTCTTTCACCGTTCCCAGATTGCCATTTTAAATGTTCATATTGATCGAAAACCGGTAACACATTCAATACTCCAAACCGCGGATCATTGCTGTAAAGTACTCGCCCACCACCATAGTCTACAATTGTTTCATTTAATATTTCAGGCAGTTGCTGCTTTGTGCATTTCTTTAATGTAGTGTGGATGTTCAAACATTGTTCTCTCAACACTTCGATAAGTTCTTCCATCGAAGCATCCTTCAATACTTCGTGTTGAGGGAGATGCTTCCAGTTTCGCTCCGGTTTGGTTAAAGAAGGAGTGGATCTGCCGAGACGAGCAGCGACTGACTGTAAAAACGATTCTCGATTTTGAATCATTTGGGATTGCCTCCTTTGTTATGCTGTTCAAACCAGTCACGGAAACGCTCTTTTTGTAATGATGGAAAATCGCGATACGCTGTCCAGTTTTTCAACGGACCAGGACCATTAGTAAATTTCTCGTTCTTCGTGAACGGCTTCATAACCGTTGAGGCTACTTTAGTACCTAGCTTATAGATTGATTGCGATGAAGTTCCCATTCCAAATGCCTGCATCAGTAGACTTTCACTAATCGGAGCACGGCCTTCTCGTTCAACGATCACTTCCCGATGCTTATGAAGCAATTGGTGTAGCGGAATTTTCACTGGGCATACATCTGTGCATGCACCACATAAAGTGGAAGCGTAAGGCAGCTCTTTATAATCATCATATCCTCCTAATAACGGTGATAATACCGCCCCAATTGGACCCGAATAGATGGAACCGTACGTATGGCCGCCAACATGGCGATAAACAGGGCATGTGTTAATACAGGCAGCACAACGGATGCATTGTAAAATTGACTGAAATTCGCCGCCTAAAATCGAAGAGCGTCCATTGTCCACAATGACTAAATGGAATTCTTCCGGACCATCGACTTCAAGCGCTTCTTTTATGCCTGTCAAGACGGTAATATAGCTCGTCAGCTTCTGGCCAACTGCACTGCGTGTTAGCATACCGACGAGTACTTCCATTTCTTCAAATGTTGGTACTAAACGCTCCATCCCCATGACGGAAATTTGTGTTTTCGGCAAGGCTGTTACAAGATCCGCATTGCCTTCATTTGTTACTAAACAAACAGAACCCGTTTCAGCAACGGCAAAATTGCAGCCCGTAATACCTATATCCGCCGTTAAGTAATGTTCGCGTAAAACTTTGCGGGCATGCAGTGCAAGTTCTTCAGGTTGAGAGGAAGCTGTATAACCAATTTTTTGTTCAAATACTTCACGGATCTGATCTTTGTTTTTATGAAGTGCCGGTGTCACGATATGGGAAGGCGGGTCATGGTCATCAAGCTGTAAAATATATTCGCCTAAATCCGTTTCAATCACTTCACATCCAAGTTGTTCCAAGTGTGAGTTTAAATTGATTTCTTCCGTTACCATCGATTTTGCTTTCACAATTTTTTTAGCATTTTTCTGTTTGGCAATTGTTGAAATGTATTCAGTAGCTTCTTCAGCAGTTTGTGCAAAAAATACATGGCCGCCTCGCGCTTCGACGTTTGTACTCAATTCATATAAATAGTAATCGAGATTTTCCAGTACATGCTGCCGGATTTCTTCTCCATGATTGCGCCATTCTTCCCAGTTTAAAGAATCTACAGCGGCGCTTCGTCTCGTTTGAAAACGGTGCTGTGCGCCGGCTACGGCACCACGCATAAAATCATTTTCCAAGTTGGACGAAAGGCGTTCATTAAATTTTTGCTGACTGATTTTCATCGCCATTTGATACACATCCTCCTCTCTATTAACGGCTATTCAATATTTCTGCGATATGCATTGTTTTAATGTCAATGTTTTTCCGGTCAATCCGTCCGCCGATATTCATAAGACAGCCTGCATCAGCCCCGATTAAGTAGTGGACAGCAATCTGCTCAGCAGAAGCAATCTTTTCATCTACCATTTGTTCAGATATTTGGCCCATTTTAATAGAAAATGTCCCGCCAAAACCGCAGCAATTTTCTTTTAAAGGCATTTCCAGCAATTCAAGGCCTTCTACATGCTGGAGCAATGTGAGGGGAGCTTTCTGTACTTTCAATAAGCGCGTCATATGACAGGAAGGGTGATAAGTAGCCGTTCCGTTTAGTTTTGCTCCGACATTTTCAATTTTAAGTAAATCGACAATAAATTGTGTCAGTTCATATGTTTTGTCTGCGATTCGTTGTGCTTTTTCATGCCAAAGCGGCTCATCCTTAAAAATATGAACATATTCTTTTAGCATGTAAGCACAAGAACCTGATGGACAGACGATGACTTCTGCGTCTTCAAATACTTGAATTGTATTTTTCATCGTTTCTTTAGAGGCTTTTACATAGCCACTATTATAGGCTGGTTGACCGCAACAAGTTTGGCCTTTTGGAAAGCTTACTGTACAACCTAAGCGTTCCAACAACTCAACCGTGTTTTTCCCGATATTACTTTGAACCATATCGACTAAACATGTAGCGAATAATGATACATTCATCCAATCCCCCCTGTTCCATTAAATTTACAACTTTCTGATAATTAAGTCAACAGGTCATCTGATGACTTTGTAAATTAGTATTTAAAGAGAATTATATTGAATTAAAACATTATTTGTCGAAAAGTAATGATTCGACTGTTTCAAGATGTTTTGCCATCGCTTGTTTAGCTTGTACATCATCTGCATTTACTAAAGAGCTATAAATAGCGGTATGTTCCTCATGCAAATTGTATAAAGCCGCATGATCTGTAGTGGATAAAATGGAACGGGTATGCTGGATTTGCTGTGCAATCGGCTTTGAAACACTTTGTAGCATCGAAACGAGTAAAGGGTTGTCCGCTGCTTCAGCGATGATTGCATGAAAGCGCATATCGGCGTTACTGCTTGTCTCAGGATCGATCAAGGCATCGTTCATTTTGATGAGCGCTTCTTTTAATTGTTCAAGGTGACGAGCCGTTCTGCGCTTTGCGGCATTTTCAATTAAACCTAATTCTAGAATTTTTCGTACTTCAAATATTTGTTGTAAATCCTGCTGTGAAAAGGAGGCGTATGTAGGAATGTTCAATGAAATATCCTGGGCCGTTACTTTGCGGATATAAGTTCCTTCTCCTTGGCGGATTTCGATAATACCGCGAGCCTGAAGAGCTGTTAAAGCTTCACGAATAGCAGAGCGGCCAACTTCAAAGTTTTTTGCAAGCTGTTCAACAGAATCCAGTTTATCGCCAGGTGAAATTTCCCCGTTCGTAATTTTTTGTTCTATAATAGCGGCTATTTGTTCATATAGTTTTTTTGTTTTAGGCACTTCAAATTTCATATTAATAATCCTTCCTATTTATAAATTCTAAAAAAAGCTGCTCCAATAACTTGGAAACAGCTTTCGTATTAAGGTTTTAGTGATGTAAAGCGATCTTTAGGAAGAATTTCAGGGTTGTTAACAGTACCTTCTGTTATATCAGCTTCTAAAAGCTTCCCGTTATAATTAAACTTGAATATACCATTATCGAAGTCTGTCCCAATTTCCTTAAAGAAAATTCCTTCAAGTGCCACAATTTTAGGGCATGTAAACACGACTTTATAATAATCATTTTCCTGGATTATATAAGCACGAACACCTTTTTCGTATACATCGATCAGTTCATCCTCAGAAGGACGCTTTACCGATACTATATGAAAATCGACGAATGGTACTTCTTTTAAGAGAACATTCAAGAAAGAACCTTTTGTGATTTCCTCCCAGCGGCTTTGGGCACTCTGACCCACGATGATTTGGGTAATGTTAAAGTCCATTGCAATTTCTGTAATGACTTTATGGAATGGACGCTTTTCATTATCCTTAATAATAAACTGTTCTACTTCCAACTCATCTGTCAGTTCTTTCCACTGCTCGATATAGCCGGATTTTTCCGCATCAAATGCATCAATTGGCTTTGAATCAACTGTCAACACATATAATGGGCAGTCAAGTAATGTAGCAAGCTTGTGTCCTCGGCGAATTAAACGCTCACCATTTTGTCCGTAATATACACAAACCAAAATACTTTCGTCTAATCGGCCTTTAACATGTTTCATATTAGTTCGCACCTCTTTTTCTTATCCTATAATAATGAATTAAATCCGAATATATTTTGAGAAACTAAGCATAATTGAGATAAAACGAAGGCTATTACAGTGCAATGCACTCATCATTATTGTATACTTATTTCTATGATGCATATTTATATTCAGTAAATTTTATGTTATATTTTTGCTTTTGTAATTTTTAATAAATTACTGTTGTTGGAAAATATATTCCCCATATGCCACATTATTATGAAGATAGTTATATAGATAGTCAAGTGTGATTGTTCGAATGCCGAACTTTACATATTTTTATTGGCTCACTCGGTTAGGAGGTTATCGCTTTTGGTTATTGCTTTTTCGATTATGCTCCCATTTCTTGCTGCAGCATTAATCCCATTAATATACAGGAAATTTAAGAATATCCATTTAGGTTGGTTCGTTTTACTTGTTCCTGTTGCTTTATTTTCGCTTTTAGCTACATATATCCCTCGAATTGCCAATGGTGAAGTATTCATTAGGACATTTGAGTGGATCCCCACTTTCGGTATTAATATTACTACTTATTTAGACGGCTTGAGTATGATTTTTAGCTTACTCATTACTGGGGTAGGCAGTTTAGTAATACTTTACTCAATTTTCTATTTATCAACGAAAGAATCATTACACCATTTCTATTGCTACTTACTATTATTTATGGGCGCGATGTTAGGCGTCGTCTTTTCAGATAACTTAATGGTGCTTTATGTATTTTGGGAATTAACGAGTGTATCGTCATTCCTATTAATCGCATTTTGGCATCATCGTAAGGCATCTCGTGCAGGCGCACGAAAAGCAATGACCATTACGGTTTCTGGTGGTGTTGCGATGCTGGCTGGTTTTTTAATGTTATATGTTGCATCAGGAACGTTTAGTATTCGCGAAATTATTGCGAATTTGGATGTCGTTCAATCGAGCGTTTATTTTGTACCGGCAATGTGTCTTGTACTTTTAGGTGCGTTTACGAAGTCGGCACAGTTCCCGTTCCATATTTGGTTGCCGGATGCAATGGAGGCACCGACACCTGTTTCCGCTTATTTACACTCTGCAACGATGGTAAAAGCGGGTATTTACTTAGTAGCTCGTACAACACCGATTTTTGGCGGGCACGAGGTATGGTTTTGGGCAGTGAGCGGGGTAGGTCTTCTTACATTATTCTGGGGCTCCTTCAATGCGGTCCGCCAGTATGATTTAAAGGCATTGCTAGCATACTCCACAATTAGTCAGCTTGGACTGATTATGTCTTTATTCGGTCTTGGTTCAGCAGCACTGCATTTTGGTTATTCAACACAGTCGGTAATTTATACGCAGGCTACATTTGCTGCATTATTCCATTTAATCAACCACTCGACATTTAAAGGCGCGCTCTTTATGATGGTCGGAATAGTCGACCATGAAGTAGGAACACGCGATATTCGTCGATTAGGCGGATTGATGTCGTTAATGCCGTTTACATTCACGATTGCTGTAATCGGAAGTGCCTCAATGGCAGGGTTACCACCATTCAATGGCTTTTTAAGTAAGGAAATGTTCTTTGCAGCTACATTAAAAATTACACAGCTTGATATTTTCTCACTTGATAGCATCGGTCTTTTATTCCCGATTATCGCTTGGGTGGCCAGTGTATTTACGTTTATTTACTGTGTCATTATCGTTATGCGTACATTCTTCGGGAAAATACAGCCGGATCGTTTGGAAAAGCCGCCACATGAAGCGCCGTTTGGTATGTTAATTTCACCATTTATTTTAGTTGCCTTCGTGATTGGAATTTTTATATTCCCGAATGTTTTGGGACATTATATTTTAAGTCCGGCGATGGCAAGCATTTACCCAATGTTCCCATCTGTAGAGGAAATGACGCCTCATATCGCAGCATGGCATGGTTATATAAATACGGAACTTATTATGACGTTTGGTGTCATTGTTGTAGGGGTTTTCTTATACCGTACATTAAAAAAATGGCGTCCTGTCTATCTGTGGATACCGCAAAGCTTTACGCTAAATGCGATTTATGAACGTGTGATTAATTCAAGTGAGAGTGTATCAGGACGTGTAACAAACCGTTATATGAACGGTAATTTAACGTATTATTTCGTTTATATCTATGTATTTTTTGTAACGCTACTGGCAGGGTATATGATTTATGCGGACGTATTCAGCTGGAATCCTTCGAAAGACTCGGTGATTGAGCCATATGAATTAGTTCTTGTATTCGTTATGATTGCGGCTGCAATTGCGATTATTTTTGCAAAGCAGCGTATTACAGTCGTGCTGTTGAATGGAGTACTCGGGTATTCTGTTGCCTTTTTCTTCGTAGTATTTAGAGCTCCTGATTTGGCGCTGACGCAGCTTGTCGTTGAATCGGTTACAACAGCACTGTTTTTACTATCATTCAAATATTTACCGAAGCTTAAAAATGAGTATATTTCGAAAAGCTGGCGTTTTGCAAAGGTGACAATTTCGGTTGCGGTCGGTGCAACCGTGACACTGATTGGATTAGCTGTAATGAATTACGATCGTTTTGAACCAATCTCGAAATACTTTGAGGACTCGTATGATCTGGCAGGCGGGAAAAATATCGTCAACACGATATTAGGCGATTTCCGTGCATTTGATACGATGCTTGAAGTAGTTGTACTTTTCATTGCAGGTCTAGGCGTCTACACACTTATTAAGCTTAAGGCGAAAAAGGGGGATGGAGACGTTGAAAGTAAATGATGTTATTTTAAAATCAGTCGTACGAGGCGTTGTTTTCATCGTCTTTACGCTTGGTATGTATTTATTTTTTGCAGGACATAATGCTCCAGGCGGAGGATTCATCGGCGGGTTAGTGCTTGGCTCGGGGATTGTCCTGTTATATTTGACGTACGATATTGAAACGGTGCATAAGGGGATGCCGTTCGACTTTAAAAAAGTGGCGGCAATCGGTGTATTGCTGGCGACCGGTTCGGCCATTGCCTCGATTTTCTTTGACGTACCATTTTTAACACAGACAGCTGGCTATTATAATCTCCCGTTAATAGGAGAAAAGCATTTGTCCACTGTTACGATTTTTGAAGCAGGTGTCGCATTGACGGTTGTCGGTACACTCGTAACGATTATTTTAAATATAAGTGAGGATGATTAGTATGGAATCATTAATGATTGTACTTGTCGGCATTCTAGTCGCAGTCGCTACTTATTTAATCCTCTCTCGTAGTGTCATACGTGTGATTGTCGGCACCGCCATTTTATCTCATGCCGTTCATTTATTGTTATTGACGGTCGGCGGGTTAAAAAAAGGGAGTGTGCCGCTATTAGGTCAGGCGGCTGCACCATATACCGACGCTTTGCCACAAGCATTGATTTTAACAGCAATCGTTATTAGTTTTGCTGTTACGGCCTTTTTACTCGTACTGGCTTATCGAATGTATTTAATGAACGGAACCGATGATCTAGGGGAACTTGGAGGGTCATCAGATGAATAATATAATTGTTTTACCAATGATCGTGCCGATTATAACGGCCGCATTGTTAGTATTTTTAAATAATAATATTAAACTTCAGCGGGTTGTAAGTTTAGTGACAATGATTTTCGTAGTGGGGACTTCTGTTGTCCTGCTGCAGCTTATTCAGACAGAAGGTATTATGCGTATAGACTTTAGTGGCTGGGCACCGCCGTTCGGTATTTTATTTGTTGCCGATTCATTTTCGGTACTCCTTGTTTTAACGGCAAGTCTTGTTACGATGTTCTGTTTAATTTATGCCTTTTCCACAATCGGCGAGCGTCATGAAAAAATGTACTTCTATCCGTTTGTATTATTCTTACTAGCAGGTGTAAACGGATCGTTTTTAACAGGCGATATTTTCAATTTATTCGTTTGTTTTGAAGTAATGCTTCTTGCGTCATACGTCCTTGTTGCTCTTGGCGGTGGAAAGATACAGCTGCGCGAGTCAATCAAGTATGTGCTCATTAATGTTGTCGCATCCTGGATTTTCCTCGTTGCACTGGCATTCTTGTATGGAACGCTAAAGACGCTTAATATGGCGCATATTGCACAGCGTGTTGCAGAAGCCGGTCAAGACCCGTTATTAACGGTTGTCGCACTTGTTTTCCTAATTGTTTTTGCTTTAAAAGGAGGCTTGCTGCTGTTCTTTTGGCTGCCTGGTTCATACAGTGTGCCGCCAACAGCAGTACAGGCATTATTTGCGGCATTGTTAACAAAAGTCGGCATGTATGCATTGTTCCGTACGTTCACGCTCATGTTCCCGTTACAGCCGGAAATTACGCATACGGCCATCGGTGTGATGGCAGGGCTGACGATTATAGCGGGTTGTATGGGCGCATTTTCCGGACGAGATGTTCGGACAATTGCTACGTATAACGTCATCATTAGTGTTGGCTTTATACTGGTGGCACTTGCGATTGGAACAGAATCCGCAATGGCAGGAGCGGTCTATTATTTAATCCACGACATGCTCGGTAAGGCGTTACTGTTTTTACTTATTGGAACAATGGTGCTATTAACAGGGGAAATTGTCGTAAAAAATATGAATGGTTTAATTCGAATTTATCCATTGTTCGGCTGGCTGTTCTTTATTATGATGTGTGCACTTGTCGGAATTCCGCCGTTAAGCGGATTTATCGGGAAAGTATTGATCGGCCAGGGTGCTGTTGAAGCAGAGGCCTATATTTTATTGGCATTGGCATTTGGCTCGAGTATCATCGTACTCTATTCATTATTGCGTATTTTCCTTGCTTCATTTTTTGGAGAAACATCGATTAATGAAGAGGACAAAATTCGGATGCCACGTGGTGCGATGGTATCGTTCATACTATTGACGATTTGTATCGTTGGCTTGGGAGTTGGCGCAGAAGGGCTGGCGGTCTATGTTAATGATGCAGCATACACATTATCAAACCCTGCTGTTTACATTGATGCGGTTTTAAATACGAATAAATAAAGGAGGGTGAGCACTTGTTAGGTCAATTTATTATTAATTTATTTATTGCGGCGCTTTGGTTTTTGTTAAAGGATGATCCAACTGCAGACTTTACGACATTTATGTCAGGATTTTTAGTCGGAACATTGATTTTATATGCTATGCACCGATTTTTCGGAACACAGTTTTACTTGCGTCGTGTATTAAAGATTATTAAGCTCATCCTAATATTTATTCGAGAGCTGCTTTCATCAAGTGTTTCTGTATTAAAACAAGTGCTAGATCCACAGATGAATTTTACACCAGGTATTTTCACTTATGAAACAAAATTAGAAGGAGACTACCAAGTAACGACATTGGCCCTGTTATTAACGTTAACTCCGGGTTCTGTTGTAATGGAAGTCTCAGAAGATAACAGTACGTTTTATATTCACGCGATGGATATAGAAGAATCGAAAGAAACGGTACTCCGTTCAATCGGCAAGTTTGAACGTGCCATTTTGGAGGTGACACAATGATCGATTTGATTCTTAAGGCGGCACTTGTTCTATTTATGGTGGCAATCGGTCTATCCTTATTTCGTGTGATAAAGGGGCCGTCACTGCCTGACCGTGCAATTGCTCTTGATACAATTGGTGTTAATTTAATTTCTGCGATCGCCATCGTGTCAATTGTTTTGAAAACAAAGGCATTTTTAGAAGCCATTTTAATATTAGGGATTTTAGCATTTATCGGAACGATTGCATTCTCGAAATATATCGAAAGAGGTGTCATTGTTGAACGTAAATCAGCTGATTGAATTAATGGCGGCACTTCTTATTTTGTTAGGAGCAATTGTGAGTGTCATTAGCGCATTCGGCATGATCCGTTTACCAGATGTGTACACACGCTCACACGCTGCAACGAAAAGTGCGACACTCTCTGTATTGCTTTGTTTGTTCGGTGGGTTCATTTACTTTTGGATCCATGATGGCTATGTGAGTATTCGCCTCATTTTAGGGATTATCTTCGTATTTATTACAGCACCAGTTTCGGGGCATTTAGTCTGTCGCGCGGCATATCGTTCACGCGTACCGCTAGCTGAAGGTTCTGGAGACGATGCATTAAATGAAATTTTGTTTGGCGAAGAAAATTTGCAAGTGAAAGAAGAAGTAGAAGCTACATTGAAAGAAATTAAATAATGAATGGAAAAGCATTCTAAAAGTGATGGCATGTCACTTTTAGAATGCTTTTTTTAGTGGATAAAAAAGAAAGAGGTGTGGATAACTTGTAGATAAAGTTTTGTAAATATCAATAGAAAAGGAGCAGTTTACTTTTTTTTGCGGAAGATTAATACGTAAAGTTAAAATTATTCCTTTTTTATATGAAATGGCTACGTTTAATGTAGAAAAATGTGACATTTTATAGAACAAATGAATATATATTCGAATATTTTTTTAATATCTTGTTCTAAAATAGAATTTCAAGATATTAATATGTGGATAAGTTGATTGCAACCTGTTGAAAAATCGTGATTAAATTGTGGATAATTGACGTTAATGTGTATAACTTTGTGGATAAATAGTATATGTGGATAATATTTCTCGATTTATTGACAAATAAGCTCGTTTTTTATATAGTACATTACAACACTAATGTACTGGATAACTTTGAAAGGAGGATCCCTTTGATTTTTAATACACAAAGTACAATGCCTATTTATATGCAAGTAGCGGAATGGATCGAAAATGAGATATTGGCCGATCGACTGCTACCGGAAGGGAAAGTTTATTCCCAATATCAGCTTGCTGAAATTTTTAATATTAATCCGGCAACTGCCGGAAAAGGCCTGACAATTTTAGTTGAAAAAGAAATTCTATATAAAAAGAGAGGGCTTGGAATGTTTGTGGTCGGGGATGCAAAATATCGTATTTTAACAACAAGACGAAGTGATACATTGACGAAGATGGTAAAGGAAATCGTAGAAGAGGCAAAACGTTTAGGCGTGATGGATGAAGATTTGATTGAGTTGATCAAACATATTCAAAAGGAGGGGTGAGCGAATGATTGTATGCGAACAAGTGGAAAAACGATACGGCAGGAAAACGATTTTGACACAGTTGTCTTTTGAAATTACAGAGCCGAAAATCATTGGGCTGATTGGGCGCAATGGTGTTGGCAAGTCGACATTGCTGAAAATACTGGCAGGTCATGTAAAAACATCGGCTGGAAAAACAGAAGTTATTGGTAAAAGACCATTTCAAAACTTAACGGTTGCCGCGAATACGATATTTATCGAAGATGTGACATTTCCGTCTGTGATGAATTTAGAGGAAATTTTGAAGTCGGGTGAAAAATTCTATAAAAACTTTGCAACGGATTTAGCGTTTGAACTATTGAAGTTTAGCCGCATATCCGATAAAAGTCATCACCACCACCTTTCAAAGGGTCAAAAAGCGGTATTCAATTTAATTTATGGCATTGCAAGCCGCTGTGCGATTACTTTGCTGGATGAGCCAATGAACGGCATGGACGAAACAATCCGTGATGATATGTACCGCATCATTTTAAAGGATTTCCTGGCGTATCCGCGTATTATGATCATTTCAAGTCATTATTTAAATGAAATGGAACATTTAATTGAAGAAATTTTACTGTTGCATGAAGGTAAAGTTGAATTATTCGCTCCTGTTGAAGAAGTGCAGAGTCTTGCCATCAAGCTTGTAGGGCAAAAGGAGAACGTGGAGCCGGCTTTAAAAGCGTATGAAGTACTTGCGACATATGAAAACGGCCCAATTTTCGAAGCAATTGTTAAAAACAGTGAGTTGCCATTACCTGAAGGAGTAAGAATGCAAAATCTATCGGTAAGTGATGTATGCAAAGTGTTGACGACATCGAAAGGGGGTTCCGTTGATGACATCTATCGTAACAGTAAGTCCAATGCGTAATATTTATGAGCAGGTGAAGTGGAAATGTAAGGCGTACAGTTCAATGTTCAGTACGGTGCTGATTGTATATATTTTAATGGGGTTACTTTCAGGTGGTATGAGCGGCTCGTTAGGAACAGGAACCAGTTTTGTGAATTATGAAGAGCAATTCTATTCACTGGACGGATTTTTTATCTATACAATCATGCTAATGCTGATTTTAGGATGGATGCTCGCTTCAAAGCAGCTTTCCCGGCAAAACTACTCGATTGTAACGACAAATCTGACGGAAGTTGTATCAACCGGAATATTCCTTATAGTATTATGTGTTTTTACACTTGCAGCTGCGGTTAGTACTTTAACGATTTCCGTTTTAATCAATCTGTTGAGTACAGGAGATCAGAGTTTGTATTACGACTCTAATATTTCATTTATTGCAATTATCGGTTTTATTGTTTGTACATTACTCGCTGCATCAGTCGGCTATTTTTTGCATGCCGTGTTCAATTTCTCAAAGATTGCTTTTATCATACTCGCTGTCGGTATGTTCTTACTAATTCGTCAATATACATTTGATACATGGCAATTTGTTTTTGGTGATGGAACAATGCAAATTATTGGGAGAAGTGCTGTTTATGTCGTAATTTTATGGCTTCTAATTGCGTTGATCCGTCGAAAAAGGGAGGTGACACGCCAATGATAGGTGGGGTTATGTTTCTTGTTCTAATACTAGGTATAGTTATGATTTTTACTAGCCTATTAATTACAAAAATACGAATCTGGAAGCCGAAGCGTACGTTTTGGTTTGCCGCTGTTTACTTTAGTTGTGGAATTATGGCGTTTATATATTTACTGTTTGTGTCGGGCAATGTGGAAAAGATAGCTTCAGATAAGGTTTTAAAGGAACAACTGGAGGAAACCGAACAGCTGGAGAAAGATTTAAAAAATCGCCGGTTTGAAAGCTTAAAGGAAGAGCATTTAAAATTTACGGAAACATTTGAAGCGAAAGAAGAAAATATTGAAATCATACGTAATGAAACCAGCTATTACTTACCGGTCGTTATTTCATGGACGGATTCAGCCGAAAATAAAATAGAGGCTTCTTATTACGAAACACCGCTTTATTTGAATCGTGTTTATATTTCGCCATATGTTAAAGCACCAAAAATCGAGTGGGATGACAATAAACTATACATTATAGAGACCGAAACGAAAATAACAGCGAAATCAATGCGTTTATCTATGGAACTTTTAAACTCTACTGAGTACGAAAGCTACAATAATCCACTCAACGAATTAATTGGTAAACGGATTTTACACTTGAATGTTCCGAAACAGTTCAATATTATTGATAAAGATGGGTGGTATTAGTCGCTGCTTAAAACTCACAATGAATTGAGCGAATAAATTGAAAAAGTTATTGAAATTAATCCTTTTTATAGGTGTTGTCTATCTATTTTTATATATAAATAATAATTGGCTTGTCACAACCGATTATGTACATGAATCAGAGAAAATTCCGGAGAGCTTTGATGGCTACCGGATTGCCCAAGTAACCGATCTGCATGATGCGACATTTGGGGAAAATCAATCGCGATTAGTGAAAAAAGTGCGGGCTACCAAACCGGATGCTATTTTCATAACGGGTGATTTAGTTGATAGTCGCCGCTATGACTTGGAAAACAGCTTGCAGGCTGTGCGTCAGTTAGTCGATATTGCGGATGTTTACTATGTTCTGGGCAACCACGAAGTTGCATTGAATTTAACAGATGAAATTTATGCGGCTTTAAATGAGCTGGGCGTCCATGTGTTACCGAATGATGCGGTACAGTTGGAGCGCAATGGAGAGCACATTGTCATTGCGGGTATTGAGGACCCGTTAATGGGGAAAGAAGTGGGACAGTCAATAGATGAAGCACTGTACAATATGAATGCGGATGCATTTAAAGTGCTATTGTCACACCGTCCTGAGGTGTTTGAAACATATGTTGAAAAGGACATTGACCTAGTGTTAACAGGGCATGCACATGGTGGTCAAATTCGTCTGCCATTTATCGGCGGACTTTTTGCGCCAACTCAAGGTTTCATGCCAACATACACAGCAGGTATTTATGAACAGCAGGACACGGAAATGATAGTAAATAGGGGGTTGGGGAACAGCCTGTTTCCTTACCGAATCTTTAATCTGCCTGAAATTTACGTGGTCGAGTTGAAAAGGAAAGACTAATTAGTAGTTTTCTAATATATGCTGTAGGTTTTCTAATAAAGTCGAATAAGTTCTAATATAATGTGAGTGTTCTAATAAATTATTAAGAAGTTCTAAAATAGGCCCTTGTTCTTCTAATAACCTGGTGAACTTTTCAAATAAAGTATTCCCTTGTTCTAATAATCTGCAAAAAGTTCTAATATATTTCCAAACCTTCAATAAAGGACGGCATTCCCGTTCTTAAAGCGCAAAATATTCGTAAGCTTATGCAGATTATCGTAAAATAAGTGAAAACAGATTTTAGGAGTATGCAAATGGAAGGGATTATTACACTACTTGCAATGGTGGGAATCATTGTAATGATCGTGCGTTTTATGCCGAAAAAAGGCGTGAAATATATGACGGTAAAAGAACTGCAGCCTTTACTGGATGATAAGAAATATGTATTTGTGGATGTCCGTACGGAAAAAGAATATAAAGAGGCTCATATTCCTCAGTTTATTAATCGTCCGCTTGGAACGTATTTAGAAGATTTGCCGAAAGATCGACCAATTGTTGTCATTTGTCAAAGCGGTGCACGCAGTAATAAAGCGTGCAAGGAACTCGTAAAGCTCGGTTATACCGATATAACAAACATTCGTCGCGGGATGAATGGACTGCGTGCAGAATAAAAAGAAGAAGCGATAGAGGGTACCCTCTATCGCTTCTTCTTTCGTTTTATCCCGCATTAACGGTTAGTAAGATCCAGCCTTCATATTTAGGCAGGGCAAAGGGAGATGCGGGAGATCTTCTCCTCGTAAAAGCCCGATTGGTTCAACTAACAATCCGTTGAGGAAAACCTCCCGGATTGAAATTTCACTTTATTGAACTGCTTCCTTCATTGCCTTAATCAATGCTTCTGCAGTTATTGCCTTCTCACCGCCACCTTGTACAAGCGCATCATTGCCGCCGCCTTTACCATTAATAAGCGGTAAAGCAGCTGCAGAAATATCTTTCATCGATTTCGTTTGTTCACTTCCGCGTGCCGCAACAAATTGTAGCTTGTCTTCATTATTGGCAACGAGCAGGGCAATTGCCTCATCATTTTGCTGTGTAATAAAACGGGCAAGCTTCTGCAGGCTTTGGATCGAACGGTTTTCGAAAGTCACGGCTGCAACGGTTTCTTTTGCCAGTTCTTTTGCTTCGAATTCAAGAAGGGTATCTTGTGCTTCCGTTAAACTTTTCTCTGTTTGTTTTGCTGCTTTCGTGAATTTGCGCAACGTATTAGCTGCTTCTTCTTCCGATGCACTCAACTGTCGTGCCACATCGCTTAAGACCTGTTTGCGCATTGCCAGCTGCTGTAATACGCGATTCCCGCATACGAAATGTACACGAATCTGCTTCTTCATCTTCTCGGTAGCTAAAATCTTAATTAAGCCTACTTGTCCGGTAGAAGTAGGGTGTGTGCCGCCACAGCCGTTGTAATCATAATCAGGGATTATAACTAGACGGATATCTTCGTCGACTTTTACATCTTTCCGCAGGTTATATTGTGCTAATTCTTCTTTTGTTACCCACTTTGTTTCAATAGGTCGGTTTTCCAAAATAATTTCGTTAGCCCGTTTTTCCACTGCTGCCAGCTGATCTTCTGATACTTCACCAACATTTAAATCGATTGTGACAAGCTCTGTTCCTAGGTGGAAGCTCACTGTCGCCATATCGAATAATTCAACAAAGGCCGCTGATAAAATATGTTGCCCCGCATGTTGTTGCATATGGTCGAATCGGCGCGACCAATGAAGTTTCCCGGATATTTCCCCGGAAATATTCGACACATCGGCTGCCGTATAATGACGAATTTCCTCATTAATTTTCTCAACATCGATAATTTCCACATCATTAATCCAGCCGGTATCATGGGGTTGTCCGCCACCTGTAGGATAAAAGGCCGTATTGTCTAATACGATGAAGTTTCCCGTGTCATCTTTGCCTGTTTTCACAACCTGTGCCGTAAATTCCTTCATCATTGCATCTTTGTAATATAATAGATTTTTCAAAGTCCATCACTCCTTAATTTCTAGTTTGTCATATGAAAACGTTGCTGTCACGGTGTAAATAATGATTGTTATTTGACGCGGGGCAATTTTCGTTTATGATAAAATAGAAGCATTTCCCGGAAGGAGCATGAATATGAATATTACGCAATTTTCAATAGAAGAAATTTTAGATCCGACAAAGATTATTGAAGGTAAACGCTATGAGTTTTTATTAGATGTAGAAGTGGATGAGGAAGATGAACTGTATTCTACTGCAGGATTAGAGATTCGCGTAATCGTGGGAGTAATTGACGACATCGTACGCATCGTGAACTATTTTATTATCGATAAAGCAAATAATGAGTTTTTGGATTTTGCATTGGAAGAAGACGAAGAAGCAATGATTTTGGCGTTTTGCAAAGAGGAATTATCTGCTGATTCTAGTGAAACAGAAGCTGAATAATTGGTATAAAAAAGGTAGCAAATACGCTACCTTTTTTTAGTCAATATATTTCGTTTTAAACTGATTTGAACCAATCCCGTAAAATCAATTCAATGGGATACGCCTGATTTGTTGTATGAATATCTTTTACCAAGCGGCAATTGCGCCATCTGTTCGTGGCTCTGTTCCACCGTACAGTACGCCTGTCTTCTGGTCACGCCATATAATTTGGCCGCGTCCAAAACTGCCGCCGTCGACTGCAACTCGAATGTCGTGGCCTTTCCGCTGCAATGCCTGCACTAAATAATTAGGGAAGTGCGGCTCGACTTCAACGTGCTTTTCACCGATCCATTGCCATCTCGGCATATCGAGTGCTGCTTGCGGGTTGAGTGCGAAATCGACTGTGGATGTAATGACCTGGAAATGCCCTTGAGGCTGCATATAACCCCCCATTACACCAAACGGTCCGACCGCTTCATTATCCTTCGTCAAGAATCCTGGAATAATTGTATTGAATGTTCGTTTTCCAGGCTTTAAGAAGTTCGGATGTGCTTCATCCAATGAAAAGTCATAGCCGCGGTTTTGAAGTGCTACACCCGTTTCCGGAATGACCACGCCTGAACCGAAGCCCATATAGTTACTTTGGATGTACGATACCATATTCCCATCTGCGTCGGCTGTTGCCAAATACACCGTGCCGCCTTTTGGAATATCGAATGGTTTGGGCTCGAGTGCTGTATTGCTGATTTCGGCAAAGCGTGATTCTCCGTAAGTTTTAGATAATAGTGTTTCGACATTTATCGGCATATCCATTGTTTCTGTGATAAATGCTTTACCGTCCGTATACGCAAGCTTCATCGCTTCGATTTGATTATGTAGTGTCTCGGCATCATGCCACTTCGATTCGGCATGCTGATAAATATTCAGCGCCATTTGTGCAACAATGCCCTGGCCATTCGGCGGGATTTCCCATACATCATAGCCTTTGTAATGCACTTTTATCGGGTTTACCCACTCCGGTTCATAGCTTTCCAAATCGTCCTTTGTAAGAAAGCCATTATGTTTTTTCATAAAAGCATCAATTTTGTCTGCAATTTCGCCTTTATAGAAAGCCTCGCCATTTGTTTTGGCGATTTTGCGCAACGTATCTCCATGTGCTGGTGAACTCCACACTTCACCGATTTCCGGCATCCGTCCATCAATTGAAAATGTTTCAAACCAGTGCTGGAATTCTTCGGATGTGAAATTCTTATTATACTTTTTATAGGCAGATTGCCAGTAGTGTCCGAGCGTTACAGAAATCGGATATCCTTCTTCTGCATACGAGATGGCAGGGGCTAATACTTCACTCAGTGGCAGCTTCCCGAACCGCTTTGACAAGGCCGCCCATGCGGATGGAGCACCTGGAACAGTAACAGGAATAACTCCATGCATCGGAATTTGATCAAGTCCGCGTTCGGTTAAGGCTTTTTTGGAAAACGACTTAGGAGAAGGTCCTGAAGCGTTTAACCCGTAAAGTTCATCCTTCATCCAGACGAGCGCAAATGCATCGCCGCCGATTCCGTTTGATGTAGGCTCAACGACAGTTAGTGCCGCCGCTGTTGCGATCGCTGCATCGACTGCATTGCCGCCTTTTTTTAAAATATCCAGTCCTGCCTGTGCTGCGAGCGGCTGAGATGTTGCGACCATACCTCGATTGGCGATGACCGTATTCCGCTTACTTGGATACGGATAATGTAAAAAGTCCACAAATAATTCCCCTTTTAATTTTAATGACATAATAAAAAGAATATTAAAATTATTTTAGTATACAAGAGGGGTATTTACAATTTAAATATTTCAGAATCCGAAATAAAAACTGTTTGGAAAGTTAATCCGCTTTCCAAACAGCTCCATAATACCAATTGTTATTTCAGCAATTCATCAATCCAGCGCTGCACTTTCAGGCCTTCCTCAAATGGTACGACAAATGCTTCCTCTCCTAAAAGGACTTTTCGGCATGCATCGAGCATTGTTTCAGGAGTTTCGTCAGATGTTATTTTCACTTCCGGTTCATATGCTTTGCTGATATAAACTTCGGACCAGTTGCGCAATGTTACGACTTTTTCTGTACCGAAAATTTTAAAGTCGATGCGCTCTTCCTGTCCAATACCTGCAAGACCGTTCATGACCATTGGAATACCACTTGCTGTTTTTGCTAAAGCAGATACCCCAGTTTCACAAAGTGCTTCATTTTCAGGGTAAGTAGTTTCATGCGCCAAAATATCAACATCACCGAATAAATGATGCGTTAATTGCAAATAATGCGGGAAAATCTCCCGAATAAAGCCACCTTGCTCACGTGAAGCAATCCAAGGATTTTGCTGCCATTTACGAGGCCATTCAGGAAAATACGTATGTAGTTCAATACGTGTAATATTACCCATACCTGTTGCCAGCTCTTGTTTTAGCTGATAGACTGCTGCACCGTACATTAAAGGAAAGTGCATCGCTGTTTGAACATTTGCTTCATTTGCAATGCGTACCATTGTTTCTCCGTCTTCTGCATCATGGGCAAGCGGTTTTTCCGATAAAATATGTAATCCATGCTTTGCAATTTCTGCGGCAAGTGTTGCATGACTGACAGGCGGTGTGCCGATGTACACCCAGTCCGGTTTTAAATTTAATAACGCTTGTAAATCATTAGTAGCGGGTACATTATATTTAGATGCCAATTGCGCTGTACGTGCTTCATTTGTATCGAAAATTGCCGCAATTTCATAATGTTCGTTTTGCAGTGCCTGGTTAATAATGCGTTCACCGACAACACCAGTGCCGATAATGCCAATCGTTGTTTTAGTCATTCAATATTCTCCTTTTTTTATCAATTATGCCTTGGCGTAATTGCGTCTGGATTCGGCTTTGCGCCCCGGCGCAAAGATGTCCTTATCGAATCCATGACATCCGCCGGAGGCTTTATTTCTTTCGTCCGGTATATGCCGGACGAAAGAAATATGGGATTTTTCTGATAGTTAGTGTAACATATTTTGGGAATACATAGGATTACGAAACAATAGTAATGGTATGCTATTAATAGAAATAATTTTCGGTGGCATTTTATAAAGAAAGAGAAAAGTGTATTGAGGAGTGGATCAGCTATGAAAGTTGTAATTATAGGCGGCGACGCGGCGGGGATGAGTGCGGCTATGGAAATCGTGCGTAACAATAAATCCGCCCATGTTGTCGTATTGGAAAAAGGAGAGGTCTATTCGTATGGACAATGCGGATTGCCTTACGTAATTAACGGAAAAGTCCCTCATGCAGAAGAATTGATTGCAAGGGATGTTGAAGAGTTTCGTTCGAAATACGGAATTGATGCCCGCATTTTCCATGAAGTGACTGCAGTTGATACGAAACTGCAAAAAGTGTGTGGGATTGATGTAAACAGCAATGAGCCATTCGAATTTATATACGATAAACTGCTCATCGCCACAGGGGCATCACCGACAATGGCGAAAATCGAAAATGCCCATTTAAAAGGGATTCATACAGTAAAAACAATTCCGCAAATGAATGAACTGATGGAACAGTTACCGAATGTGAAGCACGTAACGGTCATCGGTGGAGGATATATTGGTCTGGAAGTTGTCGAAACAGTACGGGAGCGAGGTCTCGATGTACGTCTCATTCAACGTGGAAGCAACTTAATGTCGATTTTAGATACGCAGCTGACTGAACTTATATATGAAGAAGCAATCAAAAACGGTGTGGAAGTTTTATTAAATGAAGATACGATTGGCTACGTAGGAACCGAATTTGTGGAGGCTGTTCGGACAAATAGTGGTGTGCATACTACAGACCTCGTTATCGTCGCAACAGGAGTGCGTCCAAATACACAGTTTGCACAAGGTTTTGCCAAGCTGGAAAATGGTGCACTTATCGTCAATGAGCAAATGGAGACTTCGATTCCCAATGTGTATGCGGCTGGGGACTGTGCCTCTCATTTTAATCGCGTAAACCAAAAGGATGATTATTTACCGCTTGGGACGACGGCAAATAAACAGGGGCGAATTGCTGGGTTGAACATAGCCGGATTTAATCAGAAGTTCCGCGGTATTGTCGGAACATCCATCTTGAAGTTTTTCGACCTGCACATCGGCATGACAGGATTAAATAATGAAGCTGCAGATCGTTTAAATGCACTTGTAGAAGCGTATGTGATGGAAGTAAATGATATTGCGAGCTATTATCCGAATGTCCAGCCGATGAAGCTACGAATGCTCGTCGAACAACATAGCCGCAAACTTGTAGGTTTACAAATTGTCGGGAAGCACGGCGTCGATAAACGCATCGATGTATTTGCGACAGCACTTTACAATGAAATGACCTTCGAGGAACTACTGGATTTGGACTTAGCGTATGCACCGCCATTTAGCGGCGTGTGGGATGCCATTATGCAGGCACCGAAACGCTATGGTAAAAAAGAATAAAATATCAAAAGCTCCAGCTACTATTGGGAAATAGCTGGAGCTTTTTTGTGTTTAACTTCTTTTAGTAGCATCTTCCCACCTCTATGAGAGTTGCAAGATGGCTGGAGGAAGTGTCTATATTGTTTCAAGTGTGTGTTATAAACACTCGCTAAATGAAGTTAAAACCTCGGGTGGATATCCAACGTTTGGATACAATTACGCTGTGACGTAATCGGCAAAGAGGTGTTAGTCAAATTTGTTCAAATTAATTATGTATAGTTATGCGTTCGCTCATGCTAGCAGCTGTGATTTTCTGCAAAGGTGGAATCATGATGAAGGCTAACTACTTGTTTTGAACTTATCCATACTATAGCGCATAATTATTAGCAAAATGTCATTTTAATAAAGATGTAAATAAGATGTAAAGTAGCAAATTATATGAAAAAACCTATTGTATCAAGGCTTTGAAGGTGTTTTTTGCATTTTTTATTATTATTTTATTGTATTTGTATAACAAAAATATGACATCTGTGACGAAATAAAGAAAAATTATGTTGGAATAAATAAAGTGAAGGAAAACAAACTAAATTTATCATCGAAAAGGAGGAATAGTGATGAAAAACAACAGACATGAAGTGTTTAACAAAGGGTCGGAAAATGCAATAAGTTTAGGGAAAATGATTAACAATACAAAAGAAAATATACACGAAGCTGAAATTAGTAAAGAGTTTGCACTTCCTGATGAATTGGAGAATATTGAAGAGAAAAATGCGCGTCGCAGAACAGCCATTGCCGAACTAGAAGAACAAATCAAAGAAAGAAAAGCAGCCAAAGCTAGAAGAGAATCATTTAAATAGCATATTTAGTTTATAAATAAAAAGCTCCTTTTAAGAGGGTGGGACATAACCCAAAAATGCCATTTTTCTCTTAGAGAAAAATGGCATTTTTTTGCTGAGCGTAAAAATTGATTTCCATTCCGGGACGCTTTCCGCGGGCGTGGCCTGAGCCTGTAGTCTCAGGCGTCACGCTATTCCCGCAGGAGTCGCCCTCCATTCCAATCAATTTTATATAATATCCGTTTCTTAATAAGGTTTTTCTCCTTAGTTTATGAAATTTCTACTTCTGTCCCAGCCTCTTTTTTATGTATAAAACAAAATTTTTTAAGAGATTTTTGTTGTGAAGTTTTCATTTTCATACTGAAACTCTCATACAGTGTTTTGGGAGAGTTATTCTATTTTAAATGGGATTGCTCAAAATAGTTATTTGCACCATTCAAATGACTTAAAGGAGGTTTCAAATGAAAGTAACAGAATATTACCAAGCATCTGTACAAGAGGTAATGAAAAAGTTAGATGTGACGCAATATGGGTTAAATGATTACGAAGTTCGTGGCAGACAGAAAAAGTATGGATATAACGAATTAAAAGAAGGAAAACAGAAAAATATTTTTCAAGTTTTCTTGGAGCAGTTTCAGGATTTTTTAGTACTCATTTTAATTGTTGCGGCAATTGTTTCGATATTCCTTGGAGATATGGACAGTTCCATTGTCATTTTAGTTGTCATAATATTAAATGCCATTCTGGGAACCGTTCAGCATGCACGAGCTGAAAAATCATTGAACAGTTTAAAAGAAATGTCGGCACCCGTTTCAAAAGTAAAACGCAATGGAGAGATTTTGGAAATCCCATCTAGAAATGTAATTGTAGGGGACTTGCTCATTTTGGAAGCGGGCGATTCTATTAGTGCGGATGGACGAGTAGTTGAAAGTTACAGTTTGCAAATAAATGAAAGTTCGTTAACAGGCGAATCTTTGGCAGTCGATAAAGTAGCCAATACTATTCATGAAACAGAGCTTGCACTGGGAGACAGAAAAAACATGGTGTACTCCGGCAGCTTTGTAACAAATGGACGTGGAGCGGTGGCTGTTACTTCGATTGGAATGAATACAGAAATCGGAAAAATTGCTAAGCTGATCGATAATGCGAAAGAGAAAAAAACTCCTTTGCAAGTTAATCTTGATAAATTCGGGAAACGTCTTGCGATTGGAATTATCTTTATTTGTATTATTATCTTCGCACTGGATATTATTCGCGGGCGCGAGATGATTGATTCCTTTATGTTTGCAGTTTCATTGGCAGTTGCGGCAATCCCTGAAGCGTTAAGTTCGATTGTGACGATTGTTTTGGCAGTAGGGACTCAAAATATGGCAAAAGAAAATGCGATTATCCGCAAATTGCCGGCAGTAGAAAGTTTGGGAAGTGTTTCGATTATTTGTACAGACAAAACAGGGACGCTGACACAAAACAAGATGACTGTTCAGGAAATTTATACGGGGGAGCAGTTTTTCTCATCTAGCGAGCTGGAGCCGGCCAATCCGAATCATAAAAAACTGCTCGATTTCGCAATTCTTTGCAATGATTCTATGATGCTAAGGGATAAAACAATAGGAGATCCAACAGAACTTGCGCTTGTAAAGTTAGGACATGAATTTGAAATGAGTGAGCAACTGATACGCGGGCTTCATCCGCGTGTAGGAGAGATTCCTTTCGATTCTACTCGAAAATTGATGAGTACTGTTCACCGTATGGGGAACCGTAATGTCATGATTACTAAAGGGGCAGTGGACGAGCTTCTTCCCCGTATTAGTCGCGTCGATTCAAGCAGCAGTACAATTATTACAAACGAGCAGCTAGAAAAGATTAATCAGGCGAATACCGCATTTTCGAATGCCGGGTTACGCGTAATTGCCATTACGTATAAAGATGTCTTTTCTTCTCATATAAATGAAAAGGACGAGCAAGGCTTAACATTTGTCGGTTTAATCGCGATGATGGATCCTCCACGCGATGAATCGGCACAGGCAGTTGCAGATTGTATTGAAGCGGGAATTAAACCTGTCATGATTACAGGGGACCATAAAATTACAGCAATTGCGATCGCGAAACAGCTTGGTATATTAAAAAGTCCTGATGAAGCAATTGAAGGAAAGGAAATTGAAAAGCTCTCGGATCGGGAATTGAAAAATAAGGTGGAAAGCTTCTCTGTCTATGCTCGTGTATCTCCAGAGCACAAAATCCGTATTGTAAAGGCTTGGCAAGAAAAGGGACATGTTGTCGCAATGACGGGGGATGGGGTAAATGACGCCCCGGCGTTAAAACAGGCTGAAATTGGTGTGGCAATGGGGAAAACAGGAACAGAAGTGGCTAAAGATGCGTCAGCAATGATTTTAACCGACGATAACTTTTTAACAATCGTCAAATCGATCTCCAACGGACGAAGTATTTATGCCAATATTAAAAACGCAATTAAATTCCTTTTATCCGGGAATGCAGGGGCCATTTTCGTTGTTTTATATGCGACGCTTTTTGCTTTGCCGGCTCCGTTTCTGCCGATTCATCTGCTGTTTATCAACTTATTAACGGATAGTCTTCCAGCAATTGCGATTGGTTTGGAACCGCATAATAAGAAATTGATGAAGGAAAAACCGCGTCACATAAATGAGTCACTCCTAAATAAAAAATTCGTATCTCAAGTAGGTTTTGAAGGCCTGATTATTGCAGCAGTCACAATTATCGCCTTCCAAGTGGGCTTATCGACAGGCGATACAGCAGTCGCAACAACGATGGCGTTTGCAACATTATGTTTATCAAGGTTACTGCATGGATTTAATTGCCGATCGGAAGAATCCATTTTTAAAATAGGGATTTTCTCAAATTTGGCAGTTTGGATCGCCTTTTTACTCGGGTTTACAATACTGAACTTTGTACTGATCAACGGGTTATTTGAGGTTGCTAATTTGACGAGTAACCAATATTTAATGATTTACGGATTATCTTTGGTGCCGTTAGTTATTATCCAAGTCCGTAAACTGTTTTTCGGATCTGCTAAGGCATAAACAGAAAATAGAATGTATAAAAATGAAAATGGCAACTTTTCTTGCCGGTTAACATAAAAATAAGGTTAACAAGGTTATGGAAGGATGACATTATTAGCACGACAAAACATTTCTTCGGCCAGGCAATGACAGGGCAGGGTATTAAAAATATTTATAAAGAGTTAATGGATGAAGCAAAAGCTGTGTATTTATTAAAGGGAGCACACGGTTTCAAAGTTTCTGAGTTACTGCAGAAAATTGGCTCTCATTACTGTGAAAAAGGTGCCCACATTGAGCTTTTCCATGATCCTTTATTTGAAAATACGGTCGAGGCTGTTTATATTCAAGCCCCTCATCAGATTTTAATTGTTCAAGCGACAAACCCGTCAATAGAACCGGTACTGCTGGGAATACGGGATCATGTCATTTCCCTGAATGACTGTTTGGATGAACAATACATTTCATTGTATGGAAATTTGTCTTCAGTAAACGAATCGAAACAAGCCTATTATGACCAATGCTTTGCCAAGCTTGCAGATGCTATTCACATTCATGATGACTGGGAAGTGGAAACGAGAAAGCAAATGGAATGGAGCGGGTTGGATCAGCAGTTTGCGGAGTTGACGAACGATCTGTTTGGCGAAACGAATCGGCAGAAATCCGGCCAGCTTACTCATCGCTTACTCGGAACATTAACCCCAACAGGAGCGCAAGACACAGTACAAAGCATTACGCAAAACCTTGAAAAGAGATTGTTTATTAAAGGGTATCCCGGAACAGGGAAATCTTCGATGATGAAGAAATTAGCCAATGAAGCGATAAGCAGAGGCTTTGATGTACAACTCGTTTGGTGCGGACTGGATTCCAATTCGATTGATATGGTCATTATCCCTGAATTGAAATTCTGTATTTTTGACAGTACGGAGCCGCACGTGTATTTTCCTGATGGAAATCGTCCTGGTGATGAAATTTTCGATATTGCTCAGCATTGTCATCCGACAGAAGTAGAAGAAAAGAATATTGAAGCAATCGTAGAAAAGTACAAAGCAACGATGGCAGGTGCAAAACATTTTGCAGCAAAATACGCAGAACAAGAAAGGAAAGTACGTGAAGCAGTAGATGCTGCTATCAACTTAGATGAATTCAATAAACGAACAGCCGGGCTTTTTGAGCTTTTCTGATTTAAATAACATTTTTAGTAGGCATGGATCCGAATCTATATCGGGTCCATGCCTCACTTTTGTGATGATATATCCTATATTATAAATACTTTTTCCAAATAACATAAAAGTTTACAGAATATTAAATTTTTTAGGGGCTATAAATTTTACTCAAACAGAAAATACTGTATGCTGATGGTGAGCTTTTCATAACAAAGGAGGACAACTCATGAATCGTTTTGAAGGAAAAGTTATAATTGTTACCGGTGCAGGTTCGGGATTAGGACAAGCTGCGACATTGCAAATTGCAAAGGAAGGCGCAAAGCTTGTACTCGTTGATTTAAACCAGGCTGGACTGGATGAAACAAAGAAAAAAGTGCAAGAAGTGGCACCAAATGCTGAAACATTGTTAGTGACAGCAAATGTAGCTACAGAGAGCGAAGTCGAAAATTTTGTCAATCAAACGGTTGAGAAGTTCGGCAAAATTGATGGTTTCTTTAACAATGCAGGAATTGAAGGAAAGCAAAATTTAACTGGTGATTACGGAATTGAAGAATTTCATAAAGTCATATCCGTCAATTTAAACGGTGTCTTCTATGGTATGAAATATGTGCTTAAAGTAATGAAGGAGCAAGGATACGGCTCGATTGTCAATACGGCTTCGGTTGGCGGGATCCGTGGTGTGGGTAACCAGTCAGGCTATGCGGCAAGTAAGCATGGCGTTGTCGGTTTAACGCGCAACTCGGCGATTGAATACGGCCAATACGGAATTTCGATTAAAGCAATTGCCCCTGGTGCAATCATGACCCCAATGGTAGAAGGATCACTGCGCCAAATGGGTGGCGATAACTGGGAGGAAGTCGGTAAGGAGTTTGTAAAGCCGAATCCGATGAGACGTTTCGGTAAGCCGGAAGAAGTCGGTTATTTAGTGGCATTCCTCTTATCAAACGAAGCTGACTTCATCAACGCAGCGGTTATTCCAATTGACGGTGGGCAGTCTTATAAATATTAATTATTAATCCCCTTAAAAAAATCTTTAAGGGGATTTTTTATCCTCATTAATCTCCTCTTTTAACGCTCCAAAACGCGGCTTTCCAGTAAATATGTTACTCCATATTTCTCTGCCAATTGTCTTAAAAAGGTTAATAGTTCGCTGAAGCTTGATGTTTGTATCAATTGTTCATACTGTTTTTTCTCTTCTTCGGTTGCAACCTTTTTAAAATAGCCCCACATATGTTGGCAAGTATTGCGCATGCTTCCTTCTGTTGGCGTTAAGTTTAATGCCTGTTCGATCAGCGCTGAAATTTCTTCATAAGCGGCCTTGTTTTTCATCGCCTGTCGAATCTTATTATAGTAATTTTGGCTGTGAAACATCACATTATACTTTTCCTCACGCCAAACGATTTCCGTCTTCTTCTGATCCATAAAATTTTCTCCTCCCGTTTCACTTTTGCATAATGTACTAGTTGTTCACATTATATAAGATAGAGAAAAGTTTTGCTTTTATATGAAGGCAAACCAAACTTATAGTGTAAAAAATTGTATAATGTAGATAGCTTCAAAATTTACTGAATTTACTTAAAATTAAAGGGAAAGAGGGATTCCGATGGTAAATGAACTAACATCAGTGAATGGAGAAATAACAGGAGAGTTGGTATACCGGGAAAAACAAGTCATTCAGGCTGCTGAAACAATATTCGTCAATGAATTTACAGATGGTGTATTGAATCCGAATGCACCGATGTTGGGACTATTAAAAGATGGAGGGACGATTATTGCCAATACAGCTCCTGGCTGTTGGGGCCCAATGATTACACCGACGATTCGTGGAGGACATGAAGTAACGAAGCCGGTATATGTGGAAGGTGCGGAAGTCGGAGATGCAATTGTTATTCAGATTAAGTCGATTCAAGTAACATCGATTGCGACTTCTTCAGGAACAGACGAAGCTCAGAATGAACGTTTTATCGGAGATCCTTTTGTGAAAGTGAAATGTCCGGGTTGCGGGAAGCTCCATCCGCCGACAATTGTCCAGGGTATCGGTCAGGAATCGGTAAAATGTATGACATGTGGGACGGATACAACACCATTTAAAATTTCAAACGGCTATACGATGACATTTAATTCAAAAGGGAATGTTGGATTAACGGTCGGAAAAGAGGCTGCACGCCGGATTGCTCAAGACAGCAAAAACTATATGCGAACTCCGGAAAATTCCGTTCAAAATCCAATTACTTCATTCGCGCCGAGTGATTTGATCGGAGTGCTTGCAAGAATGCGTCCGTTTGTTGGACAGCTTGGAACAACGCCATCAAAAGCAATGCCGGATTCTCATAATGCCGGTGATTTCGGAACATTTTTAATCGGAGCACCACATGAATTTACGATGACCGAAGACGAGCTGAATATTCACCGTACAGATGGACATATGGATATTAATCGTGTACGTGAAGGGGCTGTTGTCATTTGCCCTGTAAAAGTTCCTGGGGGCGGTGTATACGTAGGAGATATGCATGCAATGCAGGGTGATGGAGAAATTGCCGGACATACGACAGATGTCTCGGGTATCGTACAGCTTCAGGTGAGTGTATTGAAAAAAGTAAATTTGGACGGTCCAATTCTGCTGCCGAATGTAGAGGATTTGCCTTATACTGCAAAACCTTTTACGAAAGAAGAAAAACGCATTGCACGTGAGTTGGCTGAAGAATTCGGTGTGAAGCAAGTTGAGGAAAGTTTCCCGTTGTCGATAGTAGGAACAGGAGCTAACTTAAACGTGGCTACAGAAAATGCACTCGAACGAGCAGCAAAATTATTTGAGCTGACAGTGGAAGAAGTGAGAAATCGTGCAACCATTACCGGTGGAATTGAAATAGGAAGGCACCCGGGTGTTGTGACGGCTACGGTTCAAATGCCGAAAACACTTCTGAAAAAAGCGAGACTGTTTAAAACCATTAAACGCCAGTATGACTGAATTTCGTTGATCAGTCGTAAAAAGCAGTAAAATCATAGTTAATTAGATAAGTTTTTGTTCTTTATTTTTCGGGAATTAGGAAATTACTAGAAAAGTAGAGGGGATGAAGCGATGCAGCCATTGATCAAGAAGATAGAAGCTCTTGTCATCTCGATTAGCGTTCAGTCCGGTATTGGTATTATTGAAGCAATAAGTGAAAAAGACGGCAATAAGAAAGTCATATTCCAAATTACATCAAAAACGCCTTTAATGACAAAGGACGGATACCAAATTGGGGCATCTGCCATTCCAGTTAAGGCGAAAATTATTGCCTTTATTGATTCCAGAAATCCGTTGCCAATGGTTTCCCCGCCACATACGACACCATTGCTCATTATTTTTGATCAGTTTGATAAAGAGGGCGAGGTATGTGTCGGTGCATTTGACCGGGTGCTTTACTGTGATCAGCTGAAGCTTAAACTCCATGTTAATGAAAAAACGGAAATTGTGGATTTGGCGGGAAAGCGCGTTGATCAGAAAGATTTGGAAGGAAAGATGCTGTTCATTTTTTATGACCGTGCAACGAAAAGTAAACCAGTGCAAGCCAATCCATCAAAAATTATTGTGACCTCTATTATGCATAATGAATAGTGAAGAGGCATATCGTTTTCTATTTATCAGTTTGTATGTTCTAAGCAATATTTCATACGAATTGGAACAAATGAAACGATATGCTTTTTTTGTGCAAGAAAAGTAAAAAAATTAAAACGTTACATACACAATTATTTTTTGGTATATTTTTGTATAGAAATAAGGTGGAATATATGGAGGGATCTTTGTTGTTGCTTTCATTTGATGAGCAGCTCTTTCAACGGACGGACGGACAAACAGGAAAAAAGCTAGAGCAAGCTTTGGAGGAAGATTTTCTATTTGTAAAACAAACTGCAATTTGGGGTGCAACTGTACAAAGTAATGAATTTTTGTTGGAGCAGGAGCGTGCAGAAAAGTTTTGCTTTCAGTTAATCAAAAAATATTGGGGTAAACTAGAATTATATAGTAATGATTCAGTTCACGAGACGAATACAGTGAATGAAAAAATGAAGGAGTATTTTGCCGAGCAGCAAAACAGAAAAGCGTTATTTTCATTTTTACATACACAAGGAGAAGTGGCATTTGACCAGCTGATTGAATTTATTTATACAAAACCTGTTCCTGTATCTCGTCAACAAACAGGACTTGAGAAAATGTATGTGTACAAAGTAAACAATCAATTTTTTGTGCAACCAATTTACTCTGTAAATGAAAAGTACTGGAAAATAATTGGAGCGAAGAAGATTTATTCAATGTTTTTACAAGTACCCTTAAGGAACATTACAAGACCCGTTGAATTAATGAGACATTTTAAAACATTGCTTGCGGGACAATTCACGGCAAATCGGATTGCAACTATTATTCATAAGCTCGTACAAAAGATTGATTATGAAAATCCGAAATCTGATGAAGTAAAGCAGCTGCATCTATTAAATGTCCGAACGCATTTTACAAGTGGACGACGCCATATGCTGAAGCTTCGAAAATGCATTCACGCATTACTGGAAAATTGGTCGACCGGAAAGTTTGCATTAAATATGAAAGAACAAACACTGCTTGGCTATATGTTATTTCAGGAGGCGGTTTATAAAAGAGATTATCGGAGTATTTTACTGCAGGGTATGTATCTAATTGAAGAAGAGCGGATTAATAATCATGCGATTGAACTTGTCGTTGAATATGCTGACGTGTTGAGCAGCATGAACCCGCAGCCTGATACACTTGTGAAAGATTACCGGGAAAACTACTTGGAGCATGTCTTTTATGAACTGATTAATAGTGTTGTAAAAGAGGAGCAGTTTGGGCTTGGGATGGAGCTGTTGAAAAATAATGAGCTCGCGTCATGTACAGCGGTATTTCAGCTGCTGCATGCCGATGAAACGGAAACGATGCTGCATATGATTGAAGCCACTGTTCAACGCGATATTGCTCTATTCGTTGATGGTTCGCCACAAAATATCAGGGAATCGATCATTATTTGGCAACAGCAATATTTAAAAAAAGGCAGCGCTTATTATCATGTTGCTGAAATGACATCACAGCATATTTGCAATTTGTTGAAAATACTGTTTTGGGCAGAAGAAGATCTTTTAGTGGAGAAACTATTAGCGGTCTATAAGAAATATTTGATTATACCGCATCATTTCCAAGATTTGCGCCTATTTATTGAGCGCCGTGTAGCTCTATGTTAAAAAAGAAAAGGTGAGGCAATGCCGATGCATGCCTCACCTTTTTATTTTACTGTAATACCCCTGCTTTTGTTAGTTGCTCGATTTGTTCTTTACTATAGCCATATGCAGCTAAAATTTCCTCGGTATGTTCACCCATTTTTGCCCCGACATGTTTATAAGTCGGCTCAACTCCGCTTATTTTCAGGGCAGTTCCAATTTGGCGTTGCGAGGATCCATCCGGTTTCTGAACATCTACAAGCATATTCCTTTCTTTTATTTGCGGGTGTTCGCAAGCTTCGTCAAATGTAAGAACGGGCTCCACACATCCGTGGAAGTCTTCATTGAAAATTTCTAGCCACTGATCAAATGTTTTCGAGCAAAACGCATCGGTAACCGCTTCCTTAAAGCGTTGCTGTGTATAGTAAGAGTCATTAAATGTGCTGTCGATCAGTTCCGGAATGCCAAGCGCTTCACATAGCAGTTTACGGAACTGAGGCTCCAGGCTGCCGACTGAAAAATAGCGCCCGTCTTTCGTACGGTAGTAATCATAAAATGTTCCGCCGTTTAAAATTTCCTCTTCTGGCTGAGGCGGACGGCCGCTTCCGAGATATTGTGTGCCATATAAAGCATTCATAGAAAACACCGCATCAGTCATCGAGACATCAATAAATTTCCCTTCGCCTGTTTTTTCACGGTGAAAAGCAGCCGCTAAAATTCCGACAGCAGCATGCATTGTCCCGCCGGCAATATCCGCGATTTGAATTCCCATTGCAACAGGTTTTTTATCCTTTAAACGGGAATGATTGAGCACTCCGCCAATTGATAAGTAGTTATTATCATGGCCTGGCCGTGTTGCATATGGTCCGGTTTGTCCATAGCCTGTAATCGCACAGTAAATGAGGCGCGGATTGAATTCGCGCAATGTTTCATAGTCAATTCCAAGACGCTTCATCACACCCGGGCGGAACCCTTCAATGACAATGTCATAATCTTGGATAAGCTTTTTAATAATTTCAATGCTCTCCGCAGACTTTAAATTGAGCTGCAAAGATTTTTTTGAGCGGTTTAAATGCTGATGGAAGTAAGATTCCTTATCTTCATCATACGGCGGCATAATCCGCATTAAATCAACACGGCGCTCTGATTCCACATGAATAACATCTGCCCCAAGATCTGCAAACATCATTGACGCAAGCGGTCCCGGTAATAGCGAACAAAAATCCAAAACTTTTAACCCATTTAAAATAGTCATACCCATCCCCCTTATGTGTTGAACAGTTGTTTTTGTAAGAAATATTGAATGTTAAGTGTGGAAAGTAGAAACCCTTTGCCGGAAAGTAGAACTTTTTGGCGCAAAAGTTGAATCAAATTAAGTGAAAGTAGAAAGCATTGGTGTCAAAGTGGAAAGTTCTGAATGAAAAGTAGAACCAACGCCAAAATAAGAGCTTATACAAGAGCAGATGACGCCAACGCTTTCAATAAAATATAAATATAAGAAAAAGAGTCCCCTTATTTTCTCATTCTCTATCATCCATTATATTTTAAATACTCTGAAAATTATAGTGCGAAAATAAGCAAATTGTGCAGAAATATAGAAAAAACAAACTTAGATAGATTGTTCTCTACTCTTTTTTTAAAAAATAGCCCTAATGAGGAATAAAATATAAGTTTAGTGAATATTAACTAGTATAGAAACCCTATTAAAGATTAGAAAGTTTTTAGCTAGGGTAAAGTATGGATGGTTGGCTATTTATTTATAAGAACGATTTTGCTTTAGACATTTAAGTCGGAGCAGGGTCGTTCCTTTTTTTGTCCAAATATAGAAATCCAGAATTAAAATGAAAAACTCCATAAATTTCATACAGTTTTGCACACCGTTAGCCGATATAAAGAGTAGAAGTTTTTACTAGATTGAACATGTTACGACATTTCAAAAGGGAGGGATTTTCTAACATGGACTCGAAAAAAGCACAAAAACTCTCGAAGGCAGCGGTCGCAACGGTTTTGGCGACAAGCGGTGTGCTAGTGGCAATACCCCATCAGGTAAACGCCTATTCATTCAGTGATTTAAATCCAAATGCAGATTATTATGAGCCGATTATCGATTTAGCCAACCGTAAGATTGCAACAGGCTATTCAAACGGAACATTTAAACCAAATACAGCGATTACTCGTGAAGATGCCGCAAAAATGCTGGCATTGACGATTGATGTAAATACAACAAATCCAAAAAATCCGGGTTTTAAAGACGTGACGGTAAATAATCCAAATTACCGTTATATCGCCGCATTGGCAGAGGCTGGTGTCATTAATGGCTATTCAGATAAAACCTTTAAACCAAAAGAGCCGATAACACGTGGTCAAATGGCGAAAATTTTAACACTCGGCTTCAAGTTTGGTATTTCAACAAAACTTAACCACGGTTTCAAGGACGTTTCAAATAAAAATGCCAATGCGTATTTTATACAGACACTTTACGATCTGAATGTAACAAAAGGGAAAACGCCTGTTTCATTTGATCCGTTCAATACCGTAACACGCGGACAGATGGCGACATTTATTTGGCGTGCGGAAAAAGCGGACCGCGGCAATCCTGTCTACACAGTCGGGGATATTGTAGGGAATCAAATATACATAAACGGTGTCGCGTACACGGTGGCATCCCATTTACGCAGTATTATTAATGCGGGAAATCAAAATGTATTAAAAGGTGCTTACATTGAAGGAAGCTATTCAGGAAAGACCCTTCAAAACATTTCGAAGCTGACAATCAATGCAAGCGGAACTTCCTCACGTTTACTGGCGCTTGATGGGGGCTATTCTTCTTTTGCAGGGGAACTTGTCATTCATGGTAGTTATTTACGCTTCAAAAATGTCAATTTTACAGGACGTGTGGAAGTAGCGGAAGTACCACGACGCTCGCTTGGCGCATTGGAAAATGTACGTATTGCAAGTTTAGGAAGCTTCGCATCGTTTATCGACTGGGGAACACCTACAGATCCGAAAAATGAAGATTTCCTCAACCCTAGTGAAAACGAGAATTTACAGAACAAGCCGGACCCGACAAAACCGGAGCACCTGCAAAAATACACAGAACGTATGGCAAACGTTAAGAAGTACGTGGACTTTGAAAACGGGGATATTCGTCAATTGTATGTAACTGCTGACCGTACATTTTTAAAGGCTAACTATGATATCGACCGCCTGACAGTACAAGGAAATGTAGCAAATGTGGAACTGTATGCAAGCCCGAACGCGATGTATATCGATACGGACTACAATGTTTCTATTTATGGCGTTCATGATATTCAATACGTGTATAAAAACACATTGAAAAATGTGTACCTGAATACAGACAGCACATATGATTATTATTACATTACATCAAGCAACGGCTTTACGAATCTTGGCACACATGCCTATATTTCTAAAGCGATTATCCCAAACAACAAAACGGTAAATGATGTGTTTGATGATTATAAAACAGATGACCCGAACATTGGTTATGTAGAGGATGAAAACGGAAAAGCGGTTGACCGTGACCCTGTGGAAAATACGATTATTACAGATGTAACGTCCCCATCCATTACACAACTGGATGTTGCAGCAGGCGGATCGACAGCCGATGTGACATTAACAGCCGATGAAGATGGAACGTACTACTATGTCATTAAAAAGGCCAATGAAAAAGCGCCATCGATCAGCGAGATTAAAACAGGCGGTACAAAATATAACGGCAATGGCCCACTCGTCATGGACGAGCCTGTGAAATTTACGGTATCCGGCCTGGAAACGATGACGGACTATGTGATTTATGCGATTGTCATTGATGATGCGGACAATGTTTCGGAGAAGGAAGAGCAGGAGTTCTCGACAATTGATAACCGACCACCGACGTTCAGCTTGGATAAAGGCGAAAAGATGTACGGTGGAAAGCGCGTGCAATTTGTCATTAAGGGCATTACCGAGCCAGGCGAATACTATTACTATATTCGCGAGAAATCGCCCGTTACGATGCCGGACCCAACTGTCGATGAAATTATGAAGCGCTATACAGGAAAAGGGACAATTACAAAACCTGAAGATATCGTCATTACCGAAACAAAATATGGCTCAACCCCGGCAATCGGCGACATTAAGCCGAATACAGAGTATGAAATTTATGCGGTGATGGTCGACAAATCGGGTAATAAAATGCGCAACCCCGCGCCGAAGATTGTGATTAAGACGGAGGGGCCTGATACGACTTATCCGTATGTTATAAATACTGAATTAACACCTGCAAGTTCATCTAATTCAAACGAAGGTTATTTTTACATTTCAGTTAGTGAAGAGTTAGATAAAACAAGTGCTGAAGATGTTAATAACTATGTGTTATCAGGAACCGGTATTGTCAATATTACAGGTCAGAAAGAAATCAAACCGAGTGAAGTAGTTTACTCTAATAAACGTATTCGTATTAAAATCCCTTCTGTTACAGCGTTAGTAAATGGGGATACAATTCGTGCAACGATACTACCAGGAGTAAAGGACCTAGCGGAAAATGAGTTTGAAAGTGCACTAACAGCTCCAGGAGGAAATCCGCCACGTAACTATGCGGTATATAACCATACTGATGCATTAGCACCAAAATTAAAAATTGATAAAGTTGAATCTTCACCAACAGACAACAAATTCTTAATTGATGTAACGACTAATAAAGCAGGTACTTACTATTACATGATATTAGAGAAGGGGTATTTTGATAAAAACTCTAATATTACACCACGGGATTTTGTAGATGAGTTTGATTCTGAAACAGTAACAGGTGAATTCCAGTCAAATGGCTTAAATGATTATTTAGCTAAAGGTTCTGGACCGGCAGAACTAGGGAAAATCAAGTTACCCCCTATATCAAGACCAAGTGGAGTTAGTGAATTTAAAGATTACGCAATTTATATTTTGCTGAGGGATCGTTCAGGAAAAATCTCAGTATGGGATCAAAAAACTTTGATTACTGATACGAAGCCACCTTTAACTTCAAACTATAGTATTCAACCACCATTAACTGGTAAGGATGATTATAAAAATAAAACAGCTCTAATTACGTTTAATGCGGATGAAAATGGTACACTTCATGTTGCAGCAATTCCAAAATATAAGAAAGATTTACCACCAAATAATAATAATTATATTTGGAATAAAGACTCCTCTGAAGTAAGTTATTTCAATACGAGTAGCGGCAAACTAGATACTTCACGGAGAGATATTAATATTATTGATGATATTAACACATATAATAATGCTGCACGTGCGCAGTACTTTAAAGATTTTGCAAACAAAGCAGGAAAATATATTTCGAAAGAGTTTGAAGCTGGGAACCCTACAGTAACAATTGAAAATCTTGACCCACATATGGAATACAACTTTTTAATCGGTGTGGAAGATGCATACGGAAACTTTACTGTTCGAAAAGTAGATGAGGACAAACCGTTAACCTCTTCAGATCAACCAAATGGCGAACTAATTGTTGAGAATTTTTATACAGATGGTGTGAAGCCGCATATTATCGATTCAACTCGAAATGATGCGGTTAAACCGATTGATCAAGCGTATGTTTTGGCGGAGAACGAAGCTCTAATTTATAGAGATAAATTAAATCCAAGTGATTCTGATTCATTACGATTTACTATTACATTTAATGAAACAATCATGCGTCAAAATACGGTAAACAGTTTTAATAAGAGTAATTTAAATGCTTCCAACTGGAAAGAAATTCTGAATATTACGGGTGACGGTGTATCGGAAGATCATTTTGATTTTGTTTCGTATACTGAAGGAACTCCGGCTACAACAAATCAATCTACTCTAGTAATTAAAGCAAAAGATGTTACAACTGCTAATAAAACAATAACCGTTACGATGGAAGACTCAGATAAGGTATATGATTATAATGGAAAAAATCGAGATAATCGATTCGATGTCTCTAAAATTGGTAAGTACATTTACCCAATTGAATCATTGGCAGTTAATATTAAAGAAATTTTGAATTATGGAAATTACTTTGTTCGAATTAGAGTCGAATCTAGTATACCGGTGAAACATGGTCAACGCTTCTACTATGCAGTAATGAATAGTAATGCATCTACACCTCCAACCTTTGAAGATGCAAGAAGAGCTGCACAAGGTGGAACAAAAATAACGGGTATGACAATAGCTGGAACGAATATTATGGACGAAGCTCGTGACGGAAGCCGAATATGGGATTTAACATTACCATCCAATGCAACAAATGTATTTGGGGGAGGACAAAAAATCTACTTCTTTACTGTTGATAATTTCGGTAACATAATACAGGCGAAGAATTCCGATGGTACTGCGAATCATGTAGTTATTCCATCTATTGTGACTACACCAGCACCAAAACCTATTGATGATTAACCTATATTATTCTTATTAATTTCACTCAATCCAAACCAATTCCACAAAGCGAAAGCTGCGCGGAGTTGGTTTTTTCTCTGAATTTTTATTCTGGGTGAAAACCCGCATTATTTAATTCCTAGAGATTTTCACATGTACAGAAGCACTTCTATAAGGATTCGGTGGAGTGTAACCAATGGCCCGATTTTAATGAAAAAGCTGCACAGTCTGTATCATAAGTAACTGAAGCTTTTGAAAAATCCCTCTAGAAGATGTATAAATAAGCGTTTTAGAGGGATTTGTTATTTATTAAAATTACTATAATATATTGTATAATCAATCAAATATACATATGGTTGTTTCAGCTTTAATTGACAGTAATGGAAAGAGGAATAGGGATTGTTCCAAATTTGAGTAGGCATTTACTATAGGAAACCGGGAGCGGATTATGGAAAAACAAGATTTGAATTTACTGCAGCAGAAGGTGACTATGCTTAGAGCTGAAGGGAAATACAAGGATACAATAGAAGCTGGATATGAACTTCTTAAGTTGGGCATAGAATTAAAAGATTATAAATCGATTTTAACTGCATATATAAATAATGCAGCATCTTTTTATTGCGTAGGCGATATTGAAGAGGCTTTCAATTGTATTGACCAGTATACGGAAGTTTGTACTAAACATGGTGATGAAGCAGATTGGGTAAATTTATACAATGTCTCCTTTTTATTATATGAAACAAACAAAGATTACATAAAAGCAAAAGAAACATTGGAAAAATCCATTCAGCTAGCGGGAAAATTGGAAAAGTATAATATTGTCAGTAACGGATACAGCAATCTTAGTCATGTCTATATGATGGAAGGGAATTTTGAAAAGGCTTTAGAAATGGCTGGATTAGGGCTTGAAATGGCCAAGTTACATAAACCGGTATCATCCATTTTAGCATTTAGGGTCAAACTGAATCTTGCCAAATCATATATTGGTCTTGAAGATTTAGAAGCTTCCAAGTCACTTATAGATGACATGATCCATGAACCACTATTAGAAGATTTTAAAAGAGAAAAAGCGCAGTGTTATGACTTACAGGGCGCCTGGTACAGAAAAAGCAAGCTATATGCAGAAGCTTATGAATCCTATACGAATGCAAAAAATATTGTTGAGGAATATAACGATGTCAACTTATTAAAAACGATTCAGGAAGAACGCTGCAAATTGTGTGAATTAATGAATAATGTACAATTAGGTTATACCGTACAAAAAGAATACATCGCCCTGCTCAATGAAATTAGCGAACGTCAAATTGCTTTGTCAGCGCTCAAGCTCGACATTAAGCATAGGGTTTCAGCTATAAAAGCAAAGGCGAATATAGATTATTTGACAGGTTTATATAACCGGAGTTATTTGGAGGGAACTGCTAACGAATGGTTACAGGAAGCCTCCATTAACAATGAATCTATTCAATGTTTAGTGCTTGATATTGATAATTTTAAAGGGATTAACGATGAATTTGGGCATCTTTTCGGTGATGAAGCCATCAAACTTGTTAGCAAGGCATGCTCAAGTACGCTAAAAGAAAATGAACTGATCGGCCGTTATGGTGGAGATGAATTCGTTGTAATATTAAAGGGTGCTACACGTGAAGAAGGCTTGATAAAAGCGAAGCAAATAAATCATAGCATACGTAACTTGAGCATCAATAAAGATGGAAAAACAGTGAAGATAAAGGTCAGTATTGGGATGTCAAATAACTTGGATAGAAAAGTAGAAACCTTTGAAAATTTATTCTATTCTGCGGACATGGCATTATATGAAGCAAAAAAAGGCGGGAAAAATCAAATTCGTGTTAGTCGATAATATGAATTAGTGATAAGAATATATTAGTTATTTGGTAGGGGACACGATTCAAATATGAATCCGTGTCTTTTTTTTGTTGTGATGTTGTAAACAAGAAATATGCATTATTAGTGGTGTTACAACTGGATTATTCTACTGTAGAAATTTAGGGAAAGCTTCACAGTCTTTTCTTTAAACGTTATACAAAGTTGATAACTATTTGATAAGGTTAATAAAACGATATGACTTGCGAGTTGAAAATGAAAAAGATGAATAGGGCTTAATAAGATAGGTTAAGAGCGATAAATTAAGGGTAAACGATTTAGAAGGAAAATAAAAAATAAAGATACACAGCGATTAAAAGGTTATACATTTTTATAATTATTGTATAATGTTAAGTGAAGGGCGATCTATCTATATACATAAGGAAGAACGAGCGTAACCGAATAATTATTAGGGGAGCTCAAATATGAATAAAAAAGTCATTGTTATGGGAGCTGGTGCAGCAGGAATGGCAAGTACAATTCGCTTGCAACAAGAGGGTTACGAGGTGGAGCTGTTTGAAAAGGATGCACTGCCGGGAGGGGCAGATTCGAGTCTAAACAAAAAGATTACAGAGGGGGAAACACAATATGTCAGGTAAGAAAAAGGTGATTGTAATAGGCGGAGGGCTTGGTGGTTTATCAGCTGCAATCTCACTTCAGCAAAAAGGATACAATGTTGACCTATACGAACAGAATCATCATCTAGGCGGAAAGTTGAACCGTTTGGAGCAGGATGGTTTTGGTTTTGACCTGGGTCCATCCATACTAACGATGCCTCATATATTCGAAACTTTATTTCAGCAAAGCGGAAAACAAATGAGCGATTATGTTCCGGTTCAGCGATTGGAGCATCAATGGCGCTCATTTTTCCCGGACGGTAATACACTTGATTTATATGAGGATTTACAGGATATGGAGAACTTGAATCCTTCTCTTACGAAAAAAGACATTAAACAATACAAAAAACTACTGGAATATTCTAAAGGATTATATGAAATAACGGAGCAAGGGTACTTTAATCAAGGGTTAGACAATTTAAAGGAAGTGCTCCAATATCACGGTGCGTTTCAATCATTGCGGAAATTTGATTTATCTTCCACAATGTTTGATGCAATTGATAAAAGAATAAAGAACCCGCAATTCCGGGATATGCTAAGTTATATTGTAAAATATGTTGGATCTTCCGCCTATCATGCGCCGGCTGTTCTAAATATGATGATTTACATGCAGCATGCCCAGGGAATTTGGTATGTACCTGGTGGAATGCATAATTTAGCAAATGCTTTAGTGAAGTTAGCAGAGGAGATTGGTGTGACATTCCATCTTGGGAAAAAGATCGTGAAATTAGATAAAAACAAACGAGTTATTACAGCTGCCTATACAGATGATGGAATGAAGTTGACTGCCGATTATTTTGTTTCCAATATGGAAGTCATCCCAACGTACAAACAATTAACAGAAGAAAAAGAAAGTTATACCGATAAATTAGATAAAAAATTCGAACCCGCAAGCTCGGGGCTGGTTTTACATTTAGGGGTTAAAAATAGCTATCCGCAACTTGCCCATCATAATTTCTTTTTCTCCAGCAATATGAAAAAACAAATGAATCTGATTTTTGATAAGCATGAACTTCCTGATGACCCGGTCATTTATTTAGTGAATGTGAATAAAACTGATCCAAAACAAGCACTGCCAGGCCATGAGAATCTGAAAATTCTTCCACATATTCCTCACCTTCAAGAGAAACCCCTAACTCGACAGGAGTATACCGAGTTTGCTGAAAAGGTATTAATCAAGCTGGAAAATATGGGATTGGACAGACTTAGAGAAAGTATTGTCACAAAGGATATGTGGACACCGCATGATATTGAACGAACGTACTCTTCAGACCGCGGGGCAATTTACGGAACCGTATCCGATAAGAAAATGAATAAAGGATTTAAACATCCGAAGCAAAGTGAACGTTATGACAATTTATATTTCGTCGGGGGAACCGTCAATCCAGGCGGCGGCATGCCAATGGTTACGCTTAGCGGGCAGCAGGTGGCGAAGAAACTAATGGAAAGAGACAGGCTGAAGTAGATAGCGTATTAGCTATTAGACAAAAGCAAATGGAAGGAACATGATCAATGGAAACTTTGTATTTGGTTGTGCAAATACTATCCTTACTCGGATTATTATGTGGTGTGCTGATGTTTTGGTCTACAAGAAAACCACCAGCAAAAGAGGGAAATCAGCCATTACCTGCATTGTCGATCATCATACCAGCCAGAAATGAAGCGCTTCGGTTGCCGCCATTGTTAAAATCACTCCAGCAGCAAAGTTGGAAGCGTTTTGAAATAATTGTAGTCGATGATGGTTCCTCGGATCATACTGCTGAAGTTGCATTATCATACGGAGCGAAGGTATTAAATAGTAAACAAGTAGGCGGGATGAGCCCGGGTAAATCCAATGCTTGTGCGTACGGGGCACAATCTGCAAAAGGAGAATGGCTGCTGTTTTTAGATGCGGATGTTCAGCTTGCCGATGAGGACAGCCTTGAGCGCATGATGAACAGCTTCAGCAAGCAAGAAGGAAAAGGGATCTTATCCATTCAACCGTATCACCGGATTGTAAAATGTTACGAAAATTCATCCGTAATATTTAATATTATTGTGCTGACAGGAATGAATGTATTTACCGTTTGGAAAGGAAAGTTTGCAACGGCAGGATCATTTGGACCATGTATCCTTTGTGATAAGGAGAGCTATATTTCAACAGGGGGGCATGAGGCAGCGGAAGAGTCGATTATGGATGACTTTGCACTGAGTGATGTTTTTTTAGCTAAAGACTTACCGGTAACCAATTATGCCGGCAAAGGGATTATTAATATGCGTATGTATGAAGAGGGACCGAAACAATTATTGGAAGGCTGGACAAAAAATCTGGCAACAGCTTCACAGTCAACTCATAGATTTGTCATGTTGCTCATTCAGCTGTGGATTTTTGGTGTAATAATGGCAGTGTCGGCAACAATTCTCGCTTTTTTGACGGAATCTTCTGTGGCGCTCTTATGCGGAATTATTGTCTACTTATTATACGGAGGGCATGTGTATTTTCTGGCGAGAAGAGCAGGGAATTTTCATCTCATGATGTTCTTGTTCTATCCTTTTTTTGTTTTATTTTTTACAGCCGTATTTTTATATTCATTATATCGCACACATGTTTTACATTCGGTCATGTGGAAAGGCAGAAAAATCAAAGTGTAATAGGAGAGAGGTATGACAGTCATAAATGCAATTTGGCTTCTCATTGTTAATATAATGGTATGGCTTGTTCTTCATTTTTCGATTTCAGCGCTCTGTTTCAAAATTCCTTTACGCTATTTTTTGAAGGATGTTGTATTTCTCCGTATTGCAGAGTGGGAGGAAAACGGGAAGATATGGAACCGGTTATTTTTAGTGAAGAAATGGAAAAGGCACTTAATTGATGGGTCTTCGATTGCAAAGAAAAGTTATAATAAAAGCCATTTGCACGGTACAAAGCGGGAAGATTTAAAGATTTTTGCAGCTGAAACAAAAAGAGCGGAGATAACGCATTGGCTGCTAATTTTGCCAGCGCCCCTTTTTTTCATATGGAATCCTGTTTGGGCAGGCTGGATTAACATCGCCTATGCACTCTTCGCCAACTTCCCATTTATTATGACGCAACGTTATAACAGAGGACGAATTGAGTCTATTGTAGGTTTATCTAATCGTAGCAATTAAAAAGTATATCTATATCGGCCAATCGCAAAATAAGACGTATGGAAGTTCACTATGTTAAAATTTTATTGAAATAATGTTTGAAGGAGACGATAAAATTGGGTCAGTCATTACAAGGTAAAGTAGCGGTTGTAACAGGTGCTGCACGCGGAATCGGTAAAGCGGTAGCGGTAGCATTAGCAAAAGAGGGTGTGAACGTAGGGATCATTGCACGTTCGGAAGAGGCACTACAGCAAGTAGCGAAAGAAATTGAAAGCCATGGCGTTAAAGCTGCTTATGCAGTGGCGGATGTTTCGAATTTAGAACAAGTACAGAAGGCTGCTGGCCATCTAAAAGAAAAGTTGGGGTTAACGGATATTTTAGTTAACAATGCAGGTGTCGGGAAATTTGAAAAGCTCGTGGACATGGATCCGGCAGAATTTAAAGAAATTGTCGACATCAACATAATGGGTACTTTTTATGTATCGCACACAATTGTACCGCAATTAATCGAGAAAAATGCGGGTGATGTTATTAATATTTCATCAACAAACGGTTTAAACGGTGCGGCAACATCAAGTGCATACAGTGCTTCTAAATTTGGTGTCATCGGCTTAACCGAGTCACTTGCTGCAGAAGTGCGCCGTAACAATATTCGCGTAACAGCATTAGCGCCAAGTACGATTGCAACAGATTTGGCGGATGCACTGAACTTAGTGCCTGATGAAAAAAGAGATCAATATATGCACCCTGAAGATATTGCGGATTATATTATTGCTCAATTAAAGCTGAACAATCGCATGTACATTAAAAACGCGACATTAATGAATACAAATCCATTCTAATCATGGACCGGTTTTCATAACTGTTGAATATGAAAAAGCCCTTCATTCTGTTTGCTGCAGACTGAAGGGCTTTTTTTAATAATTCTATTTTAGGGTGTAAAAGCGATTAGAATTCCTCTTTTAATATAGAGTAATAAACACTATCCACGAGAGTACCTTTAATCATATGATTTTTTCGCATCGTTCCTTCATGTGTCATCCCTAAACGTTGCATAACTTTAGCGGAGGCCGCATTTTGAACGTGAGATTCAGCAAATACACGTTCTAAGCTGAGTGTATTGAAGGCTAAGTCCAATATTACTTTGCTTGCTTCTGTTATATAGCCTTTTCCCCAGAAGCTGCGGTTTAATGTAAAGCCGAGTTCCCCGCTTTTATTCCATTCATGGACACGGAACTCGATTGCACCGATCATTTTATTGCTTTCTTTTAATACAATCGCATACTTCCCGGCAGGTTCTTTCATAAAATAATTCTCAATCATCTTCTTCGTTTGTTCCAGATCTTTGTGTGCATGATAAAGAAATTTCGTCGTTTCCTCATCCGCAGTATATTCGTACATATCTTCAGTATCCTCAATAGAAATCGGACGTAAAAAAAGACGCTCGCTTTCCAGATGACTGTTTTTTTCTAGTAATAAATTAAGGTTTTCCATTTGTTTTCTCCAATAATATGACTTTTATTCGAGAGTGTTATAGGCTTGCTTATCATAACATAATATACATTTTTTAACTATACAGAGAAAAAGCAACATCCGGTATACAACCGGATGTTGCCTTTAACCTTACATATTCGATTGATGAGCAGTGGAAATTTTTTCTTCTCTTCCATTTGTTTTTCTCGTTAAAGAAAAGACTGCACATGCTAACGCAACAAGTACAAGTGCACCGCCATACCAAGCTGCATGTGAAATCGTGTCTGTTTGAGTGATTACGATTCCGCCAAACGCTGATCCCATCGAAATACCGATCTGTAAAGCCGAATTATTAAAGCTTTGCTGAATATCGGATGTGGCAGGATCTGTCTGAATCAAGTAGCTTTGCTGTGGTGGTGATAAACTCCAGCTTAGCGCTCCCCAAATCATCATAATCGGTATGAAGATGATAAGAGAGAAGGTTGTGAATGGCAGTATGAATAGCACGACTGCAAATGAAACAATAACGAAAATGATACTCTTTGGTGCACCAATTTTATCCGAAAGCGTTCCGCCAAATGCGCCGCCGCTTACTGCAGCAATCCCGAATAATAAATAGCAGAGACTGATCCAGCTGGAATTCAGACTTAGTTCTGTTTCCAAAAATGGTGTGAAGTACGCGTACATCGTATAGTGTCCAGCCAGCATAAACATCGTTGCAAGATGGGCACTGCCAATTTTGGAACTGGCAACAGCCTTTAATTGTTTCGAAAGTGGAATTGTCATTTCCCCAGGAACCTTCTCTAAGAAGATTGAAATGAGAATAAATGAGCCTACCGATAAAATCGCAATACCTAGGAAAATTACACGCCAACCGAAGTAATCGGAAATTAAAATGCCAAGTGGTACACCTAATACAAGCGAAGAACTAATTCCCATATAAATGAAACCAAGTGCCTTCGCACGATGTGCCGGTGAAACTACTTTTGCAGCGAGGATTAACGAAAGCACGGTAATCAGTGATGTACTCATTGCACTTAAAATACGGGCAACCATCATAAATGTGTATGTCACACTGAAATACATCATGATATTACTGATGAAGAAAATAAACAACGAAATAAGATATAACTTTTTTCGTTCAACTTTGCTCGTTAAAACTAATAACACAGGACCGGCGATTGCATAAATAAGGGCAAACACGGTAATCAGTTGTCCGGCAGTGCTTATTGAAATATTCATATCAGTTGCAATGATTGGGAGAATGCCTCCAACGATCAGTTCCACCAACCCGACAGCAACTGTTGATAATGCGAGTATTAAAACTTTGAAATTCATATTTTGTCTTACTTCCTTTCTTATAAAAAATAAAAAAAAATCCTGATTACAAAAAATGAAAAAAATCATTTTCTGTAATCAGGATTTTATGGTTCCTGGTAGAGACCCTCAAGCCATATTCTTGAGGTTATACAGTTACTATTAACTTGGATAAATGAGCACTTTGATAGTTTACTCGTTTTCAAAAAAAATTTCAAGTATGTGTTTTTTAGTAAAAAGCTGTCCTCGTAATAAGAGACGAGGACAGCTTGCTGAATGGAGCGTATAATTAAAAGCTAAAGTGATCCGGATCAGGCCCGATACGGAAATCTTGGTTAAGGCCATTAATCAGTTCCATATCCTCATTAGACAGTTCAAAATCAAAAATATCGGCATTTTCTACAATGCGATGTTCCTTCGTTGATTTTGGGATTGTTACGACACCATTCTGCAGATCCCATCTTAAAATAACTTGAGAAACGGTTTTATTATATTTAGCAGCCAAATCGTTTAATAGTGGGTTATCCAATAATTTTGCCTGCATTAACGGAGACCATGCCTCGAACTGAATGTCATTTTTTTCGCAGAAAGCTTTTACTTCCGATTGAGATAAGCGTGGATGGTATTCTACTTGGTTGATCACCGGTTTGATTTCCGCATCTTTCATCAAGTCTTCTAAATGATGAACCTGGAAGTTACAAACACCGATTGCTTTTACTTTCCCTTCTTTATAAAGGGTTTCCATCGCTCGCCATGCATCTTTGTATTTATCTACAACAGCCCAGTGAATCAAGTACAAGTCCAAATATTCAAGACCTAACTTCTTTAAGCTTGTTTCGTACGCCGCAAGCGTTTCTTCATAGCCTAAATCTGTATTCCACACTTTAGAAGTGATGAATAGTTCTTCTCTTGAGATGCCGGTTTCTTTCATTGCTTCACGGATTGCTTCGCCGACGCCCTCTTCATTTTGATAAACGGCAGCTGTATCGATACTGCGGTAACCGTGCTTAATCGCAAACTTCACCGCGTTTAACAGTTCTGGGCCTTCCTCTACCAAATATGTACCGAGCCCTAGCCAAGGCATTTGAACACCGTTGTTCAAAGTTGTTGTATCTTGTAGATTTTTGAGCATCGTAATACCTCCATCTCTAAACTAACACTGAATAGTGCAACTTCAATAATATACCATGAAATACCGCTCCGACCTACTGATTGGGTGGGAGAGAATCACACTTGAAAAACATTAAAAAACAGTAAAAAACAGCAGGAAAGCCATCCCGATTTATAGGACGGCCAACTTTCTTTTATTTATAAAATGGTGCCGGAACCGCGTTTATCTTCTGCTACCATGATTAAAATCTTACCTGCTTCAAATTGCTCGTTGTAGCGCTCTGCCTCGTCTTCCGGAATCCCCATACCGACTAAAGCACCGACGATTCCACCGACCATTACACCGGTAGCTAATCCGGTTAATCCGGCAGCGATTGGTCCCGCTGCAACAACAGGGCCGATGCCTGGAATTGCAAGTGCACCAAGTCCGACAATAACTCCGCCGAGTCCGCCTAATGCGCCGCCGGCAGCTACACCTGTAATGGCACCTTCCATAGCATTTGCGCCGGTTTCATTTGAAATTGCATCTACATCCGATACGTTCTTACTAATGATTGAAATATCCTGTGCACTATATCCTTGTTGCTTTAAGTCTTCAACTGCTTCAATAGCTTCTGCTTCTGTATCATAATATCCTACGACATGTTTTACCATTTCCCTCATCCTCTCAAATTCTCTTTTCACATACTAAAATTTACCCTTGAGGAATATTTGTAAACATGAGGAAACAGGGAAGGGAGAAAACATAACGAAAAAAAGCCATTCTGATAAATCAGGAATGACTTTCTGCTGTTTTATTATAAAAGTGTAGTACCACGTGTATTTTCATCTACCATAATTAAAATTTTGCCAGATTCAAATTGTTCATTGTAACGGTTTGCTTCATCTTCTGGAATCCCCATTCCGATAAGAGCACCCGTCAAGCCGCCGACACCTGCACCGGCTGCCGCGCCTGTAATACCGGCAACTATTGGACCAGCTCCCACGATTGGACCGATACCTGGAATTACCAATGCGCCAAGACCTGCAAGCACGCCGCCAATTCCGCCTAAAGCACCTCCCGCAGCTGCGCCTGTTACAGCACCTTCTGCAACGTTTGCACCTGTTTCATCGGTAATTGTATCAACATCTGATCGGCTTTTACTGATAACTGAAATATCTTCAGTACGGTAACCTTGTCGTTTCAGATCCTCGATTGCATCAATTGCCTCTGATTCTGTATCATAATACCCCACAATATGTTTTACCATTTCTATCATCCTCCTCATCTAAATGTTGCACAATGTAAATTTACCCGTGTCGATTGTTTGTAAACATAACTTGTTAACATCGATGCTAATTGGAGGGTGGAAACAGAAACATTAGGTTAAATATAACTTTGCCATCCAAAAGCCGGCAAAAGCAAAGGAAAGACCGACCGAATATGTGAGTATAGAGTAGAGTAAAAATTGCTTCCATTGTTTTGCATGGACAAGTGTAAGACTTTCCAATTTGAATGTTGAGAATGTAGTAAACGCACCTAAAAATCCAATACATAGAATAAGGTTTGCAGTTGTATGGAGATGCATATTAACTAAAAATCCCAATGTAAAGGAACCGAGCATATTTACCGCAAAAGTACCGAAGTGAACAAATCGGTATGCATGATTGAGCCGCTTAGAAATAATAGCACGCAAAATCGCTCCGAAAAATCCACCAACGGCAACTAACAAGAAATTCATCATACAGGTTCCTTCCTTTCCCAAAGGCTTCTCCCGGATTTCATACCAAGCGCAACAAAAAGGAAACCGAAGATGGCACTAATGAAAATATAGAGAATGGCAAAAAAATAAGAGTTATGCTGCAGCAGCTGGATCACTTCGACACTAAATGTGGAAAAGGTCGTAAACGAGCCGATTAAACCTGTTTTTAATGCAGATAAATAGTTGGGATTTGCTATTATTTTCTGTTCGAAACCGGAAGAGAGCAAACCTAAAAGAAAGCAGCCTGCTAAATTCACTGCAACCGTCGCAAAAGGGAAGGCAGCTGTCTCGGTAGTTGTGAAGAAAAGAATGGAAACGCTATATCGTAATGCCGCTCCAATAGCACCACCGATTCCTATTAAAATCATTGGCATATTCAATAACCTCCTTAAATAAAACAGACTCCTACCAGTTCATTAAACTGACAGGAGTCTTTCGTCTATAGGCGGTTAAGGGCGAATCACGCCTATCATGTTCTATTTACTACATTAGTTTATCAATTAATGGCAAGTCAAGATTCTCTTAATAAACAGTGGGATTATCCATAAATATAAGTCACTCAGGTATGCCGAATCTGACCTGTTAATTAGGTGAAGACAAATCGTTCCTTCATCGTTATTCTTAAATAATGGAAATAGGAGGAATAAACATGCAACCACTAATTCATGGAATTTTATTGGCATTTGGCTTAATTTTGCCACTGGGTGTTCAAAATGTATTTATATTTAATCAAGGTGCAACACACCGGAAATTTACGAAATCATTGCCTGCAATAGTAACAGCAGGTGTCTGTGATACGATTTTAATTTATTTGGCAGTAGCGGGGGTATCGGTAATTGTTTTTAGTTTTGAATGGTTGAAATTATCGCTTTTTTTAGCAGGGTTCTTTTTCTTGGCGTATATGGGATGGGTAATATGGAAGGACAATTCATCAGTTAAAGCACACCGAGAAGAAAAAGGTTTTTCAGCGCGACGTCAAATTACGTTTGCTGCTTCAGTGTCGCTACTTAACCCCCATGCTATTTTGGATACAATCGGGGTAATAGGAACAAGTTCATTAGCTTATACAGGTTATGAGAAATGGATGTTTACATGGGCCTGTATAGTTGTGTCGTGGATTTGGTTTCTGTCACTTGCCATTGTCGGGAGTAAGATTGGACAAATTGACGGAAACGGGAAATTCTTAAATTCCCTTAATAAGATATCTGCCATGATTATTTGGTTAATGGCACTCTATATGGGCTATCAGTTTTATTCACTGCTCTAACGAGGATGTTATAGAAAGGCAGAATTAAAAAAGTGGCTTATGAAAATTGAGACGTTAAAGAGTGGGTATAATTTGAAAATTTACCGGAGAGATTACGAAGTAATGCGGAGAGGGAAACCCCAAAAAGTATTTATTTGCTAAATAGCCATTTTGCGGGGAGTGGAAAAGAATATGTAGAAGAAATAGATGGTCAATGTTAGCCAGACTTACCTGTTAAACGACTCGGGAAACAACAGTAATTTATGTTTTTCGAGCTTTTTTATTACTTGGAAAAGAGTGGGTTTATTGTAGCCCTAAAGAATGACTTGGGGTGAGATAGCAAATAATTGCTTTAAATTATGTTAAAATATTTAATGGAGCTATTTAACTTACGCTCACAACTATCTGCGCGGTAAAAAATCATTTCTTTTTTTGTTTCTGAATTGAGGGATCAATTGCAGATGATTTACCGTAACCGACCTTTCCCTTAAAAAGATCCACCCACCTCTAATAAAAGTTCCTTTGAAACAAAAGAAGTAAAAGTACAGAAAGGATTTGATTGAATGAGATCTGAGATTACTGCAGATCAGAAATTAAGAGAACAAGACTTTTCTCGTCAAGAAGCAACTAGTGACTATACTTTTGACCGAGTTCCGCGCGAAGAACGCAAAATGGGCTGGTTAAGTATCACGAATATAACGTTTGGGATTGCAACTGCCATTTTCTATTTCCAGATGGGAAGTGTGATGGCACTACAGTTCGGAGCGGTCAATGCGCTCATCTCTGCTGGCTATGCAATCATTGTTGCAGGTATCCTTGGAAGTATCATTGTTTATTTATCGGCTAAGTCCGGCATGAACGTCAACTTATTATCCCGCGGAGGATTCGGTTATATCGGAGCCTCATTAACCTCATTAATTTACGCATCAAATTTTATTATGTACTGTGCATTTGAAGGTATGATTTTAGTCGCTGCAGTTCATGCATTTTTTCCGGCGATTCCGATCTGGCTTCTAATTGTAATCTTTGGTTCCTTAGTAATTCCGTTAAACTGGTTTGGCATTAAACAATTGGACAAACTTCAAAAATGGTCATTGCCTATTTTTGGAATATTCCTTATTACAGCCATTGTTATTGCTTTTAATACCCCATCAATTAACTCCGGAAATTTCTGGACCTATATGCCTGAAGGTGTTCAAATAGGCGGTACGTCATTACTGTTATGTATCGGAATGCAACACGGTATAATGGGACTTACAGCTTTAATTGCTTCGGATTACGCACGTTTCCTAAAACCGAAAGACTTGAAAATTGGTTCAATTGCTATCGGATTTATTCCGCAAATCTTCTGTTTTGGTGTAATGGGCGGCCTTGGCATTTGGTTCGGTGTAAAATTTGCCGAAGCAAATCCCGGCGTTTATATCGTGACATTGTTAGGGCTTGGTGGTGTCGTATTTACGGTACTGACACAAGTTCGTATTAATATAACGAATATTTACAGCAGCTCACTTTCCCTCTCAAACTTTTTTGAAAACATGTTTGGCTTTAAACCGGGACGCCGTTTTTGGGTTGTAGTAGGTGGTGTTATTGCCATGATTTTAATGCTTGGAGGTATTGTCGATCATCTTCAAATTGCGATGACTTTCCAAGGTGTAGCACTGATGAGCTGGGCAGCCGTTCTCGTAACGGAAGCGCTCATTCTCAAAAAATGGATGAAAATCGGTCCGCGCTATTATGAATCCAGACAGGAAAACCTGTTTAAATGGAATCCGGTTGGTGTCATTGCATTGATTGTTCCAACTATAATCGGCACAATCGCAGCACTCGGATATATGGGCACATTCCTGCAAAATACTGCCGCCTTTTTCGCAGCGCTGATGGCAGCAGTTCTGACTGTCATTTTAGGGTTGACGACAAAAGGGCGATACTATATTAGGAAAGAAGCAGAGGATATTCCGAAAGAGGACTGGATTGCTTAAAAAATTTAGAGCCGCACTTACCATTTCGATGGAAGTGCGGCTTTTTGTTGAGGGGAATGAAAAAAATAATGGTGGATTATAATAATCTCCTCTACAGGAAAATACCAAAAAGTACTTGTTATTAGGGAGTTTAATATATACAACCCATTTGGGGTTATAGTAAAATAATACTATGTAAGATATTGAAGAGTTAATTTGAAAGCGGGTCATTTTTATGGGTATTGTTGTAGGAGGTATATTAATCTGCCTCATCGTATTATGTATACATCTGCACAATGAAAAGGCGAAGTTGCAACGAAAAATAGACTTATTTAAACCAATGATTGAAACGACTGAGGGCATCAGGGATATAGTATATTACTGTGAAGTATACCCGAAACTAAAGTATCTTTATTTAAGTCCGAATTTAGATAGTATTTTAGGGCCAAATTCGCTGGAAAAACATTTGAAAAATCCGGACAAAATTTTCGGAATTGTTCACCCTGATGACCTCGATACTTTAAGGAAAAAGCAATTGGGAACTCTTAACTTTGATAAACCGATAACGGTAAGGTTTCAAAACCATTTAGGACAGTATATATGGTTTGAAGAATTGGCGGAGATGAATTCGCAGTTATTATTCCGGATAAGTATGTTTTAGAAGTTGAACAATATATCGAAAAAGTACACTCAGAATTGAATGGAATTTCTAATAGCTTACCGTTCTCTCCTATTCGAGTTTCAATCGGCTATGAGTATTCACCTTCTTCGTATGGCGTAATGAGACAATTATTTAATAAAGCCGATCAGAAAATGTATAAAAACAAAAAAACCAAAAAGATGTTAATCGGAAACTGATAAGCGTTATATATATGCGATAAACATCTAATATTTTTAAACTAACCTTGCACTAGGGTTAGTTTTTATTTATAGGTAATGACACATATGTTAAAGCTCATGAATACCGTCATTTCTTTTGTTTTCCCACAAACTCCAGTGAATAAATATGTGTTTGGGATAAAGCAATGACTTCTTCTATAAACTCTTCTTTGGATTCTTTAAAATTGCTGTTAATCCAATTTTGAATAAGTCCGTAAAATCCGTATGCAGTATATCGTTTAAAGTAATCCATATTTACCGGGATATTATTAATTGTTTGAAATATAAACTGCTCCCCGTATATTTTTAATATCGTTTGAGGAAATTTTGTATGTAAGCCTGTTAATGTATCATCGTATTTAATCAGTTCAAAGAAATTTCGATTATCATAAATGTAAGAAATAATATTAAAAGAGGGTTCACTTAGTTTTGTCGTATATACTTTTTGACCAGGAGAATACGGTTTCCCTACAGATTCTTCCAATCCCGCAAGCATTGTTTCAAGTAGATCCTCTGCCAATTGAAATTTATCCTGGTAATGTACATAAAATGTACTGCGATTGTAAGAAGCATGATCGACAATATCCTTTACGGAAATCGCATGGTAGCCTTTCTTTTTGATAAGGTCAATTAACGCCAACTTTAAATGTTCTTTTGTTCGGTTTTTTCTTTTGGATGTATCATTTTCCAAGACATTCCCTCCATGTAAAAAGACAAAATAATAGTAAGTGTCTACTTATTATACACTTTACAATATTCTAATGATTGATGTATTTATTGGAATTGTTAAAATTGAAGTGTAAAGAAAATGCGCATATTTCTGCTATTTCTGTTCAATTTAACTTAAATATGTATGTTTTCAATGACTCATTATATAGGAGGAATAAAAGATGGGAAAATTACAAGGTAAAGTAGCAGTCATCACTGGTGGTGCGTCAGGTATTGGTGCAGCTACAGCAAAATTATTTGTCTCTGAAGGTGCTAAAGTCGTATTAGTTGATTTAAATGAAGAAAAAGGTAAAGCTTTCGAAGCAGAATTGAAAGCGCTTAACGCGGACGCAGTATTTGTTAAAGCAAATATTACAAGTGAAGAAGAAGTAGCAAATATATTCAAACAAACAATTGAAGCATTTGGAAAAGTGGATGTCGTATTTAACAATGCCGGCATCGGCCGTGTTTTCCCTTCACATGAATTGGAATATGCTGAATGGCGCAACACGGTTAATGTAGACTTGGACGGTGTATTCTTGGTAGCACGTGAAGCTATCCGTGAAATGCTGAAATCTGGCGGAGGGTCAATCATCAATACCGCTTCTATGTACGGCTGGGTTGGTTCACCAGGATCGGCAGCATACAATGCAGCAAAAGGTGGGGTTATTAACTTAACACGCTCACTTGCACTTGAATATGCAGAGCAAAATATTCGTGTGAACTCACTATGCCCAGGCTTCATTGACACACCGATTATTCCGGAAGAAAGCAAACAGGCATTAGCTTCAATGACACCAATGAAACGTCTTGGACAAGCAGAAGAAATGGCAAAAGCTGTATTATTTATGGCAAGTGACGATTCTTCATTCATGACTGGCAACAGCTTAACGGTTGATGGTGGATATACAGCCCAATAATTTTTGATTCTAAGCGCACTTTCAATTTGGAAGTGCGTTTTTTGTGTGGGCTGTTTTTATTAGAAAAGTTAAGCGGGATATTAGAAAAAGTGTTGTCGATATTAGCAAATGCTAAAGGAATATTAGAACAAAGCGAACACTTTTTAGAACATTGGAAGGATTTTTTAGAACATCACAGTTTTATTAGAACAAATAAAAATATATTAGAACATTTACATTTATATTAGAAAATCCCGCCTACTTCAATTCGTGCTAACCGTTAATAAATATTTCTGTTAGAATAAATTTACAGTAAATTCTAACAATTTAGGGGGCAAAGTATGGAGGAGATTCAAGAGAAGAACTTAAATAGCGATACAATCACGAAATTGGAACAGGTAGTGGAGACAATTTTAGGGAAGGACAAGGCAACTTTTACGCTGCGGGACAAAACTTCTGGAGAGATTCTGTATACATATCGAGGGGAGCATTTAATGCGTCCTGCATCCAACATGAAAATTCTTACAGGGGCAGCTGCAATTTCGGAGCTTGGACTGGACTACCGATTTAAAACAGAAATTTTTATCGACGGAAATGTTGAGGACCACACGTTAAACGGGGATATTTACGTGAAGGGTTACGGTGATCCGACATTAAATGAAGCGACACTTAAGCATTTTGTAAAAGTTTTGCGGGAATACGGCATCCGACATGTGAAAGGTAAGTTAATCGGGGATGATACATATTTTTCGGGTGAAACATTGCCTCCTGGTGTTGATGATGAAGGGGAAACGCATTATTACGGTGCACGTATTTCGCCTATTACCATGTCACCGAATGATGATTTTGATGCGAGCACAATTATCGTCGAGGCAGCTTCGGGGAGTATCGGGGAAAAGCCGATGTTTAATGTCATCCCGCATTTAAGTGGTCTGCTAATTTCTAATGAAGGGAAAACAGTAGATAAAAATGCTGAAAATACATTAGAAATCCGCCGAATTAATAATACAAATCAAATCGTGATTACCGGTGAACTACCAGAAGGAGAAACGGCGAAAGTATGGGTGTCCCACCAGGATCCTACAAAAAACACATTGCTGTTTTTCAAAGAACTATGCAAAGATGCAGGCATCCGCTTTGAACAGGAAGATGCCATTGCAAGCGGCACGACGCCAAAGCATGCCAAGCTAATCCACACGCACGAGTCTCGTCCAATTGCAGAGATGTTTTCTATATTTATGAAACTAAGCAATAACAGCATCGCCGATATTTTCCTGAAAACGATGGGGAAACAAAAGCATGGAATAGGCGATTACGTGCATGGCCTAAAAGTAGTGCGAGCTTATTTGGAAAAGCTGCATATCGATTTTGCGACATGGCAATTCGCTGATGGTTCTGGCCTGTCACATCATAACCGTCTGCACTCAAATGGTATATCCGAGCTATTGTATAAGCTGCAAAAAGAACCGTATTTCGAGAACTTTTTCGAATCCTTGCCTGTTGGAGGAAATACAAACAGACTGGTTGGCGGGACGTTAAAAGACCGCTTTTTAGAGCCGGAACTGCAACAGCAAATTTTCGCCAAAACAGGCTATATCCATGAAGTGAATACATTGTCAGGCTATGTAACGGGAAAAAGCGGGAGAGATTATATTTTCTCGATTATGCTTGAAGGCAGGGAAGAGGGAATTCCGTTTTTGGATGAAGGGTTGAAGGTAATTATTGAAATAGTGTAACCATTGAGCGCAAAGAAACAGTCTCAATTATTAGCTGCTGACTAATAGTTGGAGACTGTTTATAAAGAATTAAATATACTGATAAAATAATCCGTCACGTGTATCGAACCAAATTAGTTTCCCGTGTTTTTTACGTGGGACTGTTGCCTGCAAAGCCCATTCAGGGAACTGCTTGTACAATTGAATCTGATCCCCTGTTGCCAGTGCGATAAATGATACGTAATGGTCTTTCGTCATTGGGTGGTCTGCTGAAATGGACCATTGCATGTCGATTTCCTTTACATTTAATTTTTGTTCGTCCGTTGCTTTTACAGCGGCTAACGGCTCCAATTTCCGTCCGCAGCACGAAACGGTAAAATTCCCTGTTGCTAACCCGATATTCGAGCAGCTTGGGCATACATAATAGCTGGAATTTTTCATATTGCCTCCTACGAAATCGTTTTGATTTATTTCACCTGTCAGTAAATTTTCTATTGGAATATCGAAGAGGGCAGCGAGCTGAGGGAGAAGTGTAATGTCAGGACATCCGATCCCTCTTTCCCATTTTGAAATGGTGCGGTCTGATAAAAACAGTGCATCTGCTACTTGTTTTTGTGTCATCTCTTTTCCCTTACGCAATGTATAAATTAATTGGCCAATTTTTTCATTATCCATTCGTTTCCCTCCTACTGTATTTAGCATAAAAGGATTGAAGTCGATTCGCAACAAACGGAGCGTAGAGTTGGGATGAACGACCAACAGCTGAATTTTTAGTACCGAATATAAAATAAATAATAAAGGAACCTTATTTACGTAGTGATTATTAAAAATCTCTTATTCATGATGGAGTGCCAAATAGCTTTTACAGCAGAAAATTAATTGGAAATAAGCGGAGCTAAAGGGCAATACAAATTTATTACTATACTAAGCAAGTAATTTTGAAACTTCCTTGAGCTCAATTCGTAGAAATTATTAGGAGGTGTAAGATGAAGAACAGAATTGAAGCATTGGATGCATTGAGAGGATTTTCTTTACTGGGTATCTTGATTGCGAATATGCTGTATTTCCAATATGGAGATATAACGATAAATACAATTGAGCCTACAACATGGTGGGATAATGTGGCACTTTATTTCACAAAAATATTTATAGAGGCATCGTTTTATCCGATTTTTGGATTTTTATTTGGATACGGAATTATTTTATTTGTACGTGCGTTGGAAAATCGAGACTTGAAGACGCCCGGTCCTTTATGGCGCAGGGTGATAGGGTTAATAATTTTAGGAAGCTTACATATTACATTTGTATGGGACGGCGATATTTTATTGACATATGGTGCAGGTCTTATCATTATCATATCGTTCATTAAGCGCAAGGTGAAAACTTTGCTTATTTGGGCGTCTGTATTAGCAGTGCTGATGATCCCGCTTTTAATATTGAAAACGGATGTGTTGTTGCTTGCTGGATTAGAAGAATCAACGGCCGTTTTAGCGAATGGAACCTATTGGGAAGTTGTGCAACAACGGATCGGTTTAACAGAAGAGGTTCCATTAATCTTCTTCTTGATCGGATTACCAATTGCACTTGTTTTTATTGTGTTGTTGGCCTTTTTCACAATTGGTCCTTTTGTGTTGTTGGGGATGGCAGCAGCGAAGAAGGATTTCTTTACACATATTAGGCTAAGAACAAAGCTTTTAAAACGTTTAGCGTTGCTTGTTCCACTAGGCTTGGTGTGTAAGTCATTCTTATATTGGGATCATTTTGCAGGAAAATTGATTTATGGTACGGGAACATATTTACTGGCGATTGGCTATATTGCTTTATTTACGCTAATTTATTTAGCGAAGGATGAAACGAAGCTTGCACAAGCATTTGTCAGTATGGGACGTTTATCACTAACCAATTATTTAATGCAATCTATTATATTTACATCAATTTTCTACGGATATGGATTTGGCCTATTTGGAAAGCTAGGTGTAGCGGTTGGATTACTGTTGGCAATCGTAGTGTACATCTTGCAGCTTTATATTTCAGGAATTTATACAAAACGCTTTTCAATTGGACCGGTCGAATGGTTACTGCGTAAATTTGTTTATTTGAGGCAGGGTCGTAGTTAATAGAAGCAGGAGCACGCCAGGTCAACAAGAAGAACTTTTTTTCTTTTAGCCCGCAACCTCTTTAAAAAGTACAAAAACATCCACTTTTCTCCCCCCAGAGGAAAAATGGATGTTTTTCAATTTGCCCTGGCGACTTTTTCAACTCACTAATCACTGCTTTTCCAATACCTTTCGTTCAATCAGTTCAACGCCTTTATACATAATCGTTGCCAATACAATAATGATGAGAAGCGCCAAGAATACTAACGTAAAGTTAAATACTTGGAACCCGGAAATAATTAGATAACCGAGGCCGCTTGATGATACTAAAAATTCCCCGACAATAACCCCAACCCATGATAAGCCGACGTTTACCTTTAAAGTAGAAATAATCGTCGGGGTAGAGGCAGGAAGAATAACATGCCGGAATGTTTCATATTTGGATGCCCTGAAAAGCTGCATGACTTTAATATAGTTTTCGTTTACTTGCTGAAATGCGGAAAAAATAACGATGGTCGAAATAATAACCGAAATGAGCACACCCATTACGAGAACTGCGAGCATATTCGGTCCGAAAACCACGAGAATCATCGGTCCAATTGCGACTTTAGGCATTGCATTCAATACGACAAGATAGGGGTCCATCACATTGGCAAATGTTTTGGAAGACCATAGCGAGATTGCAAGCAATGTTCCAAAAAGGGTTCCTAATATAAAGCCGACAACGGTTTCAAACATCGTAATCGCAATATGAGGAAATAAACTGCCATCCGTTATTTTTGTAATAAACAGGCTTCCCACTGCGCGTGGGCTGCTGAAAATCAGCGGGTCCAATATACGGAAATGGGTCGTAATTTCCCAAAATAGAAGAAGACCGACAAGTAGCATTAGTTGGAAAGAGAAAATTTTTCGTTTTTCACGTCGCCGCTTTTCGTTATATTGCTGCTGCAACTGTTCAATATTCATCCGAATCAAGCTCCTTCCATATTTCCTGGAATAGTACTTGGAAAGCAGGGGCATTTCTTGCTTCGAATGGTGTCAGTTCGCGAATTTCCTGTGGGATGATGAAGCTTTTCACAATCGATCCCGGACGAGGGCTAAAGATAAATACCTTATCACTCATCGCAATGGCTTCGCTAATATCATGCGTCACCAAAATGGTCGTCGTTGAAAATTGCTTCAATGTATTCGATACAAAGTTTTCAAGGGACAGTTTGGAACGAAAATCGAGCGCAGAAAACGGTTCATCAAGTAAAAGCAATGTTGGTTTTACGGCAAGTGTTCGGGCAAGTGCGATACGTTGGCGCATCCCCCCGGAAAGCTGCGTTGGGTAAAGTTTTTTCGTATGGGCCAATTCAAATTGTTCGAGCAGTTCGTCAATGATTTCACGGTTTTCCCTTTTTTGCAGTGTCAGACCGAGTGCGACATTGTCCTCAATTGTTTTCCATGGGAACAAGAAATCCTGTTGAAGCATATAGCCGATTTCAACATCGGGCTCAGCAAAATTAATCGAACCGGTCGTCGGTTTCAATAAGCCTGCCAGCAAAGAGAGCAGTGTGGATTTCCCGCAGCCGCTCGGGCCTAAAAAGGAAACGAATTCTCCTGAAGCAACTGTGAAATTCACATCTTCAAGAGCTGTTGCCACTTGCTGTTCTTTAAAGAAATGATGGGTAACCTGTTTTACTTCCAAATAAGTCATTTACTTCACAACCGCATCGGCAAATGACCGGTTTACTAAATCTTTGTAAGCTGGCTCAAACTCCAGTACGCCTGCTTCGGTCATTACATCAAGTAGATTTTGGAATTCGTCTTCATCGATAATCGGATCTTTTGCATAAGATTGCTGATCACGGTAACGCGTCACAACCTGCTCAATAATTTTTTGGTCTGTATCTTCAAAGTAAGGGGCAATCGCTTTTGCCACATCAGCGCTCGATGCTTCGTACACCCATTTTTGTGCTTTATAAAGAGCTTTCGTAAAGCTATCCATCATTTCTTTTTCTGAGAATGTACTTTCTTTTGCCATAAATACCGTATATGGAATGGCGCCAAGCTCTTCGCCGAATGAAGCGACGATTTTTCCGATGCCTTGCTGTTCAAAAATACTTGCAGTCGGTTCGAAAAGTTGTACATAGTCACCTGTACCTGAAGCAAAGGCGTTCGCAATATTGGCAAAATCAATATTTTGAATCAATGTTAAATCATTTTGTGGGTCGATCCCTTGTTTTTTCAGTACAAATTCGCCGGCCATTTGCGGCATACCTCCAACACGCTGACCTAAAAATGTGCTGTCTTTTAAAGCATCCCAGCTAAAGTCGACATTCTGGTCACGTGCGACTAAAAATGTTCCATCTGTTTGCGTAAGTTGTGCAAAGTTAATTACTTTATCGTTCGGATTTTGCCCAGATACATAAACCGATGTTTCAGCTCCAATTAACGCAATATCAATCCCGTCCGATAAAAGCGCGGTCATCGTTTTATCTCCACCAGGTATAGTGGATAGTTGGATCGATAAACCTTCATCCTCAAAAAATCCTTCTTCAATCGCTGCATAAAGAGGTGCGTAGAAAATGGAACGGGTTACTTCACCAACTTTTACTTCCTGCAAATCCTTCTGACCACAGCCGACCAACAACAATAAAAGCCCAACGAAAAGGGCAATTCTAAGCCATTTCATTTGGTCATCCTTTTCTTTAATAGTGTTGTAGTATCGTATGCAGTAAAGGGGTGAGAGGTGTTACTTCCACATTTCCATTTCACCATAGAAGGCGGTCATGGTACGATAAAGATAACTATTTAGTAAGGTGGAGAATGTTATGGATTTAAATCAACTGAAAGGGCAGCTTGCAAAACCGCAGCCTCTGTTTTTAGGGGAAGAGACCGCATTTCGGTCTGCCGTGCTTATCCCGCTTGTAAAAAAACAGGGCGAGTGGCATATTTTGTTTGAGGTTCGTGCTTTAACGATGCGTAAACAACCTGGCGATATTAGCTTTCCGGGCGGGAAAATCGATGAGACGGATGAATCGCCGCTCGCTGCAGCGCTTCGAGAAACGCATGAAGAGCTCGGAATTGATCAACAGTCAATTGAACTAATAGGCAATCTCAGTCCTTTCGTTATATCACCGGCTTTTGTTGTCTATCCATTCATCGGAATTATTGAGCAGTCGGAACTGGATACATTTAATAAGGATGAAGTAGAAGAGCTGTTTACGGTCCCTTTAGACTGGCTGTTGACACATGAACCGTATGTGCATTATGTTCCGGTAGAACCGAAGCCTCCGATTGATTTCCCGTACGATAAAATTGCGAATGGCGAAAATTACGAGTGGCGCTCAAGCCGGATGGAAGAATGGTTTTATGAATACGGAAACTACACAATATGGGGTTTAACTGCACGTTTATTAAAGCATTTTATAGAAAAATTAAAATAAAAAATTAGGCGTCTTCCTACTACCGGGAAGACGTCTTTTCCTTTGTTTTCCTTAGATTATTAATAGTTTTGAGGAGGAGGGGAAATATACAAATCCTATGGTAAAATCAATGTATTGTCCTAAAGTTTATGAGTAGATGAAGAAGAACCATAGATAGCTGGAGTGGAGCAATATAAAGAACAGGGACTCATTATAAGGGAAGAATCAGGAGGCATTTATGAAAGGGAAAAAGATGTTGTATATAGGAGTTGTTGTAGCGATTGTAATTGCTGCAGCTTTAGATATTGCATTTAAAGGTTTAGGTTATCAACTGTTGCAAAAAATATTTTCATAAGTCTGTAATTACTCGCTGCATTTTTAATGTAGCGAGTGTTTTTATATAAAAAAAGCAAACCTTTGTAAGAAAAGGCTTGCTAAAAAACTACAGATTATAAAGTTGTGAGTATTTATTTTCTAAATAATCTGCCAAATATTTTGCTGAAAGTGCTTTTCCGGTACCCTCTGAAATTAACTCGTTCGGCTTTTTCAATGCACCATATTGATGTACTTTATCAGTCAGCCAATCTTTAATAGGTGCCAATTCGCCGCGTTCGCATAACTCATCGAAGTTCGGAATGTCTTGATCCATTGCATGCTTCCATTGCGCCGCATACATGAATCCTAGCGCATAGCTTGGGAAATAGCCA
>NZ_CP150208.1:212500-437500 GCF_037969775.1 Solibacillus sp. FSL W7-1472
GCCGATAGGCGTAGGCGATGGACAACAGGTTGATATTCCTGTACCACCTCCTCACCGTTTGAGAAATGGGGGGACGCAGTAGGATAGGGTAAGCACGCCGTTGGTTGCGCGTGTTCAAGCAGTAAGGCGTGTATGTAGGCAAATCCGCATACTTTAACGTTGAGCTGTGATGACGAGCTCGTATGAGCGAAGTTCCTGATTTCACACTGCCAAGAAAAGCCTCTATCGAGGTGAGAGGTGCCCGTACCGCAAACCGACACAGGTAGTCGAGGAGAGAATCCTAAGGTGTGCGAGAGAACTCTCGTTAAGGAACTCGGCAAAATGACCCCGTAACTTCGGGAGAAGGGGTGCTTCTTTGGGTGCATAGCCTAGAGAAGCCGCAGTGAATAGGCCCAGGCGACTGTTTAGCAAAAACACAGGTCTCTGCAAAACCGTAAGGTGACGTATAGGGGCTGACGCCTGCCCGGTGCTGGAAGGTTAAGAGGAGCGGTTAGCGCAAGCGAAGCTGTGAATTGAAGCCCCAGTAAACGGCGGCCGTAACTATAACGGTCCTAAGGTAGCGAAATTCCTTGTCGGGTAAGTTCCGACCCGCACGAAAGGCGTAACGATCTGGGCACTGTCTCAACGAGAGACTCGGTGAAATTATAGTACCTGTGAAGATGCAGGTTACCCGCGACAGGACGGAAAGACCCCGTGGAGCTTTACTGTAGCCTGATATTGAATTTTGGTACAACTTGTACAGGATAGGTAGGAGCCAGAGATCTCGGAGCGCCAGCTTCGAAGGAGGCGTCGGTGGGATACTACCCTGGTTGTATTGAACTTCTAACCCATGCCCCTTAGCGGGGTAGGAGACAGTGTCAGGCGGACAGTTTGACTGGGGCGGTCGCCTCCTAAAGAGTAACGGAGGCGCCCAAAGGTTCCCTCAGAATGGTTGGAAATCATTCGTAGAGTGTAAAGGCATAAGGGAGCTTGACTGCGAGACCTACAAGTCGAGCAGGGTCGAAAGACGGGCTTAGTGATCCGGTGGTTCCGCATGGAAGGGCCATCGCTCAACGGATAAAAGCTACCCCGGGGATAACAGGCTTATCTCCCCCAAGAGTCCACATCGACGGGGAGGTTTGGCACCTCGATGTCGGCTCATCGCATCCTGGGGCTGTAGTCGGTCCCAAGGGTTGGGCTGTTCGCCCATTAAAGCGGTACGCGAGCTGGGTTCAGAACGTCGTGAGACAGTTCGGTCCCTATCCGTCGTGGGCGTAGGAAATTTGAGAGGAGCTGTCCTTAGTACGAGAGGACCGGGATGGACATACCGCTGGTGTACCAGTTGTCTTGCCAAAGGCATCGCTGGGTAGCTATGTATGGACGGGATAAGTGCTGAAAGCATCTAAGCATGAAGCCCCCCTCAAGATGAGATTTCCCATTACGCAAGTAAGTAAGACCCCTGAAAGACGATCAGGTAGATAGGTTCGAGGTGGAAGTGCGGTGACGCATGCAGCTGACGAATACTAATCGGTCGAGGACTTAACCACATTTTATTGCACAAATTCAATGAAACGTTTATCCAGTTTTGAAAGAATGATCTTTCTAAGGGTTTCAAGACACAAGCTAAAGGATAGCGCCGTGAATTGGAAGCCGAAAATAGTGAAGTGATGATGGCAAAGAGGTCACACCCGTTCCCATACCGAACACGGAAGTTAAGCTCTTTAGCGCCGATGGTAGTTGGGGGCTTCCCCCTGTGAGAGTAGGACGTCGCTTCGCTAGAATATTGGAGGATTAGCTCAGCTGGGAGAGCACCTGCCTTACAAGCAGGGGGTCGGCGGTTCGAGCCCGTCATCCTCCACCATTTCTAAATGCCGGTGTAGCTCAGTTGGTAGAGCAACTGACTTGTAATCAGTAGGTCGAGGGTTCGACTCCTTTCGCCGGCACCATTTAGAGAGCCATTAGCTCAGTTGGTAGAGCATCTGACTTTTAATCAGAGGGTCGAAGGTTCGAGTCCTTCATGGCTCACCAGTTTTATAAAATTATACATACTGTCAGAATAAATAAATCTTAAGCATTTTGCGGAAGTAGTTCAGTGGTAGAACACCACCTTGCCAAGGTGGGGGTCGCGAGTTCGAACCTCGTCTTCCGCTCCAAAATGCCGGGGTGGCGGAACTGGCAGACGCACAGGACTTAAAATCCTGCGGTGAGTGATCACCGTGCCGGTTCGATTCCGGCCCTCGGCACCATTTTATAATTCTTATCTCTAATAATGCGCGCCCGTAGCTCAATTGGATAGAGCGTCTGACTACGGATCAGAAGGTTGTGGGTTCGACTCCTGCCGGGCGCGCCATAATATATTTTTACTGACATATTCGGAATGTAGCTCAGCTTGGTAGAGCACTTGGTTTGGGACCAAGGGGTCGTAGGTTCGAATCCTGTCATTCCGACCATTATTTATGGGGCCTTAGCTCAGCTGGGAGAGCGCCTGCCTTGCACGCAGGAGGTCAGCGGTTCGATCCCGCTAGGCTCCACCATTTATATTTTATTCCCTTTGGAGGTATACCCAAGTCTGGCTGAAGGGATCGGTCTTGAAAACCGACAGGCGGGTAACACCGCGCGGGGGTTCGAATCCCTCTACCTCCTCCATTTTTAATATTTTTACTTTAGATGTTGGTCCCGTGGTGTAGCGGTTAACATGCCTGCCTGTCACGCAGGAGATCGCCGGTTCGATCCCGGTCGGGACCGCCATTTTTTTTATGGGTTTGTAGCTCAGTTGGTAGAGCATTAGATTGAAGCTCTAAGTGTCGGCGGTTCGATTCCGTCCAAACCCACCATACTATGGGCCTATAGCTCAGCTGGTTAGAGCGCACGCCTGATAAGCGTGAGGTCGATGGTTCGAGTCCATTTAGGCCCACCATAGTATTATTCCGAAGTAGCTCAGTTGGTAGAGCATCCGGCTGTTAACCGGCAGGTCGCAGGTTCGAGTCCTGCCTTCGGAGCCATTGGCCCGTTGGTCAAGTGGTTAAGACACCGCCCTTTCACGGCGGTAACACGGGTTCGAATCCCGTACGGGTCATATACACTTGAAAGAAAACACATTGCAGATTTTGCAATGTGTTTTTTGTTATTTTAAAAATGAATTCAACATAGGGAATTATTTGAAATACTGAATGTTAAGGAGTTTGAAGAAATGAGTATGATAGCCTATATAGGCTTTAATTTTCCGATAAAACTAAATGAAGGTGATGTAGAACATGAATATGAAGTTGACTATGTTTACCCCGATGCAGAACATCTTAACATAGTTAAACAAAAGCATTTTACGACACCCTATATCTTTGAGATTTTACAATTTGCAAATCCTATTTGGGAATTGACGGACTATAATAAGGCTTATTCTCCACATAACTATGAAAAATCTAAAAAAAAATTTCTCAATTTATGTCATTCTCTAAAAGAATTGCTCCCGAAAGGTGATATTTGTGAAATATATATCTGCTGGGACGGAGAAGAAAATGAAGACCTTGAAGTTGAATTGAAGATTAATTTAAATGATTTACAAATTGAAGCCATTGAAATATATGAAAAGTGCTTTATTCGTGTAGAAAACTAAAGGTTAAATTAGAGTATGAGTATTGTCATGAAAGGAAAATAATTAGAGGAACTTAATTTGCTGAGCTCCTCTAATTATTTATTTCAAAATCAACAATTAAATTTAACAGAGCCTTTTGTTTAGTAAAGGGAGGGCCATCAATAAAAATGAAGGTTACCTGGTAGACTGTCCAGCTGTAATGAGCGATACAAATAGTAAATCATACAGCTATTACAACTTTATACTTTAATAAAAAACATCCTACAGACAAATCGCTTTCGGCATGGACGATTTATCGATGTAGGATGTTTTTTTGAGATATATTATAAAAGGGATGCGTGGAAAATTGTTCAAAGTTCAATTGTTATACTATGTGATTAAAAATGAAGAATTTTACGTTCTATAAAAATTGGGCAGAATTTTTATAGATGCTGCATTAACGGAATGCAGCTTTAAATTCTCCAGTCACTTCCTGGTGACCATTATTCGACTCATACGCTTGCTCGATCTCTAATTCAAAACGATCCATAATCGGAATATCGTTTACAGAGAATAAGTACGAATCTTTTGAAGCATAGTGCTCATACCAAGCCCAGTTTGGAACGACAAAGTAATCGCCTTTTTTCCAGTCAAAGCGTGTACCGTTAATAACTGTATAGCCTTCACCTCTATGCACCTGATAAACAGTAGAATGCGTATGGCGTAAAGCTTTTGTATGCATGCCAGCTGGTAAGTGCTGCATACGTGTACCTAATGTCGGGTTGGCTGCTTTACCTGTAGAAGGATTAATATATTCAACAGCAAAACCATGATGCGGGTCCGGATCAAATGACATTAAGCCTTTAATTCCTTCAACCGTACGATCCCATTTATAGTTGGCAAGTGGTGCTACTGTATACTTGTCATCTCCGACAGGTCGTACCATTCCTCCACGATAACGCTTTTCCGTGAAGTTATCCGGAATATTCGGCTCTTGTAAACCGCCTTCATAAGGATCGAAGAAAGTACCGCCGATTCCGTATAAAGTCGGGATATCCAGCGCGTCTGTCCATAACATCGGCTCATCGCCAACGTGTTCATGCCCGTGCCATAAACCTTTAGGTGTAATTAAAAAGTCGCCTTCCTCCATGAAAATACGTTCGCCTTGTACGATTGTGTAGGCGCCTTGTCCTTCAGAAATAAAGCGCAATGCTGATTGAGAGTGACGGTGAGATGGGGCTTTTTCACCCGGTAACAGCATTTGTACCGCTACGTAAATCGTTTGTGTAGTAGATGCCCAACCCCATGGCTGACGATATGTTAATCCTGGATTTTGGAAATAGATTGCACGACGTTCTCCACCACGATCTGGTGTAAAGATTTGTGCTGCTTCGCCCATTTTCTTTTTAATTAGTTCATCACTCCAAAGGTAAGCTTGTGCTTGTGGCTTTGGTGTATGATTCATAATTTCCGGAATGGCTTCCCAAAGTGGACCTAAATGATATTGTTCAATATCTTTCGTAAAATCCTTTACCGTGTCACTTTTCATAAACTCTTTTACTTCTTCTGATACTCCTGCCATACATCTTCACTCCTTTAATAGTAATTGTGCATAAAGAATACTAGACCGTATTGAAGGTTATACACTAACTGGCACATTTGCAGCTGCTACTTTGTTTTCCAGAGCACCAACTTTATCAATTTCGATGCGGACAACATCGCCGTCTTTCAAGAAAGTCGGAGGATTCATTGCAACCCCAACACCACCTGGAGTACCTGTTAAAATTACATCACCCGGCTCTAATGTCATTAAGTTAGAAAGGAAAGCAACTAGCTTTTGTACAGAAAATACTAAGTTAGCCGTGTTCGTTTGCTGGCGTACTTCGCCATTCACTGTCAATACAACAGATAACCCTGATGGATCCGGTAATTCATCAGCTGTTAATAAATAAGGTCCCATCGGTGCAGAACCGTCTACTGTTTTACCTTGCAGCCATTGTAATGTACGACGTTGGATATCACGATAAGTCACATCGTTCGTAATTGTATAGCCGGCTACGTAATCCAGGGCGTCTTCTTCTGAAACATTACGGGCTTGTTTGCCAATAACAAATGTAAACTCTGCTTCATAATCAAGCTGTTCAGAAATCGGATAGAATGGAATATCATCATCAGGCCCTAAAAGTGTATTTGCAAATTTAGCGAAAATAACTGGATGTGTTGGTAGCTCACGGCCCATTTCCAGAATATGCTCACGGTAATTGTGACCTACACAAATGATCTTTCCTGGATTTAATACTGGTGCTCCAACATGTACTTCGTTACGATCAAAAACCGCTTTTGTAATAGAAGCATTTGGATTCTCTAAAATGAAGTCGACAGCTTGTTGCGCCAATTCAATAGATTTTTTCCCGCCTTCATAAATACCATCTGTAGTTGCCGGCACATAAGCATGGGCAATCTCCTTATAACGATATTCACCTTCTGCTTGAAGTTTTGCTTCAAAAGCATGGTTTAAATCGATTACTTGTTCCTTCACAATCGCTCCAGCACGTGTAATACCGTTCACTGTATAGTTGACTAATTTCATAGTTATCCCCCTTTATCGAAATAGAATACAAAGTTCTCTATTTAAAGAAAATATAAAGTACTTTAGGTAGTAAAGTCAATATTTTTCAGAAAAATCTTTTAAATAAGTGATTTAGGACCTATTAAAATCAATTAATTATCAGTAAATTTAGAAATATTATTGACAAATGTTTCTCTTTTACGTTACATTTTCATTATAAGTAAACAAAGTTCTCTATTTATAGAATCGGAGGTAATGATATGACAAATATTAGTGATGTAATTGTAGTTGGTGGGGGAATTGGCGGTTTAGCGACAGCGCTTTCAATAGTACAACGCACAGATAAAACGGTAGCAGTATTAGAACAAGCACCTGCATTCGGAGAAATAGGAGCAGGTATCCAATTAGCACCTAACGCACTGCATGTATTGGACCAATTAGGTGTTAAAGAAGAAATATTGAATGTAGCGGTCGTACCGAAGCGCTTAGTGCTAAAAGATATTTATACGGCAAAGGAATTAGCTGTACTTGATTTGACTGACGGTTTCCAGGAGCGTTTCAAGCAGCCGTACGTTGTATTGCACCGCTCGGATCTACACCGTGTTTTATATGAAGCATGTTTGAAAAATAACCGTATTTCATTTAAAAACGATGAGCAAATCCAAACAGTATCACAAACGCCAGGTCAAGTAACGATTACAAACCAACGTGGTGAGTCCTATACAGCAGAAGCAGCAATCGGGGCAGATGGTATTAAATCAAATGTACGTAAGCTATTTTCTCAAGACGAAATGATCTGTTCGGAATATGTAGCATACCGTGGGACATTACCGATTGAAGAGATTACTGCTGAAGGCGATATTGCAATGGATGATGTGATTATGTGGATTGGACCGAACTTACACTTAGTACAATATCCTGTTCGTCGCGGTGAGTTATATAATCAAGTCGTTGTTTTCAAAACATATGACTATAAACCGGAAGGCGACTGGGGTACTCCGGAAGAAATGCAACAACGCTTTGAAGGTGCACATCCGGATGTAGAGCGTGCGTTAAAGTATATTTCGACTCAATTCCGCTGGCCGATGTTCCACCGTCTGCCAATAGAAAACTGGACAGATGAAAATGTAACACTATTGGGAGATGCAGCTCACCCGATGCTTCAATATTTAGCGCAAGGCGGTGCACAGGCACTTGAAGATGCATATGTATTAGGAGAAGCTTTAGAAAATGAAGCAACGTACAATGAAGCATTTTTACGCTACCAGAAAGAGCGCCAACCGCGTTCAGCAATGGTACAAAATTCAGCGCGTCGCTGGGGTGAAATTATTCATGCCGATACAGCTGACGATCTTGACCGTGCGCTTGTGTTATTACGTGATCATTTATTCGGCAGCCACAAGGAAACAAACTATGAAGTAGCAGACTTTTTATATAATTACTTCAACACACGCAAAAGTGAAGTTAAGAGCTGAATAACGGAAAAATAAAAAGAGAAAGGGGATTAGTTCCCTTTCTCTTTAAAGCCATATACAGTCGACATTTCTTTACTCATATCAATAATTTGCTGCATCATTTCAGATGAAGTGTCTGTAGGTACGTCCTCTTCAAAGCCAACAACTGTGATGGCACCGACAAGCTCATTTTTGTAATTGAGTATTGGTAAACCGATAGAGGAAACATGACGGACAAGAGGCTCATGTGCAAACGAAAACCCGTTTTTGCGAATTCCTTTCAGCTCGCGTTGAAAAGCCGCAACATCAAAATTGGCAAGTTCATTTTGCTGAGCTTCAATCCAGTTCGTAATTTCCAAGGAATTAGCATAGGCCGCAAAAATTTTTCCTGTAGATGAATTAATCGGCAGTTTCGTACCGACTTGCGCACCGATACTTAAGCCAAAATTCGTATTCCAAATATTTGTGATAACCGGGGAATCATTTACCCAAAGCGATAGCAATGTCGTCATATTTGTGAGATTGCTAAGTTCTTTAAAATAGGGTGTAAGGCGTTCGATAAAATCGTCGTTTTGCATGGCAGCATTCCCGTATTCCAAAAATTTATAGCCGAGTGAATAGCTACCGGTCTTTTGATCACGATAAAGCAAATCTAACTGGATAAGTGTATTTAAATATTTATAGAGATTACTTTTAGAAATGCCTGTTTGTTCCTGAATATCGGAAAAACGTAGTGGGTGGTCGCTTTGCGCAACGACATCGATAATTTGAATACCTAATGCTAATGATCCGATTGTAGTACTGCTTGACATAGTATTCTATTCACCTTTCTTAAAAAGTCATTCAAAATAAGGAGATTATATCATGAAAACTAATGTTATGGAAAAGAAGTTTGAAAGTTTCGAGAAAAGCATCAATAGTATGGTTGATCTAATAAGTATAACAGAGACGGGAGTGCTGTATAAAAAACCGTCCAAAGAAAAATGGTCGGTTATGCAAATCGCTACACACATCATCGAAGCAATCGAGTTTTGGGTAGCTGACTTAGAGGCACTCCTAGTCGTACCAGGAGCGAAATGGGGACGTAACCATGAACATGTCCGTCGTTTAGCGGCGGTAGATGAAAATTATGTAGCGACTGTTTCAAAGGAAAAAGCGATTGAAAGGCTCAATGCGCTCATTCCTTTAGTGAACGAAAGCTTTGCAAAAGTGCAACAGGAAGATTTAGAAAAAACTGCACCTAGCTACAACCCGAATTTTGATGGCAAGCCGTTATCATTTTTAATCAACCATCTAATTATTTTGCATACTGAAAGTCACGTAGGGCAGATGCAGCGTCATTTAGAATTGGTACAGCCGCAAAAAGTAGAGTAAGAGTCGGAAGTATCCACTGTTTGATGTGCGTATAGTAAGGTATTATAAAGATACAATAGAGAGGGCTGTCTGGAATGGATTTCGGGGCATGCCCTTTCTGCGTATAAAACAGTGGAAGCAGGTGGAAAAGTGGATGCAATAATAAAAACAGGGAATAAAGCAGTCTATCCGATTATTTTCCCTTCTGACTATAGTGGATTGGGGAGTATTAACTGTTATGTCTACCAAAATGGAGAAGACTATACCTTAATCGATGCGGGCATTAAAAATGAGGGATTTGAGCAGTTTTTTTATCGGAAATTGAAAGAATATAATATAGAAATTAATCAAATTACCGGTATTATTTTAACTCATTTTCATAATGATCATATCGGGGTAGTAAATCAGATTACGAATGATTACCGGATTTCTGTCTACGCCAGTGAAATTGCCATTCCTCGTTTGAAGTGTGAGGATGATTATTTACAGCAGAAGCTTAGCTTTTACTATGAGTTGTATGAGCAATACGGCGTCTCGGAATTTGCCCGTGAACGAATGGCAAAAATGGAGAATACCCTTCAAAATAAAGAACAGGTGATGATCTATCCGCCGATAATGAAACTGGAAGACGGGCAAGCAATCGGAGGATTACGCGTAATGACTGCTCCCGGGCATTCACCGGATTCAATTTGTTTGTTTGATGAGGAGACAGGATGGCTATTCGCGGGGGACTTTTTATTGGCTACTGGTATGACGAATGCTTTAATCGATCATGACGAATCAGGAGACATAACGAACCCGATTAGCCAATATATAGACTCGATTGAGAAAATGAAAGCATACAATGTGCGCACCGTATTTGCCGGACATAAAGAGATTTATGAAAACTTGATTGAAGTGATGGATAAAAGCTTAAGTAAAATAGAATACAAGCTGCAAAAGGTTGTATCCAAAATTAGTGAAGGAAATCATACGGCGAAACAATTAGGAGAAGCAATCTATGGTGCCCGTTTTGCGAAGTATTTTACATTTATAATTTCTGAAATTATCGGATTAACGCTCCTGGCAGAACAGCGCGGTTTAATTGTGCGTGAGTTGCGGGGCGGGGATTGGTGTTTTTCAGTTACAAGTTTGATTGATCAATGAAAACAGCTGCCCGGGAGAGGCAGCTGTTTTTGTTATAGCGTATTATTTCCATCTCACATAAAGTGTCGTCGGAGTCGTTTGAGGTTGATTCCATTTTGCGAAAGCTTTTGTATACTTACTCGTTGTATAAAGATTGTTCAGCGGTTTTGTATTGATACCAAATTCATATTTAGCAGATGCTTTATTAATGTCGGCGGATTTAATAATCGTTGTTTTCTTACCTTGTAATGTAATGGTTTTCAGCGGATTCATAAGCACTGAACTGAACTCTACTGACTGGACATTTGCAGGAACTGTCAGCTTTGTTAGCTTGTTATTGAAAAAAGCACCATTGCTGATTGTCGTTACTTTCGAAGGGATCGTAATCGAACTCAGCGCATTGTTCGCAAACGCAGCTTCTTTCAATACTTTTATATTTTTAGAAATTTGGACTGATTTTAATTTGTTATTAGCAAATACATACGGTCCCATCGCTGTTACACTGTCCGGTATGACAAGAGAAGTTAACCTGTTCATATCAAAGGCATGCTGGCCAATTGATGTTAACCCGTATTTTAATGAAACAGATGTTAAAGCATTGTCTATGAATGCATATTGTTCGATAACTTTAATGTTTTTAGGAATCGTCACTTTAGTTAACTTATTATCTGCAAACACAAAGCTTTCAATCACAGTTAGCTTTGACGGAATGGTGATTTTAGTTAATTTATTATCGCTAAAGGCTCCGTACTTAATACTTTGCACATTTTCCGGGAGTGTTAGCGATGTTAATTCGTTTGTTTCAAAAGCTTGGTCACCAATTAGCTTTAATGTTGCCGGGAATTTCACAGATTTAAGTTTATTTGTATGAAAAGCGAAACTTTCAATGGCCACGACTGATTTTGGAATCGTTACATCTGTTAGTTTATTGTTCGCAAATGCATTGGCCGAAATAGTTTTTAAACCATCTGACAACATTAATGCTGTCAAACTATTAAAGTTAAATGCATATTGTCCTATATTTGTTACGCTGTTCGGTAATGATAGGCGCGGCAGCTTATTGTACTGGAATGCACTGTGGCCAATTGTCTGTAATGAATTCGGTAAAGTTAAACTTGTAATTGCATTGTTTGCAAAAGCAAAGTCTGGAATGGTTTTAATGCCTTTGCCTACTTTTACTTGGGACAAGCGGTTTGCGTAAAAGGCTTTTTTGCCAAGGTGCGTAACAGAGTCCGGGATCGAGACGCCGGCAATTTTATTCCTGCTGAATGCTTCCTTACCGATTTTTATCAAGTTGTTCGGTAAGACAAGAGTTTTCCCTCCAAATATGTTATCACTGAAGCTAAACGCATTGTTGCCGATTATTTCCAAACTAGCAGGGAGTTGAAGCGGCTTATTTTTATCGTAATTAACGGATGCAAATGCATAAGGTCCGATAACACGAATTGTATTTGGCAATGTTACACTAAATGGCTCTTTATTCATTGCTTTGTTAGTAGCCGGAATGATGGAGTGTTTAGTTGTAAAGGCAAATGGTGCGATTTCGGTAACGGGAATGCCATTGATGGCAGCCGGAATATTGAACGACTCAGCGCCTGCATTTTCGTCAAAGCCGGTAATTTTAATTTCCTGCTTCCCGTTATGTTCCGTAATGGCATAATATAAATTTTCATATTGGTGGTCCTGATTACTTTGTAAATGAGCAGGTAAAATCACCTCTACATTACGCTCACTATATAGAGTGCCGACGATTGATGAACCAATTGTTGTGACTGAATCTGGAACAGTAAGGGATGAAATGGAATTCCCCATAAAAGCTTCTGTCCCGATTTCTTCAAGTCCGGCTGGTAATGTAACGTTTTGAAGGGAGTTGTTTATAAATGCTCCATCACCGATTCGTTTCAACGTTTTCGGAAAACTAACGGTATGGACGATTCTCTCTTCATAATCAGGCGCATCATAATTAAACCATTCTGTATCAATCGCAAAAGCATTATCCGCAATTTCCGTTACAGGAAAGCCGGCGATTGTTTCGGGAATAGTTAAGTCTTTCGGTGCAGAAGAGCCAATAATTCGTACCTCTTGTTTTCCATTTTCAGCTGTAAAAATTACATAATAGAAATTCTTGTATGTCTCATATGGTGCAGCAGTTGCAGAACTGCAAAATCCGATAATAGAAACGAGCATTAACGCACAGGTAATAATGATTTTTTTCATAGGTTAAATCCTTTCTTTATTTTGGAATTAACGTACAGACGGATTAATTGGAAATAAGTTTCAAAATTAAATAAATATTTTTTAGTGGTAAATTACAACTTGAAAAGGTTCCTGCCACCTTATTAGACAAGAACCTTTTTGCTACTCTAAAGTGAGCGTTCCACTATATGTCGTTCCTTGATCACGGCCGGCTTCACAATAAAACTCGGTTGTTTTAATTGTCTTATTAGTAAGCCGTTCGAATTCAATAACACATCGATCACCATCCGCTGTTTTGGATAACCGCGCTTTTGTATCGGTTGTGAATGTTGCTGTTCCTTCAATCGTGCCGGTTGCCCAGCCGTCATACGTATAATAGGTCAATTGGAAACCGGTTTTCGTACTATTAGAGATTGTTAATACACGCCCCTTTGAATCAAGGTCCCCTTTACCGTAAGTATGAAAATACGTATACTCGCCATTCCAAGATTTATTTGGCTTCTTGTCGGCGGTAGGGGACCAGTTTGCACCTGTGCGTAATGATTTATCAAGCATACTGCGGGCGGAAGAAGCACGTTCATAAAGCGGGCTATTACTAGCAAAGCTCTCTTCTGCCATGTCAGAACGATAAAAGAAGTTTTTATTTTGCATGTTATAGAAAAACAGAACAAGCTGTGCACGTGTTAAATTATTTGTTGTACCGAAAAAATGCTGTAAGTTAGTTTGCTCATACTTTGCGTTTTGTCCGTTAGAAATATTATGATCCAGTAAAAAACGGATTGCTTTATTTAAAGTCGTTTGTCCATCCGCTATATAGGCAATCGCCTGTGCAACAGTTCCCCGTTTTACAGCTGCACCTCGAATACCGTTATGGAAATAGCCGTTTAAAGGTACTTGATAGGCGGCAAGCGTATTATAGTTTGCATCGGATGGAATCTCTTTCTTTGTGAACTTATCCAGTTCTTCCGAGACAGGTTCCAAATCAAAATAGCTAACTAAAATTTGAGCAAATTGTTGTTCTGTGACGGGTTGGTTTGGACGGAATGTACCGTTAGCATAGCCGTTTATAATATTAAAATCATATGCCCATTTAATTGCGTCATACGCATAATGGTTTGTCGGGACATCTTTAAACACTTGCTTCGCTGCCACCGAGTTGGTTGGAGAAATAAAAAAAGACAGCCCTACAATAATAGAGATAATTGTGAAGTAGAAGCGTTTCATAAAAAAACCTCCTCTTTATAATTGGATTATTTTTACTTTACCATGACTACCTCCAGTTTCCACTTACTTTTTATTCTAAAATATGGGATAAGAGCCGATATAATAGATATGGTATATAAAATGAGAATAGGTAGTGATCCATATGAATAAATCAAAGTTAATGCTAGCTGCATTGGCCGCAATCCCGGTAAGTATTGGGATGATAGGGGAAGTGGAGGCAGAGGGGGCAGCTGCGCCTGATATTGTCGCAGCAGATAAAGTCAGAGAAATGATTCAAACGTTAAACGACGAGTCGACGCCTACTGAAATCAGTGTAGCACGAAAAGCATATGATGCATTAAACAGCGAGTCGAAAAAGCTAATTGAGAAACAAGTAGTTACAAACCTTGAATACTTCGAAAGCCGGTTAGCTGTTCAAAAGGCACAAGCTGAAAAAGAAGCGAAAGTCGTGATGGACCGTATTAATCGTATCGACAAAATGAAATATACAGAAGCACAAATTAAAAGTATACGTATGGCGTACAATGCGCTGAGTGACCTTGCGAAGTCATCTGTAATAAACCTCCACATTTTAATTGACGGCGAGAATTATATTATTTATCAAAATACTGTTGTGAAACAGGCAAAGCTTGATGCCAACGCATTTGATATATATATGAACGATATTAGCCGCAGCTCGACGACACAGGAAATTGCGAGAGCCCGGTCACTATACAACAACTTATCGGCAGAAGCGAAAAGACATGTAACAGCTTTGGAAAAGCTTGTTCGTCTTGAAACAATGTGGAGAGATCCGTATTATATTGAGCTTGTGTATACGTATTATCCTGATTATATTCATGAAATAAAGCCGGGCGGAGTAGTCATTGAGAAGCCGGCATATGATCCGCTTTACATTCCGGATGATTCAAATACAGTTGCGACAACGATTCCAAAAACGCCAACTTGGTCACAATATGAAACGATGATCTATCAAAATGGCCGCTATACAACACAAATTACCACTTCTCAAGTGAAAAATATTACAGACCGGAATATGCGTTTAAAAGCGGGAGATATTGAAATCGTTATTCCTACATCGGAAATAAAGTCTTCTACAGCTAATGTTGGTGTGTCAGTAAATGTGGCGAATAATCAGCTGAACATCCAATTTACAGAAGGAAATCGTGCAAAAACTTTTGAAAATACAGTAGAAGTTCATGTTCCGGTCTCTAAATTAAAGGCGAATACTTCACAAGTAATTCAACGTGTTCTATCAACTGGTACATCACCGGCATCATTTAAGGTAGATGGCTCGAAATTCATTATCCGTACAGCCACAGGTGGTACATTTAAAGCAGCGAATAGCAGCGTTTTTTATACGGATATTCCAAACAATGACCAAGGACGTGCAATTCGAGAGCTGGCAAAGCGCGGCATTCTATTTAATACGAAAAGCCGTCTAGTTCAAACCTATAAACAAGTAAGCAAACTGGATGCAGCGGTAATGATTGCATCGGCACTGGATTTATCAAGTAACGCCAAATCGAAATATCTGGATATAGCAAATGCGCAGCAATTAAAACTAGTCCAGGGGTTATTGGAAGCAGGCATCATGAGTGGTGCAACATCGAGCCGTTTTACACCTAATGCTTCGGTGACAAAGCAAGAAGCAGCCATTATTATTGCCAACATGTACCGCTATTTAAATCAGGATTTGGCGAAAGTATACAATGAATTAAACATTAGCTATACGGATATTGCAAACCTGACATTTGAAGCGCGTCAAAGCATTGCAATTCTAGAGCTGTTTGGTGTTGTCGATGGGCAAGGTCCATTTAGTCCTGAGAAAACATTATCACGCGGCGAGTTTGCCGAACTTATTTACAATGCGTTAATAGCAATCGACTATTTATAAAATTGATTGGTCCCGGAGTGGAAATCAATTTTTACGTACATCGAAAAAACCTCCTTTTTCTCACAAAGAAAAAGGGGGTTTTTGGGTATGTCTCGCACAGAATGGAAAATTAGCAATAATAGGTTTGACTGCTAAGCTGAAAACAGAAAAATCCGTAGGAACTTCTGACAATTCCTTTACAAATACGCTATAATTAACTACTACAGCACACATGCACAAAAGGAGTTTTCGCATGGTCTATTTATCGATGATTTTCTTCAAAATTGTTGCACCGATTTTAATTTTACTTATTATAGGTGCTATTTTACAGCGCAAGTTTCAGTTTAACCTTAAAGCATTATCCCAACTCATTACATACTGTTTCATGCCGGCTGCGGTATTTATCAATATTTATGAAACATCTATTGAAATGAGCGTGCTTGGACAAATTACGATTTTTATTATTTTGTTTATCGGTGCGCAAATGCTGTTAAGCCAGCTGCTCACAAAGTTGTTAAAACTTGATAAAAAGGAAGCGGCTGTTTTTAAAAACAGTGTTGTCCTTATAAACTCCGGTAACTATGGGATCCCGGTTGCACAAATGATTTTCGCAACCCAGCCGATCGGGGTAGCGATTCAAGTTATTCTTGTTATTTTTCAAAATATGACGACGTATACATATGGCTTGTATAATTTAATCTCATCAACAAAATCAGGATTAGCGATTGTCCGGGACTTTTTGAAAATGCCGATCGTTCATGCGCTAATTATTGGTGCGGCATTAAATTATTTTAGTGTACCGATCCCGGAAACGTTTAGTATTCCGCTGGAGCATATTGCAGACGGATTTGTGGCGGTTGCACTTATAACATTAGGTGCGCAGCTTTCTACAATCGAAATGCGCTCGATGTTCAATAAAACGATTTTTGTCAGCTGCTTTACACGATTAATAGTCGGCCCTGCAACAGCACTTGTTATTATTTTTGCATTGGGTCTGGACGGAGTAGTGGCACAATCGCTATTTATCGCAAGTGCATTCCCGACATCGAGAAACAGTTCCAGCTTAGCACTGGAGTATGATATTGAATCGGCAACAGCTGCCCAGACAGTACTGTTTTCAACAATTATCAGCTGTTTAACCGTGACGTTTGTTATTTATTTATCGACGATTTTATTTGCTTAGAAAAGGGAATCAAATAGGATTAAAAGTTTGATTGGAAAAGGTTAAAACGAAACGGATATTTTTACGCACAGCTAAAAAACCCATTTTTCTCATTGAGAAAAATGGGTTTTTGGGTTATGTGGCAGCCCTTTTTGTATATAAAAAAACCGCAAGTATCCCCTCAGATACTTGCGGCTGTAAGCGATTAAAGTTGGATATCAATAACGCTTTCGTAATCTAGTAACCACTAAATTAATGAAAAGCTAGTGAATTTAACAATTTGAGCAAGAAGCTAAATTCATAGAGTAACATCTTAGTACATACTTACCGTATTAGAGTATGGGTTTGAAAGGTCCATACCATCTAATGAAAGACCCATTGCCTTCGCTACACCTTCACCATACGCTGGATCAGCTAAGTAGCAGTGTAAAATGTGACGACGTTTGATGAATTCTTCAACACCGTTCATTTCTGCAGCAGTTGTTTCGAATAAACGTTGTTGCTGTTCCGGCGTTTGAAGACGGAATAATTTACCTGGTTGCTCGAAGTAGTTGTTGTCATCTTCACGGAAGTCGTAGATGTCAGCTGGACCATCAAGAGCTAATGCAGGGTCTTTATATTGTGTTTGACCTTGTAATGCGCCATAGCTATTTGGATAGTAAGTAATTGCAGAACCACGGTTTCCATCAGCACGACCTTGACCATCACGGTGATATACCATGAATGGGCATTTTGGTGTGTTTACTGGAATTTGGTGGTGGTTAACACCTAAACGGTAACGAGTTGCATCTTGGTATGCGAATAAACGAGCTTGCAGCATACGGTCTGGTGAGAATGAAATACCAGGTACAACGTTTGATGGAGCGAATGCAGCTTGCTCAACATCAGCGAAGTAGTTTTCCGGGTTACGGTTTAATTCGAACTCTCCAACTTCTATTAATGGGTACTCAGATTTGTACCAAACTTTTGTTAAGTCGAATGGGTTGTCCTTAGAGTTGCGAGCTTGCTCTTCAGTCATCACTTGAATGTACATTTTCCATTTCGGGAAATCGCCTTTTTCGATTGAATCAAATAGGTCACGTTGTGAAGATTCACGGTCTTTACCGATAATTTCAGCAGCTTCTGCACCAGTCAGGTTTTTAATACCTTGTTGTGTACGGAAGTGGAATTTCACGTATACACGTTCGCCAGCTTCGTTGATCATTGAGTAAGTGTGAGATCCGAAACCGTGCATGTTGCGGTAACCTGCCGGAATACCACGGTCAGACATTACGATTGTTACTTGATGTAAAGCTTCTGGTAATGAAGTCCAGAAATCCCAGTTCGAGTTGCCGTTATGCATGTTTGTTTTTGGATCACGCTTAACTACGTGGTTTAAATCCGGGAAGTGTAATGGGTCACGGAAGAAGAATACAGGTGTGTTGTTACCAACCATATCCCAGTTACCTTCTTCAGTGTAGAATTTTAATGCGAAACCGCGAATATCACGCTCAGCATCAGCCGCACCGCGCTCACCTGCTACAGTTGAGAAACGTGCGAACATTTCTGTTTTCTTACCAACTTCAGAGAAAATTTTTGCTTTTGTATATTTTGTGATGTCATGCGTTACAGTAAATGTACCGAATGCACCAGAACCTTTTGCGTGCATCCGACGCTCAGGAATTACTTCACGGTTAAAATTCGCTAATTTCTCAATTAGGAATACGTCTTGTAATAAGATTGGGCCACGGCGACCAGCTGTTTGCGAATCATCGTTCGATACTACTGGAGCACCAGTAATTGTTGTTAAACGTTCGTTTGTCATGTATAGTTCCTCCTAAATCTTTTTGAAAAACTCTTCATAAATAATATAACAAATCTAAATCATAATTTCTACTAGATTATAATAATTCTTTTTAAGGAATCTTTATATTAAAGAACTGGTTATTATATATGGATATTAATGAAAATTCCGATAATATAGTTTTCTAGTAAATTATACCTTTTTCCAGCTTAGAAAGATAAAGATTGCTCCACAATTTTTGGTCAATAACCACTTTTTACTTGTTTATCGACAAATATGGGTAGTTCTTCTATTATTACCTATATAGTAGAGGCAATTACTTTACGAAAGGACATAAGAATGCAACTAACATTAACTTTTATTATTTTAGCAGTTACGATACTTCTATTTACGACGAATCGATTGCGGGCAGATCTTGTCGCAGTAATGGCGTTATTATCATTTGTCATATTAAATATTTTGACTCCCGCTGAAGCGCTGGCAGGGTTTTCGAATTCTGTCGTCATTATGATAGCAGGACTATTTGTTGTCGGGGCAGGTATTTTAAGGACGGGTCTTGCAGGAATGGCAGGAAACCTTCTTTTGAAATGGTCGGGGGATAATGAGCTCCGTCTCTTCATTTTGCTTCTTGTCATTGTCGCAATTGTCGGGGCGTTTATGAGCAATACAGGTACGGTTGCATTAATGCTGCCGATTGTAGTTTCGATAGCAATCAGCATCAAAGTAAGCCCGTCCAAATTTTTAATGCCGCTTTCCTACATTGCGAGCATGTCGGGGCTGATGACATTAATTGCATCGCCGACAAACCTGATTGCTTCGCAAACACTCGTTGATCACGGCTTTGAAAAACTAGGATTTTTTACGATAACTCCAATCGGAATTATCGCAACGATTACCGTCATTATTTATTTAGTATTAGTACGCAATGTGCTGTTGCCGAATGAAGATAACCGTTCGCAATCAAGTGCGGGGTATAAGCTTTCTCCCAAAAAAATTGCCAAGGAATATGATATACATGATAAATTGTTCCGCGTAGTCGTAAGCGAGCATTCGACCATTTCGGAACAAAAGCTTGCTGATTTGAAACTTCCGGCAACCTATCATATTTATATTATGAAAATAAAACACGGTGCTGTGCAGGAAGGGCTTAATTTAAGGCCGATGACGTACCAGGAACTTGCGGGTCCGAATAGTGTTATTCATGTAGGAGATGAATTGTATGTTCAAGGTTTTGCCGATGATGTAGCACGGTTTGCCCATGATTTTGCGTTGACGGTTCAGCCGTTCGAAGATCATGCAAAAGAGCTCGTCACGAAAAAAATTGGTGTAGCGGAAGTATTGCTAACACCGCAGTCACGTCTTATTAAGGAATCTGTCAGTAAAATTGGATTCCGTGAAAAGTACAATTTAAATATTCTGGGAATCAACCGTAAAGGTGACTACTTATTGAAAAACATGGCCGACCAGAAGCTGCGTTTTGGAGATGCGATTTTAGTGCAGGGAACATGGGATGAAATCGAGCTGTTGTCCCGAGAAACGCATGATGTTGTCGTAGTGGGGCAGCCACGCGAGTTAGCGGGAGCAATTGCAGCAAACGGAAAGGCTCCGATTGCTGGTATCATCATGCTGCTGATGATCGGACTCATGGTATTTGAAGTGTTTGACGCCGTAATTGCTGTATTAATCGGGGCCGTTCTTATGATTATTACAGGCTGTCTGCGCAATATGGATGATGCTTACAGCAAAATGAACTTTGAAAGTATTGTGCTCGTAGCGGCAATGCTTCCGATGGCGACAGCACTCGAGAAGACAGGGGGAATGACGATTCTCGCGGAAGGGATTATCAGTTTGCTCGGAGATTTCGGATCATATGGTGTATTGATGGGGATTTATTTATTAACAGTTGTTTTCGGGCAATTTGTTAGTAATACTGCGACAGCGGTACTGTTTTCGCCGATTGCCATTACTGCAGCACTTGCTATGGATGCGAACCCGTATACATTTATGATAGGGGTAGCAACTGCTGCTAGTATGGCATTTGCGACACCGATTGCATCTCCGACAAACTCTCTTGTATTAACAGCGGGCGGCTATAAATTTATGGATTTCGTCAAAGTCGGTGTTCCATTACAGGTTATTATGTTTATCGTCATGATGATTGCAGTACCGTTGCTGTTTCCATTTTAGTCGGTATAAAGGAGGTATTTGAATGGGATTGTCATTCAAATACCTCTTTATTTTATTGTAACAGCCTGTACAATTTTATTTTCCTGTAAGCCTAAATCAATGACACCATCTTCACTTTTAATTTCAAGGCGCATCACATCACCAGGCTGTAAATAGCCGTTATCTTTTTGAGAATTGTAGAACGCCTCTATTTTTTCTTCATAAGGGATGGAGTTATCATAAATGATTCCTAAAATCTCAGCATTCAGACGTAGACCTACACCAGCAGGAGTACCTGTTAAAATAAGGTCACCAGTTTTCAAATCAAAAATACTCGACATTTCGGTTAATGTTTCAGTCGGTTTAAACAATAGCTGATCTGTTTTCACCTGTTGGCGCGTTTCACCATTTACAGATAAATGGAGCTCTAGCCTTTCTAAATAATCAATTTCGCCGTCTTCCAGTAAATAAATATACGGTCCAGTAGGGCAGAAGCCGCGGTAGCTTTTTCCTTTAAACCATTGTTGTTCAACGATTTGTACATCCCGTGCGGAAACGTCATTCGTAATAACGAAACCTGCTATATAATCTTTTAAATTATGCTCCGTCACTACAACCGCTTCCGTTACATCCTGCTTCATAATAATGCCTAGCTCAATTTCATAGTCGAGTAAGCGAACATGTGCAGGGCATACGATATTTGCTGTTGCAGAAGTTAACGTACTTGGTGCCTTAGTAAATAGTAGATTATATGGCGGCTTTTGCTGTGAAAAACCGGCTTCCACACGGTGTGCGCTGTAGTTTGTACCCTGACAGTAAATATTTGCATCATCTGTTACAGGCGAAAGAATGGTAATGTCAGATGGATTGACGATTTGACCTGTTTGTTTAGCAGTAACAACATCCTCCATACCCGTTGTTAAAATATCCCGTAATGTTCGGTAAGAACCGTTGACTACATAAAGTTCATCCTCTAAAACACCCCATTGATTCGCATCATCTTGCTGAAAGCGTACTAATTTAATTCCCATTGAAACCCCTCCTTAATAATAGATTACCGTCATTTTATTTTAAAATTTTGGAAATAGTTAGTGGTTAATTAATGGATTTGCGATAGAAAATCAGTAAAAATTAATGAAAGTTTCCCGCAGCATCCTAGGAATGCGAATGGTGCGTTGTTTTAAATATCGGCTTAATTAATTGTTGATAATAGTGGTCAATTTCCATTGCCTGAAGATGATTTGCCTCCTGTATCCAGTAGTGATCCAGTGTAAGTAAAGTGGCACGTAAATGTTCAATAAGTAATTGTTCAGGGATGTTGAGGTTCGTTGTATATTGCATGGACTTTAAATCTAGAGAAATCGCTTCATACATTAACGGTTCAATGAAGTCTTTCATCGTTTTTGATTTTCTTGTTAATTCGGTGGCAATATGTAAAGCATGCACCTGTTTTAGCTCAGCAGAGATACGAAATGGTTCGTAAATACGTTCGACAATCGAATAGTTCATACGTTGCTTTGTTAAAGCGCGGTATAAATATTGAAACAGGGCAAATTTATCCGAGAAATGGGTGTAAAATGTTGTCCGGTGTATGATAGCCTGTTCACAGATTTCATTAATGGTAATCGATTCAAATGAACGCTTTTGGTTATTTAGTAAAGTCATTAAAGCACTACATAATAAATGCTTCGTACGATTTTTAGATGTAATCATCTACAATTCCTCCTGAAATGTATAATTTTTCTACAAATCTATTAATTTGATTCTACCTTCATGTCCCTACGTCCATATATATTTTATAGAGGGAGGGTAACCAAAATGAAATTACAAAACAAAGTAGCCATCGTAACGGGAAGTACATCTGGTATAGGAAAATATGCCAGCTTTGCACTTGCAAAAGCAGGTGCGCGTGTAACGGTAACCGGCCGTCGTAGTGAAAAAGGTGAACAAGTTGTACAAGAGATTAAAGCAAATGGCGGTCAGGCAATTTTTGTACAAGCAGATATGATGCATGAAGAGAGTTACGAATATTTAGTCAATGAAACATTACAAGCTTTTGGTCAGATTGATATTTTAGTGAATAATGCTGGTAATATCATTGAAAAGTCATTTTTAGAGTTAACGATAGATGATTTTCAACAATTCATTACGTTAGACGGTTATGCATATTTTCGTATGATGCAAGAAGTCATTCCACATATGAAAAACGGCGGTAGTATTATTAATGTGACTTCACTTGCAGCAATTAATACGATTCCAACCCATTCGCTGTACAGCTTTGTAAAGGCAGGGGTAACACAAATGTCAAAAGGGGTAGCCCAGGAATTTGCCGGACAGAATATACGAGTCAATTGTCTGTTGCCAGGAGCTGTAGATACGGAAATGGTAGCGGGGAACCCAAACAGTGATTTTATCCGCAGCCTAATTCCGATGCAGCGTTTTTCAACACCTGAAGAGCAAGCAAACATAATAGTTTTTTTAGCATCTGATGACTCATCTTACATGACGGGTACGTCCATCGTTGCGGATGGCGGAGTCCGTGGAATATAAAAGGAGGCAGGAAACATGTTAATTGAACAGAAAGTTGCAATAGTAACAGGTGCAGCAAACGGTATGGGAAAAGCAACCGCCCAGCTTTTTATTGAACATGGTGCAACGGTTGTGCTCGTTGATTATCAGGAGCAACAAGGAATTAAGACAGCGCAAATGTTAGGATCGAATGCATATTATTTCAATCCGGTTGATATCACTAAGCCAGTTCAAATTCAGCAAGTAGTACAAAAAACGATTGCCAAATTTGGCCGTATTGATATTTTAGTTAACTGTGCTGGAGGTGTAATGTCGCCAAATGGTTCGTCCAGCAATATTGATATGAGTGAATGGCAGGCAATGATTGAGTTGAATTTAACTGGAACAATGAATGTTATTATGGAAGTACTTCCTCATATGAAAGAGCAGAAAGCGGGTAAAATCATTAATTTATCATCTCTTGGTGCATTAAATCCATATGTTCCAGTACTTCATTATCATGCTGCCAAAGCTGGAGTTGAGTCGATTACAAAAAACCTCGCCTTTGAATTGGCAAGTATGAACATCCATGTAAATACAATTGCACCCGGCCCGATTTTAACACCATTTTGGGATAAATTGATGCCACCGGGTGAAGAGCGAGAGGCAATGATTACCGAGCTTGCAAAAAAAGAAGTACCGCTTGGTCGAATTGGGCAACCGGAAGATATCGCCGGCGTCGCACTGTTTTTGGCCTCTTCTTTATCCGACTTTGTAACAGGTCAAAAAATTAATGTCGGGGGAGGCATAGGGAACATAATTTCCATGAATGGTACCTTTACAAACTCACCGGGCAACAAAGAATTTGCAACTTGAAAGTTTTGTGTGAAATAGATAGAAAGGTTGTTCAATAAGGAGCCCTCCTTATTGAACAACCTTTTATGTTGAGTAATTTTATGCTATTTCTGTCTGACCGTCCGTATCGTTTACTGTTACAGGTGATTTTCTAACTGTTATAATCGCCCAAACAACCGCTAAAACAAATAGACCGATAGAAGCGACAAGCAATGTAGATCTTCCGCCTTCCAATCCAAAAATGCCTAGAACAGTCGCAAACATATAAGGGCTCACAATACCGCCTAAACCTTGACCTGCTGCAGCAATCCCGACATAAGAAATCCCTTTTGCTAAATTGGATAACTCAGAAACACGTGCCAACACACCTGGAATCACAATTCCCAAGCCCATGCCACCAAGGACACTTGCTACAAAAATCATTGTTAAGCTGTCCACTGTTGAACACCATAAAATACCTGTAGCCGTAAAAAGTACACCTATTGGAACAATGAGATTAGGCAACATCGAACGCAGTTTACCAAACATGAAGCCCGTTATTAATGTACCTGTTGTAAAGAGTGAAATTGCCAATCCGGCTTCCGTTGCATTCCCTAAGCCTTCAGTTTGAACAATAATAGAGATATTTGTTACATAACCAAAAACGAAAGCAGAAAAAATGATCTGTCCAATGGTAAAGCCGTAAACTGTTTTAGGGGCTTTAAATAAAACATCTTTAATTGACGCATTTGGTACATCCTGTTTTTTCGGTTCCGGTAAAAACATGAACGTAATAGCTAAAATCCAAATAGGGAATAAGTACACTAGGAATCCATAATTCCAACCGTAAGCGTCTGCCAGCATACCACCAACTACTTGGAAGAAGATTGCACCAACACATGCGATTGTCGATGTACCGAATCCGATCAGGAAATCACGTTCACGGCCATCAAAGAAACCAGTAATAATATCAATGGATAAAGGTAGAGTGATACCAACACCAAGGCCTAAAATACCACGGAAAACAATAATTGCGAATAGATTACTTAAGAAGAATGGCATGATTCCGCCAATTATGAATAAGATTAAGCCGGTCGTTAATAATGCACGTTTTGAAAATTTATTCGCTAGTTTACCATAGAAAAGGGAAGGGAAAATTTGAAGCAACCCGGGTATTGTCGCAATTAACATAACAGTAGTAGGGCTGAACTCCGGGAAGGCTACAATAAGGTCTGCCATAATCGATCCAGCTACACCAGCAGCTACGTCTTGGAAGGCAATCAGGACAATTAAAAACTTTAAAAAACCTCTGTTGGATGTTGGAAACATGAAATACCCCCTAATTTTTTATTTATTTGGAACTTAAAAACACAGCATGTTGTGCAAAATACCCCCTCAATCGATTGAATATTCAGATATTATCATGTAAGCCCTTTCACAGGAACGATAATAATTTACGGAAAAGTATTTTCTAATTAAACAAAAATTGTTAAATACCGGAAAAATATTGTTGGCCGAATCAGCTTTTGGCGTATGAAATTAACAATTAATAAAAAAAGTACAAAACTACGGAAATTCCGCTGTTTTGTACTAGAAATTCGGTTATTCTATTTCAATTTCACCTAGAACGATTAACGATTCAATTAAAAGAATTAATTCAAAAAGGTTTTTTGAGCTCCGCAGGTTCCGGTCAAGCAGTTCCTCAATTTTTTGAATACGGTAAACAAGCCCGCTCATCGATAAATTCAAGTCAACCATTGTCAGATTAAGGTTTCCGTTATGATTTAAAAATGTGTATAAAGTCTTCAAAAATTCGTCTCTTTTATTTGGTTTTAATGACAAAATAGGATCCAGCTCACGTTGGGCCAATTTCACAATAATATCGCTGTTTTGATGGTTAATTAATGAGCCAAGTATATTCGTATTTTCAAAATATACGATTGTATCTCGCTTGTTGATATTTAACGACGAAATAGCCTGGCGATGTGCTTCCGCAATGTCATCAATATCATTAATTACGCGGCTTAAACCAATGCGGAAATCATAATTTCTGAATTTACGCTGTAAGTGCTTCAATATATTTTGATAAATATCCTCGGTATCATCCTTTTTAGGGAACAGAAATACAATTTCATCCTGGAATTCTGTAATGAAAATCGATGTTTGATGCATTTCCAAATAGACGATGACGGACTGAATAATTTTAGAAATAGTGGAAGCTTCATGAACAGGTATCCCCTTTTTGGAGACGCCAAGATTGCCGATATAAAAATCTTCATTTAGATCAATTTGTAGGAGGTAACTGCGGCTGATCATACTTTTCTTAGAAGTATACTGCTGCTGCAGTAACTGTTCAAAAAAGTAAGCTTTAATATTTTCAGTCGCTTCCAGACTCGATTTTTCATTTAAATAGCAGAGGGAGATGGAAACGGCTGAGCGTTGTAAATAATGCATTTCTTCTTTATAATTTGTATCCTTCGAAAAATAGATGAAGGAAATATAGCCAATAATTTGCTTCTGTACGATAATCGGACTAATTAGCCGCGTATGATTCGGACAATCTACCTGACTTGGCTGCATAGGGTCGATTGGCTGAATTAAAATTTTTCCTGACTTTGTTTGGGGCATTTGCTGAATAAAATCCTCTTTAATAAATTCCAGCTGTTCCTGTGTCATCCCAATCGAGTGATGTGTATTAAAGCTTAAGTCCTGTACGATAGCAGGTATGTTCAGCGTATTGTAAATTGTTTCTAAAATCTGGTCGATGTGCATTCCTTGTGAAATACCAAGTGTTAGATTGTTATGGAAAGTTGATACTTTTTCTGTATGTTTCTTCTCTTCGAAAAGCTCCATATATGTTTTGTTCAAATCATCAATCATACGTGTCTGACTAATTTTCCTTAAGTCGGCTTGAGTTTCGGAATCCCAGTGCTCCAACATGCGCATTTCAAATGCACAATGTTCATCGCCCTTGGCACGGCACGTCATTTCTACAATATATACTTCTTTTTTCGTTAAATAAGAGGTATAGCCACTTGAATAACCGGCCAGTGTATGGCAAATACAGGAATCACTTTGACTGAAATGTTTCAGGTGTTCTTCAACTTCATAAGAATTTACCCAAATTCCTTTAGCGTACATATACTTCACCGTATCATCAGGGTTTAAGTGTAAGACTCTTTCTGAAAGAAGATCTGTAATTTGCCCGGATGCAAGGTGGTATCCGACAGCACTATTTAATTTTTCGGTTAATGTGAGTGGTAAATAATCAACTTCTTTGGCATGAGTAATACCGATATTCCAGCCATAACGCTGTAAAAAAAATTTTGCGTATTCCAGGCCTAAGCTTTCAATCAGTTCCTTCCTTAAAATTCCAAATGTATTAGTAGTAGTATACAACGCTTTATCTACATAAGATGAGCCAGCCATTTTAAACCTCCTGAATATTCGGAATATTATCTATTTTAAAATGAAACATACCATACTTTACATAGAAATGAGAAGATACTTTTTAATATTTATTAAAAATTAGTAAAGAAATTACTATTTTCAACTTAATATTATTTTCTATAAAAAACTTAAATTTGGTCTGTTATTCCTGCTTTTTGTAATATAACTAAAGGGAATTATTATGTCGGAAAGTGGCTTTATACAGAAAAACGTTTATTTTAATTTGAAAATCGTTTTCCATAAAGATGAAACAAAAAGATTTGCACAATCCATAAAAACCGTATTTTTTATACGAGTGGACGTTTGCTGTCTGATCAAGATTCGTTAATTTTTACTTATATTTGATTGTAAATTCCATAGATATTCACCATATTATTCGAAATTTAAAACCGTAATATTGGATTTAACAAATATAAGGAGTTGAAATGATGACGACAGCGCTTACAGAAAGACAAATTGAAGTAATGAATAAAATGCAGGAGATTGCAGCGAATGTTCGTAAACGTGTTAAGGAAACAGAGGAGATTAGAAGAATACCAGAAGCGACAATGCAGGAATTGAAAGATTCTGGCTTAATGTATATTTTACGGCCGGAACGATACGGCGGTTTGCAGGCAAGTGTCGAAACTTACAGCCAGGTCATTATTGAACTATCGAAAGCATGTGCTTCAACTGGATGGATTGCTTCTCTATGTGCGATACGCGATATTATGGTGGCGGAATCATTCAATGAAAAGGCACACTTGGAAATTTTCTCTGACAATCCGCAAGATGTATTATTTGCGGGTGTTTACGAACCACGATCTTGTACGGTCCGTAAAGTGGAAGGCGGTTACCTTGTAGAGGAAGGTCACTGGATGTTCTGTTCTGGTTCACTGCATGCGACGTGGGGTTACTTTGGCATGTATACAAAAGATGAGAACGACAACATTTTAGAGCAGCTGTTAATGACAGTGCCGTTTGATGTACTGGAAATTGAAGATGACTGGCACACACTAGGTCTTCGTGGAACGGGCAGTAATGCTGTGAGAATGAAAAACGTCTTCGTACCGGAACACCGTGTTACATCATTTGTGAAAATTTTAGACGGAGATTTCCAGTCACCGCATTTACGCGATATTCCGTTATATAATTCTGCATTATTCCCATGTTTAATTTTATCTTTAGGTTTACCAGGTCTAGGTGTTGTAAAAGAGATGCTCGATAATTTTAAACAATCATTGCCTTATCGTACCGCTCAGCATATGGGTGTGAAAATGATTAAAGATGCGGCGAGCACACATCATTTATTAGCAACAGCCGAGTTAAAAGTAGAAACTGCTGAACTTTACTTTATGAATTTAGCAAAATCGATTGATGAGTGGGCAGCAAAAGGGGAGATTATGCCAAAAGATTTACGTCTGAAAGCGTTGGCGGATATTGGCTATGCAAATGAAATGCTGAATGACGCGGTTCAGGCAATTTTAAGAGCGAGCGGATCCGGCTTTGTGTATGATGCGAGCCCGATGCAACGTCTCCTTCGTGATTTCTTAACATTAAACTCCCACCGTTCATTGTCACCGGTTATTACGAGAGAAAACTATGGCAGACAATTGGCAGGTTTACAGCCAAATCAAATTCGTTATTAAGTAAATATTTACGGATTTTTCAGAAAAAACAAAAAAGTTTTCTTGTAGTTTGATAGTTGTGAAGTAAAGTACAGTTATTTTTAAGTAAGGGGGCTAAGTGAATGAAACAAGCAATAGCAAAATTAGGGTATGTCGCATTACAGTCTTCGAATGTGGAAGCATCATTGCATTTTTTCCAAGATGTTATCGGCCTTGAGCTAACAGAACAGATTGGAGATACGTATTATTTACGGGCGTGGGGAGACTTCCAACACCATACACTGTCCATTGCGCCAGGTGAAGCAGGTCGAGTAACCCATATCGGTTTCCGTACAAAGCGCAGAGAGGATGTTGCTTTATTTGCGGATCAATTAGGCGGCAAAGGTTATGAAATTGAGCATATCGCCGCTTGGACAACACCGGGAATCGGTGAAGCAATCCGTTTTACGGCACCATCGGGTCATCGGCTGGAGCTTTACTATGATATTGAAAAACCGGTTGTGGAAGAAAGCCGTCGCTCTGTTCTGAAAAACCAAACTTATAAATCATACAACAAGGGCGCTTCTCCTCGACGTCTTGACCACGTTAATATTCATACGGATGCGGATTCAAGTGTCACTTATAAGTTCTTCACGGAAGAGCTTGGTTTCCGGATCAATGAATGCGTTGAAACAGAAGAAGGGGATATTTTAGCCGGCTGGATGAGTGTAACACCATTAGTACATGATGTCGCTTTAGTATCTCATGAAAAACTTGAAACAACAGCGCGATTCCATCACATTTCTTACTGGCAAGATAACTCAGGCGATTTACTGCGAGCTGCGGATATTTGCAAGGAGCACGGACTGCAAATTATAGGACCTGGAAAACATAGCATTTCACAAGCAATTTACTTATATGTAATTGATCCTGGAAGTGGTTGCAGAGTGGAACTGTTTACAGGGGGTTATTTAATTTTCGAGCCGGACTGGGAAACAATCGTATGGCGGCCCGAAGAACGTGCATTTGGAAACACTTATTGGGGGGACAGCATTACAGGTAATCCGCTTATCGTGCCAACAATTGATGCCACAGGGATTAAAGAGACAAAAGCAGTTCCAGCATTAGAAGTATAGGAGGATGGAAAATGACAGTAGCAAATGAAGTGAAAATTAAATCAGGTCACGTGAAAACAGGTAAATATACATCATTTGTCCATGAGGCAGGTTCAAAGACAAATGAAACGATCTTATTTTTACACGGTTCAGGTCCTGGTGTAACGTCACTCGCCAACTGGAGTTATGCTTTAAATGACTGTGGGAATGACTTCCACTGTTTAGCACCTGACCTATACGGCTTTGCCGATAGTGATCATCCGGATGAACCGCTTAAGAATCGCCAATTGTGGATGGATTGCTGGGTAGAGCAATTAATTGAGCTGCTAGATTACTATGAAATCGAAAAAGCCCATGTAGTAGGGAACTCGTTAGGCTGTTCCATTGCGCTAGAACTGTTGCTTGAATATCCTGAACGTTTTGACCGCGTTGTATTAATGGGTCCAGGCGGCACACCTAATACGAAACTAAGCTTAGAGTTGGCACGCGCAAAATCGTTCTATGACAATCCTTCTAAAAAACGCCTACAGCAAATTATGGGCTGGTTCGTTTACGACAAGGATGCGATGCAACCGGTTATTGACGGTTTAACAGATGCACGCTATGCCAATGCGATGCGAGAAGAAGTAAAGCGCTCAAATAACTCGATTTTCTCGACGGCAGCTGTACCGATTCCAGTCGTAGCGTTAAACCGCATCGGCAATCAGATTTTATTAATCCATGGTCAAAATGATAAAGTATGCTCAATCGAATCAAGCTATTATTTAGCAGAACATATTCCAAACGCACAATTGCATGTATTCCCTCAATGCGGTCACTGGACACAAATCGAGAAAAAAGAGTCGTTCAATTATTTAATTCAACAATTCTTTAACCGTAAAATTTAATTCCTTCTAAGTGTTTTCCGCTGAATAAAAATAAAGCGCTTACAAAATGAAGTGGAAGTGATTTGAAAATGTTAAATGAACAAGCAGATATCGTCGTAGTAGGTGCCGGAAATGCCGCGTTATGCGCGGCCATTTCGGCAGCAGAACATGGCGCGAAAGTAACGGTACTGGAAATTTCCTCTGAAGAAGAAAAAGGTGGCAATACGACATATACGCACGGATCAATTCGCTTTGCTTTTAAAGATGGTGAAGAGGTTAGGCAATTGCTACCGGATATGACGGATGAGGAATTTGCGATGACGGATTTCGGCAGCTATCCAAGCGAACAGTTTTTTGATGACGTCTGTACAATGTCGAACTTTCGTACAGATTACGATTTAACATCGGTCATGACCGACAAAAGCTTTGAAACGATGCAATGGTTACTCAATCACAATATTAAATTCATCCCGATCTATGGTCGGCAGGCATATAAAATAGATGGAAAATTCAAATTTTGGGGCAACATGGTCATCGAAGCAGTCGGCGGCGGAAAAGGCTTAGTTGATGCGTTACATAATGAAGCCAATCGTTTAGGTATTACAATCCATTACAATACGGCGGCTGTTGATCTCGTAACGGAACAGCGCAAAGTAAAAGGGATTATCGTCCGTCATGCAGGTGAAGAACGCCAGATTGATTGTCAGGCGATTGTACTGGCAAGCGGCGGCTTCCATGCAAATGTGGAAATGCGAACGAAATATTTAGGACCTGGTTGGGATACTGTTCATACGCGCGGATGTAAATATAACGTGGGAGACGGCTTGCGAATGGCAATGCAGCTCGGAGCCCGCACAACAGGAAACTGGTCTGGTGCACACGCGGTTGGAGGCGACCGTTATTTGCCGGATTATAAAGAAGGCTTCCAAAAATTAAGCTATCCATTTGGCATCCTAGTCAATAATGAAGGCAAACGCTTTATAGATGAAGGCTCCGATTTCCGGAATTATACGTACGCAAAGCTTGGACGTGAAATATTAAAGCAGCCGGGACAGTGTGCATGGCAAATTTTCGATGCAAAAACAAAACCTTTCCTTCGGGAAGAATATGAAGGGCGTCACGTGTCAAAAGTGTCCGCGCCAACGCTGGAACAATTAGCGGAAAAGATGGACGGTATCAACAAAAACCGTTTCATGCAGGAAGTTCATGCATTTAATGCAGCGGTCAGCCGCGATACAGCATTCAATCCGAATATATTGGACGGCAAAGCAACTAGTGGTTTGGACGTTCCAAAATCCAATTGGGCAAACCCGATTGAAGAAGGTCCATTTGAAGCGTATGCCATCGGGTGCGGTATTACATTTACGTACGGCGGTTTGAAAATCTCGAAAAAAGCGGAAGTCATTCATAATGATTTCACAACGATAGATGGCTTGTATGCAGCAGGTGAAATTGTCGGCGGTTTGTATTATGACAATTATCCGGGTGGTGCCGGCTTGACTTCCGGTGCAGTATTTGGACGCATTGCTGGGGAACATGCCGCAAAGTATAGCCAACAAAAAATGACGGTTTAGGGAGGAAGTTATTATGACTATTATTGAGCGCAAAGTAAAAACAGGCGATTACGAAACATTTATTTTAGAGGGCGGTATCGGGAATAAAGATGCGGTTATTTTAATCCACGGATCTGGCCCTGGAGCAAATGGTAAAGCGAACTGGCAATTTGTCATCGATGAATATGCGGAAGATTTCCATGTAGTTGCCCTTGATCTATTCGGTTTCGGCAACACGGACCATCCGGAAGAATATCCGGAAAACGGTGTGCAATGGATGTCGGTACGCGTGAAGCAAGTACTCGACTTAATGGATGCGCTGAACATTGAAAGAGCAAATCTGATCGGGAACTCTTTAGGCGGCGTTGTAGCAACATATTTGAACATGGCTGCTCCAGAGCGCTTCAATAAAATTGTTCTGATGGGTGCAGGTGTCTCGTTATCACAGCCAACACCGGAACTGTCAAAACTGGCAAACTTCCATTTAGACCCGACAAAAGAAAACTTGCGCAACTTACTGAGCTGGTTCGTCTATGACCTGGATCGTATGCAGGACTTTGTAGACCAAGTAGTAGAGGCGCGTTGGGAAGCATTCCAACGTCCGGAGATCCAACGTTCATACCGTGAAAACTTTACACGTTCAACAATGATAGAATTCCAAATTCCGCAAACGGCACTGGAGCGTATGCAAAATGAATTTTTACTAATCCATGGCTACCACGATCGTTTCGTGCCAGTACAAAGCAGTCTTTATGCGCTGGAACATTTACCAAATGCAGAGCTGCACATCTTAAAAAGATGCGGTCACTGGGCAATGATCGAACAGCGTGAAGAATTTTTACACGCGACAAAGCACTTTTTCACAAAGGATAAAAAAGAAGTACATTCTTAATCATATAAGGGGGCTATATCATGGGAGAATCAGTAGTAAGTATATTATCTGTAAGCGAAATGCTTGTTGAGAACGCTCGCCAGCTCATACCGAAATTACGTGAAGCAACATTGGAAATTGATAAAAACAGCCAAATTCCAGATGAAATCATTCAGGAAATGCGTGAAAAAGGATTATTGAAAGTTTTACGACCAAAAATTTTCGGTGGACATGAAACAAGCATGCAAAACTATTTTGATGTCGTAACTGAAATCAGTCGCGGAAATCCGTCTGCCGGATGGTTCACAGCGTTAAGCAATATTCGCGATTACATGATTTCCTATGTATACGGCGAAAAAGCGCTAGCAGAGATTTTTGGGCCAAACCGTGATAATGATGTAATTTTAGCAGGTAACTTCAAACCGATCCGTATCGATATTGAAAAAGTTGATGGCGGTTACTTCATTAAAGACGCACAGTGGCCATTCGTATCGGGTGCTCCGTATGCAGACTGGTTCTACTGTGGCGCACCGGTTGACGATGGCAATGGCGGAATTGAAATGGCGATTTTAATCGTACCTCGTGAGGATGTTACAGTTTTGGACGACTGGGATGTAGTCGGTTTAAAAGGGTCCGGCAGTAACAGTATTGTCATTAAGGAAGTGTTTGTCCCGGATCACCGCATTTCATTAGACCGCTTAGCTCAGCAGCGTCATTATATGATCGATGAATTAAAGGACAATCCGTTATACCGTACACCATTCGTACCGTCACTGACATTATCAATTGCAGCACCGGTATTAGGCACAGCTCTTGGCGGATTTGATGTCCATATGGAACGTGTGAATAAAGCAGGAATCGGCAATACATTCTACAACAAAATGTCGGATGCCCCGCTGACACATTTACAAATAGCGGAAATCGATCTGAAGTTGGAGTGCGCAAGATCGTTATTCGAAAATGCGATTAAAATTTTGGACGATTACTCAACGAGCGGCAAGGAATTCACGCAAAAAGTAAGTATTCGCATTAAGGCACAGTACGGCTATGCCAACCAATTATGTAAGGAAGCGTATGATTTGATGCTTGCGGGATCAGGTTCGGTATTTGCTTACAATAGCAACGTATTCCAGGCGTTTTACCGCGACTTTATTACGATGCATTTACACGCATTCATTACACCGTCAAGCTTACTTGAAACACATGGACGTTTAATGGTCGATCTTGAGCCAAACACGTATTTCGCGTAAATAAATTAATAATGAAAAAAGGGGAATGCACTATGACAAATCCGGAAATTTCAAAACTCGGCCATTTTGGTTTAGTAAGTACAGATTTAGAAAAATCACTTTGGTTTTTTAAAGAAGTAATTGGACTTGAAGAAACAGAAGAAGCAGACGGTGTTCACTATTTACGTGCATGGGGTGACTTCGAGCACCATACATTAACACTTCGCGCTGGTGAAGAGTCTCGCCTTGATCATATTGCATGGCGTACAAAGCGTCCGGAAGATGTAGATGCTTTTGCGGAAAACCTGCAAAAAGAAGGAATCGAAATCAACTGGGTAGAGGAAGGCACGGAAAAAGGCCAAGGAAAAGCATTCCGCTTCCAGCTGCCTAGTAAACATACATTCGAAATTTATTTTGATATGGAAAAAACATTGGCTGCACCGGAAACACGCTCTGTATTAAAAAATCAGACGCATAAATCATGGAATAGAGGTGTATCACCGCGCCGTATTGACCATGTGAATCTATTAAGCTCTATCCCTGCAAATGAATTTTCAGATTTTATGATACAACATTTAGGCTTTAACTTACGTGAATATGTGGAAGCACCGGACGGCAGCTATTTAGGCGCATGGTTAAGTGTAACACCACTCGTACACGACATCGCATTCAGCTTTGATCCGCATTCCGCATCTACACATGAAGTACACCATATTTCATACTGGTTGGATAATGCACAGGATTTATTGCGCGCAGCGGATATTTTAAAGGAAAACGGTATTGAGTTTAAAGGTCCAGGAAAACACGGTATTTCACAGGCAATGTACATTTATGCAATTGACCCTGGTAGTGGAGTTCGTCTGGAAATCTTCACAAACGGCTATTTAATTTTCGAGCCGGATTGGGAGCCGATTCGTTGGACGTTAGATGAGATGAGCTTAGGTTTCACTTATTGGGGTGATCAAATGGACAATAACCCTGAAAATAACCCGACAATTAAAGCGTAAAAGTGTCTCGCACCAAAGCGGATAGTTTACGAAGTGAAAATAAAATATTTACAGAGGGGGCTTCATTATGATGGATGATCGTTTATTTAGAAATGCGATGGGGAAGTTTGCGACAGGTGTTACCGTCATTACAACAGAGCACGATAAACAAGAGCATGGTATGACAGCGAATGCATTCATGTCTGTTTCTTTAGAGCCGAAACTGGTTGTAATTTCAATCGGAGAAAAGGCACGCTGCCTTCCAAAAATTAAAGAGAGCGGCATTTTCGGTGTAAATATTTTAGCTGAAGATCAACAAGATCATTCAATGGTTTTTGCCGGTCAAAAGAAAGATGAAGTAGTAGAGGTAACTTTCGAGCGTTTAGCAGGGGTACCGGTTTTACAAGGGGCCATCGCACAGATCAGCTGTGATGTTGTATCGGAGTATGTCGAAGGTGATCACACATTATTCATCGGCAAAGTACGGGATATTAAGCTAGACGATTCGAAAGAGCCATTATTATTTTACGCGGGCAAATACCGTTCATTAGAAACAATAACTGTATAACAGGGGGATTCAAATTGGATATTCAACAAGCTGCAAGTGCCTTATTAACTGCTGAGCGTTCGAAACAGCCAATTAAACCTTTCACGTCGTCAACTGATATTTCAGTTGACGACGCTTATCATATTCAGCTGTTACAAATTAAGGAGAAATTGAAGGAAGCTGAATTGGTAGGCATGAAGGTTGGATTAACGAGCGAAGTCATGCAAAAAATGTTTAATGTAGATACACCTGATTTTGGCCATATTTTGAGCACGATGGTATATGAAAATAACAGTACTATTTCGAAATCACAATTTATTCAACCGAAAGTAGAGTTCGAAATTGCTTTTTTGTTAAAGGAAGATTTAAAAGGGCCGAATGTGACTGTTGAACAAGTATTACAAGCAACAAAAGCGATTGCACCAGCAATTGAAATCATCGATAGTCGCATTATGGACTGGAAATTTAAATTTGAAGATACGGTAGCGGATAATGGTTCTTCTGCCGGGGCAATTATTGGCACACCATCTGATTTACCATCTTTTGAAGAGCTCGCAAACATTCCGATAGTCGTGAAGAAAAATGGCGAAGTGATCGATCAAGGTATGAGCAGCGCAGTAATGGGGAACCCGGCGAAAGCGATTGCCTGGCTTGCCAATATGTTGAGTGAATATGATATTTCACTCAAAGCGGGTCAATTCATTTTAGCGGGTGCGATTACAGCGGCAGTATTTTTCGATGCAAATGACGAGTTTGAAATTGATTTCGGTAATTATGGACAGTTGAAAGTACAGTTTACAGATTGAGGATTGAGGTGAGCAAATTGACGAAATTAAAAGTAGGCATTATCGGTTCAGGGAATATCGGTACGGATTTAATGTATAAAATTGAGCGTTGTGATGCACTGGAGATGGCGGTCATGGTAGGTATTGATCCGCAATCAGAAGGTTTGGCACGTGCACGCGACCGTGGCTATATTGCAATCGAAAATGGTATTGAAGGATTTAAATCACAGTTAGATTTAGTTGATATCGTTTTTGATGCGACGAGTGCCTATGCTCACAAAGAGAATTATGAGGTTATAAAAGCTGCAGGTAAAAAGATGATTGATTTAACGCCGGCAGCAATAGGCCCGTTCACTGTTCCGCCAGTAAATTTGAGTGAGCACTTTGAAAAAGACAATGTCAACATGGTAACGTGCGGCGGTCAGGCAACGATTCCGGTTGTGGCAGCGATTTCCCGTGTTGTGCCTGTGGACTACGCAGAAATCGTGGCAACGGTTGCAAGTAAAAGTGCAGGCCCGGGAACACGCGCAAATATCGATGAATTTACACGGACAACGGCAAATGCAATCGAAGCAGTCGGCGGTGCGAAAAAAGGGAAAGCAATTATCATTTTAAACCCGGCAGAACCGCCTATTATGATGCGTGATACAGTGCATGCGCTCGTAGCGGAGACAGGGAAAGAAGATGAAATTCGCGCTTCTATTAAAGAGATGATTGAGGAAGTAAAAACATACGTCCCGGGTTACCGTCTATGTGGTGAACCGATTTTTGAAGGTAATAAAGTATCAGTTTTATTAGAAGTGGAAGGGATTGGCGATTTCTTCCCGCCTTATTCAGGAAATTTGGACATTATGACGGCAGCTGCTGCACGTGTAGCAAATGAATTAGCCAAAAATCTAATAGCGCAAGGAGCGGTTGTGCGATGAGAGACATTCATATTTTAGATGTATCGTTACGAGACGGCAGTCACTCCATGAAGCATCAATATTCCGAGCAACAAGTACGTGACATTGCCAGAGGATTAAATCAGGCAGGTGTAGAGTATTTTGAAGTCGCACATGGTGATGGGTTAGGTGGATCGAGCTTGCAGTACGGTCTATCTGCTGTAGACGAACTGAAGTTAATCGAAGCAGCTGCCAATGAATGTACCGATTCAAAAGTAGCTGTCTTACTTATTCCCGGCATCGGGATTAAGGATGATTTAAAAAATGCCGTGAATGCAGGCGCAAAAATGGCACGTGTTGCAACACATGTGACAGAAGCCGATATTTCAGCACAGCATATTGCCTATAGTCGTGAATTGGGACTGAAAACTGCCGGATTTTTAATGATGGCACATATGGCGCCGACAAGTGTCATTGTCGAGCAGGCAAAATTATTTGAAAGCTACGGTGCAGAAATCGTGTATGTGACGGATTCTGCAGGTTACCTTTTACCAGATCAAGTGACGGAACGCATTCGGGCATTAAAAGAATATATCGGCTGTGAAATCGGATTCCACGCCCATAATAATATGTCACTGGCGATGGCCAACTCTTTAGCAGCAATTGAAGCGGGCGCTACTTATATTGACGGCTCATTACGTGCACTGGGGGCAGGCAGCGGCAATACGCAAACCGAAGTATTAGTTGCTGTACTGCAGCGGATGGGCATTCAAACAGGTGTTGATCTGTACAATATTATCGATGTCGCAAATGACATCGTCGCACCTATTTTACCGCGTCCGCAGGAAATTTCAGGTTCGAGCTTAATTATGGGTTATGCAGGGGTGTATTCTAGCTTCTTACTCCATACAGAAAAAGCTTCCAAACAATTCGGTGTAGATGAACGCGATATTTTAGTTGAGCTGGGCCGCCGTAAAACAGTCGGCGGACAGGAAGATTTAATTTACGAAGTGGCACAGAGTTTGCGGAAATAATGAAAAGCTCTGTTGATATTACGATGATAAATGAAATAAACCGATAATGTTGAATGCTACCTTAATATAAATGAGGTAGCTTTTTATTCATCAACTATTTTTAAATACTTTTATAGATAGAGAAGGTGAGCGCATGAAGATTTGTGGGAAATACCGCGCGAAATTTGCAGATGGCCCAATCTGGCATCAGGCATACGGTGTGATTTGGCTCGATATTGCGAATAAAAAAATCATAACTTTCAACCCGGAAACGGAAAAAGAAGATGTGTATGATGCAATGGGCTGGATTCAATCAATCATCCCGACAGCAGATGGTCAGTTTATTGGAGTTTATAAAGACGGCCTCTATTTAATCAATTTTAAATTAGGCCTGAAAAAACCGTTTGTTTTGCCGCCAGATCTGTCTGAATTACATTTTTTAAATGATTCTAAATGTGGACCAGATGGACGACTATGGGTGGGCTCTTCAGACGGTTTTTTTAAAAAGTTTAAAGAAACACCGCAAACTGCATTTTCTAACTATCCATTCGAAAATGCGAAATTAATTTCCGTTGATGCAGAAGGCGAAATTCAGACGCATCTATCGAAAGTAGCGATATCAAATGGTTTGGAATGGGATCGCAAAACAAATAAATTTTATCACATTGATTCGTCGAAGCATGCAATCTTTCAATATGAATTAACAGAAAGGGGACAGCTGCTTTTTGAAAAAGTTGTTTACACGTTCAAAATGGTCGAAGGATATCCGGCCGGTATGACGATCGATAGTGAAGGTAATTTGTATGTAACATTATTTAAAAGCGGTCTTATGGCAAAAACAAGTAAGGAACAAACCCGTGTGGTATGTATCAATCCACAAGACCAGCAGATCAAAGAAGAATTTATCATACCCGTTTCCCATGTCACTTCCTGCACAATCGGCGGGAAAAATTTGGACAACTTATTTGTAACAACAGCTTATGAATCTTTGCCGGAAGCGCGTATAAAAGAAGAGCCGCTAGCAGGCTATTTACTGCAGTTTCCGTTAAAAACGACAGGTGTATTACCTTACGAGTTTATGTTGGCGAGCTGCGGAAACGATTAGTGAAATTCAGTAATTTTTTACTAAAAGTTAGATTTTTCTGAATAAAAGTTTCCTAGATATTAAAAAGTACATTTTGTAACATTGAAAACAATAAGAAGTTATTCATATCCATCATTTTGAGGGGGAATTACAGTGGCACCAGAAATCGCTAAATTAGGCCATGTTGCTTTAGTGTCAACAGATTTGGAAAAGTCATTAGTTTTCTTTAAAGAGATTATTGGTTTGGAAGAAACAACGGAAATTGACGGTGTTCACTATCTACGTGCTTACAGTGATTTCCAGCACCATACATTGAGCATTGAAGCCGGTGAAAATGCTCACGTAAAGCATATTGGCTGGCGTACAAAAACAGCTGACTGTGTTCTAGGATTCAAAGAACTTTTAGACGAGCAAGGGATAGCTGTTCAGGAATATCCAAAAGGCACAACACCGGGCATCGGTGATTCGATCCGTTTTCAATTACCAAGCGGACATACATTTGAACTTTATTATGAGGTTGAAAAATCTAAGGCTGCATCAGATAAAGCTTCGATTCTAAAAAACCAAGTATATAAATCATGGAATAAAGGGATTTCGCCTCGTCGATTTGATCATGTAAACATTCATACGACGACAGATGTAGATGAATCCTATGAATTTTTAATGGAAGTGCTCGGTTTCAATATGCGTGAATATGTACGTGGCGATGACGGTATATTGGCGGGCTGGATGAGTGTGACACCACTTGTGCATGATGTCGCGATGATAAAAAAGGAAACGCTTCCAACACCAGCCCGACTCCATCATATTTCTTACTGGCTGGATGATACACAGGATATTATACGTGCTGCAGATATTTTAAAAGAAAATAATCTGCCATTTATCGGTCCAGGTAAACACGGTGTATCTCAGGCGATCTATTTGTATGTAATGGATCCGGGAAGTGGTTGCCGTGTGGAATTATTTTCGGGGGGTTACCTGATTTTTGAACCAGATTGGGAACCGGTTGAGTGGACATTGGAAGAACGTGCCTTAAGCAATACATATTGGGGCGACAGTGTGCAGGATAAAGAATTAAACAATATTACGATTGAAGCAAGGTAAGGCATAAAGAGCATAAACCACTAAATTACGCCATCTTAGAGAGGTTGTGAAGAAGCATGAAAATAATTCTCGTAAATGAAATTAATCTACCGATTGTCCAGCAAAATAGCGAACCGGCAGTAATGGCATTAGGATTTTTTGATGGTGTGCATAAAGGCCATCAGGAAGTGATTTTAGCAGCCCGAAAAAAAGCCCGGAAAAATGGCTTGAAATTGGCTGTGATGAGTTTTTTCCCCCATCCGAAAACGGTCTTTTCAAATGAAGAAGTGGACTATTTAATGCCGATGGAGAAAAAGGCCGAACGCTTTCAGTCCTTAGGTGTTGATCTGTTCTATATTGTGGATTTTACGAAATCGTTTGCTGCTCTTCAGCCGAAGCAATTTGTACAGCAATATTTAGTGGGGCTTCAAGTGCAGTATGCTGTAGCAGGTTTTGACTATACGTACGGAGCTAAAGGAGCCGGTACGACTGCTACGATTCACTCTGACAGCGACTGCAAAATCATAGTCGACATTGTGAAGCGTTTTTCCATTTCAGGTAAAAAGGTGAGCTCGACATGCATTCGGGAAAAATTGAAACGGGGCTACGTCGAAGAAGTAACAGCGTTATTAGGAAAGCCGTACAGCGTCCAATACTCGATGGAAAATGGATTGCACGATTACTATACACTACCTCAATGCGGAGAATACTATGTCACGATTTTATCAGGCAATCGCGCTATCTCGCAAAAAGTGTATGTGAAGAATACCGAGGACATTATTTTTTACCATGATTTAAATATTGATAATTGTTCGATTTACTTTCATCAACGCGCAACCCAAAAATACCAAGAAATTAGTTGAGAGGCTGGTTAAACTTGAAAAAAACAGAGATGTTTCAACAGTTATTAGCAAGTAAAGACACATTTATATTACCAGGCGCCTTTGATGCAATGACGGCCCGCATTATCGAAGAAACCGGGTTTAAAGCCATTTATGCAACAGGAGCCGGCATTTCAAATGCGCAGCTTGGCTGGGCGGATGTCGGACTGACGACTTTAACGGAAATCGCCCAGGTTGTTTCCTGGATGAGTGAAGTGACAACGGTTCCGATTGTCGTTGATGCCGATACAGGCTTCGGCAACGCCATCAATATGCAGCGAACAGTAAAGGTACTGGAAAAATCTGGTGCAGCTGCATTGCAGATTGAAGACCAGGTCATGCCGAAAAAATGCGGTCATTTCAACGGGAAAGAAGTAATATCAAAGGATGAAATGGTCGGCAAAATTAAAGCTGCTCTTGATGCACGTACAGATGATCAGCTAGCGATCATTGCACGTACGGATGCATTAGGTGTCCTTGGTTTCGATGAAGCAATTGAACGAGCAAATGCTTATAAAGAGGCAGGTGCACATGCAATTTTTGTGGAAGCGCCAACTACGTATGAGCAATTGTCCCGTATTACAAAAGAGGTATCTGGTATCCCGCATATTATTAATCTTGTAGAAGGTGGTAAAACGCCTTTAGTATCACGTCAGGAAGCGCAAAATTTAGGCTTCCAGATTATGCTGTGTGCCAACTCGGCTTTACGCGGTGCGATTAAAGGTGCTACCGATGCAATGCAAATTTTAATGCGGGATGAAAGTCAGGAAAACATTCATGATGTCATTTGCACATGGGAACAACGCCAAGAATTGTTTAAGTTAAAAGAAATTCAACAACTGGAAAAACAATATTCTTAATATTCGGAAAGATGGTGTGGATATGAGTGGAGTGGACTATGATTTAGTCATTGTTGGTTGCGGTGCAGCTGGAACAGCGTCTGCATTAGCTGCAGCTGAACAAGCGAAGGAACAAAATGAAAACTTAACGATTGCTATTTTAGAGCGTGCACCTTTTGAACAGCGTGGTGGAAATACACGCTGGACGGCTGCTTATATGCGAATGGAAAATATCGATAAGCCGGCAGATGGCATCGTTGAAGATATGGTCACATTTTCTGATTCATTTATGGATCGTGCATATGCCGAAACATTACGTGATGAAGCGGGAGAAACATTACGTTGGGTAGAGTCGAAAGGTGTTGATTTTGATTTTCTTCCCACAATGTTTTTGACTGCATCCAAACCGCGCCTGTTACCGGTTGGTGGAGGACGTGCCATTATCGATGCCCTCACTTTACGAGCACGTGCTTTAGGTGTGGAAATCATTTATGAAACAACAGCATGGGATTTAACGCTCGATGGTGATGGGGCGATCAATGGCATCAAAGTACGTATGGCTGACGGGACATCCATCGTTCTGAAAACAAATGCGGTCATTTTAGGTGCAGGTGGTTTCCAAGGGAACAAAGAAATGATGGCACAGTATATCGGCCGCGATGCACATAAAATTCCGCCAGTCTCTGAAGGTGGCCTGTTTAATAAAGGCGAGGCAATCCGTATGGCGTTAAATATCGGTGCTGCCGGAAAAGGGCAGTTTGATGCTTTCCATGCCGAAACAGTAGACCCGCGCAGTAAACGCGAAGAAGCGGGCGTCATGTTGTTCCCGTATGCCATCCTCGTGAATAAGCAGGGGAAACGCTTTACAGATGAAGGGGTTACAACAATTGATGAACAATATGAAGAAGTAGCACGCAAAATTTTTTACGAATGTGAAGACCATATTGCTTACATGGTTACCGATCAAAAAATGTATAACATCCCGAATTATGAAGAGGCACTGCAAACCGATATTCCGGCAATCGTCGGAGAAACGATTGAAGATATCGCAAATCAGATCGGTGTGAATGCAGAAAACTTAAAGCACACAATTGATGAATTTAATGCAGCTTGCCCGACAGGTGAATTTATCTACAACCGGGTCGATGGGCTTGCAACAACTGGCTTGGCATTAAACAAATCGAACTGGTCTATTCCGATTAACGAAGGTCCGTTTATTGCGTATCCGATTATTTGCTGCAACGTATTTACGAATGGCGGGTTAGCTACAGATTTAAATGGGCGTGTCCTAACGGGTGATGAAGTAGCGATTCCTGGTCTATATGCTGTAGGCGAAACTTCGGGTGTTTACTACGGCAAATACCCGGGTGGTACATCGGTACTGCGTTGCTTAGTCTTCGGTCGCCGAGCAGGGCATGATGCAGTGCGGTATATCGGGGAAAAAGAAAAGTCGTATCAATAGGGAGGTTCATATGGAATTACTAGGTAAAGTAGCGCTTGTGACAGGCGGCGGTCGGGGAATTGGTAAAGAATCTGCCTTATTACTAGCTTCAAAAGGTGCGAAAGTTGCTGTATGTGCGCGCAATGAACAAGAGTGCGCAGAAGTGCAGCAGCTGATTGAAACAAAATATAATGTCCCATCAATCGGAATTAAATGCGATGTTTCCGATTATGCACAAGTCCAGGAAGCTGTAGCAGTTGTCGCAAAGGAGCTTGGACCAATCGATATATTGATCAATAATGCAGGAGCGATGGCATTAAAGCCGTTTACGGAAACGACGCCCGAAGAATGGATCAAAATGCACGATATTAATGTACATGGCCCTTATTACTTCTGCTATGAAACGGTTCCTTCGATGATTGAAAGACGTACAGGTGCGATCATCAATATTTCTTCAATATGGGGGACGAAAGGTGGTCCGAACCGTAGTGCCTACATCTCGTCCAAACATGCGGTAATCGGTTTTTCAAAAGCATTGGGTGAAGAGTTAAAGCCATACGGTATACGAGTAAATGCCGTTTGCCCAGGCCCGGTTGATACACAGATGACCAATGAACTTGGAGCAAACTTGAATAAAGACGGCTGGTTGGATGCCATTGATATTGCCAATGTCATCGTGGATCTTGTACTGCCGAAGAGCCGCGCGATTACTGCCACTTCAGTAGAGGCATTCGGATTCGGTGCACCAGTTGGATTAGCTAAATAACAATTAAAAGGGGATATTAAAATGACAGAATTAACGTACTCATTCCAGCAAAACACAGTGACTTTAGATTTAGCGAAGAAAATGTTAGAGAAAGCAGAGGAAAAAGGGAAAGAGCTAGGCATGAAGTTCGCAATTTCAATCGTGGACAAAGCCGGAAATTTAAAAGCATTTTCAGCTATGGACGGTGCACCGGTATTAGCGTTGGAAATTGCACAAAATAAAGCATTCTCGGCAGCAGCATATAATCGTGCTACACATGAATGGTACGACCGTTTAAAAGATGATCCGCCACTAATGGAAGGTCTTGTTCATACAAATCGCCTCGTTATTTTCGGAGGGGGTTATCCAATTCAATTAAATGGTGAATGCATCGGAGGAATCGGTGTAAGCGGCGGTCACTATACACATGATATGCAAGTTTGTGAAGCCGCTCTTGAACTATTGGCCGAAACAGTTAAGGAGGCGTAGTGCGGATGAGCCGTGACCATCTTATAATTGTTGGTGCGGGTATGGCAGGACTTTGTGCGGCAGTGGAGGCTTCTGCTGCTGGCGCAAAGGTCATCGTCCTGGAAAAACAAGCTGAACTTGGCGGCAGTTCCTTATTAAGCGGCTGTTTTATGGCCTTTGCCGAGACGGATTTTCAGAAGAAGCTCGGTATTGAAGATACGACAGAAAGCTTAATGGAAGATTTCCTTGTTGTAGGTCAATATAAAAACAAACGTACACTCATTGAAGCATACGGTAAACATCAGCTTGCTACATACAACTGGCTTGTCGAACAGGATGTCCAATTCCAAACATGCCAAGCTGTAAGCGGACATTCCAACCCGCGCGGACATACGATCATTCCTAGCCAGGCAATTGGCCAATTACGTGCAAATGCTGAAGCAAATGGCGTAATAATTAAAACCAATGCACCCGTTGTACGTTTAGTAAAAAATAATGAGCAAGTAGTTGGTGTTGTATACGAAGAGAACGGTGAACAGATCGAACTTACTACGGATTATGGTGTCCTGTTAACAGCGGGCGGTTTTTCTCAAAGTGAAGAGCTGCTGGCACAATTTGCTCCGCAGTTAGCGAATACGGTTCGGCTCGGTGGGGCGGGTAATAAAGGCGACGGGATTAAACTTGCTGCTTCGGCAGGTGCATGGCTCGAAGATTTTACTTATTTGAAGGGCACATACGGCTTCCACCCAACATCGACAAATGATAAGAAACGTCAGGCCCATACGTTTTATAAAGGCGGCATCATTGTGAACGAGCTCGGTAAGCGCTTCGTGAATGAATCCATTTCGTATAAGCTGCTTGGTGATGCAGCACTACAACAACCCAATTGCCGGACATATCAAGTATGGGACCAGACAATCATGGACAAAGGTGTCGCAAATGATGCACTTTATGATTTTGATTTACTTTACAGAGAAGGTTTAATTGAAAGCTTTGACACAATTGAACAGTTAGCAGAGAAAGCAGGTCTACCGGTAGACGTGCTACAGCAAACGATTTCCACGTATAATTCCGATGTGAAAAAAGGGCAGGATACAGCATTTGGCCGTACATCGCTCACACATAAATTCGGTACACCAACAGCAATCGAAACAGCTCCGTTTTATATAATGGACACTGCAACAGCGATGCTTGCTACGTATGCAGGTGTCCAAGTTGATGAACATACGCATGTGCTCAATCCATTCGGTGAACCAATCGAAGGTTTATATGCAGCCGGCGAAATGGTCGGAGGTTTCCACGGAGCGGGTTATATGACGGGCAGTTCTTTAGGAAAAGCCGCAATTTTCGGCCGTATAGCTGCAAGAACAGCAATACAAGCAAAAAAGCAGGAGGTACTTAAATGAAAATTTGGCACCAAAGCTTAACATCAATTGAAGATATTCCGGAATATCGCGATGCGGTCATTCAGCATATTTTAAAAATTGCGCGTCCGGATGTAGATGTCGTCCTTCACGGTATGACGAATGATACGTACCCGGAAAATTATCCCGGTCACTATATTACGTACAACTATTTACAAAGCCTGCATAAGGAGCAGTTTATCCGCAATGCATTAATCGCGGAAAAGGCGGGCTATGATGCAGTGTTTATTGGTACGATTCCGGACGTTGGCTTAATCGAGGCACGTGCACTTGTTGATATTCCAGTGATCGGTTACGGTCAAGCGTCAATGCATATGGCATCAATGCTTGGATCAAAAATAGGGATTGTTAACTTCCTTGCCCCGTTAGCCGATCAGCTGCGCTTCAATGCACAGCAATACGGGTTGGCACAAAAGCTTGGACCGATTGTACAGGCGGATATCGGCTTCTACGATATTATGGAAGGCTATAAAAATCCTCAGCCAATTATCGATAAATTTATTGCTGCTGCTGAAATAGCTATTGCGCAAGGTGCGGATGTTATTATTCCTGGTGAAGGGCCAATGAATATTTTCCTGGCAACCCATCATATTCACCATGTCGGCAATGTCCCGATTATCGATTCTTTTGGTACAGGAATTAAAATGTGTGAATCGCTTGTTGATCTGCAGAAGATTAGCGGTATGACGATGACTCGTGTAGGCTATTACAACGAAAAGCCCCCAACGGAAATTGTTGAAAAGTTAAGAGACTATTATAATTTGAAACAAGCAGCAGCCGACATGGATTTTGGGCTATCTGTCCGCGCTACGGCGTCTGTATAAATTCTTTTATTTCTCAATAGTATTCAATTAAATTATTGAAAACCGGAGAAATCAATTGCTATAAGGATTGATTTCTTTTTGTATGAGGGAGAAAGAAAAAACTGATTGAATAAAGAAAAAAACTATAAGTAAGAAACGGATATTAAAATTGATTGGAATAGAGGGGCGAATCCTTAGGGATAAGCGTGACGCTTGAGACTTAGGAACAAAAGCTAAAAGCGCCACGTCCTGTGGCAACGCTTTTGTGACCAACATCGTGTTGGCCTCACGCCACGCCCCCGGAAAGTGCCCCCGGAATGGAAATCAATTTTTGGCTGAGCCGACTGTCTTCCTCACCTGCAAACGGTAGCGGTAAGGGGTTAACTGGTAGTATTCCCGAAATACTTTAGTGAAGTAATTGCCGTCCGTGAAACCGACCATTTCCGCGATTGTCCCTATCCCTAAACTCGTTTCTATTAATAGCTTTTCGGCTTGCTGTACGCGGTACTGCTGTAAATATTTGCTGAACGGAATACCTCGTTTTTTTGAAAATACATTGCTCAAATAGTTGGTGCTTATATTTAATTTATTCGCTGCATGCTGTAATGTCAGTTCAGCATTTTCATAGTCGCGCTCAATTATTTCGACAGCCAATTCCGTATAGTCAGCAATTTGCTGTAGCTGTAAATTTTTCCGCGCATCGATCAACCGCTGTGTAAACAAAATAAACTCCTGTACAATCGCATATAAAATCGGATGCTCTAATATAAAGTGGAACAGTGCGCGGTATTGCTGTTCGATTTTTGCTTGCTGCTGCAGATGATACTTCATCATGAACCGGCGAATTTGCGCTAAAATACTCGTCAAATGGATACGCACATCATCCTGGTGGTAATAGGTAGAACTCGTTGTCAGCATATATAAAAAAGTCTTAATTGCTTTTAAATCACCGTTTTCAAGACTCGTAATCCAAAGCTGCTGTTCTTCAGGGGTTAAAAGCGGATCAAGCCTTGTCACATGAAGTGTTTGTGAGCTTTTAAAAATATGGGAATACCCTTTATAAAAGCGCTGAGCCAATGTTTTTTTACATTCCTGATACATTGTCAGCAAAGTTGTCTCCTCGCCGTCATAAACAGCAATATTCAGCGTTTCACCGCTAAATTTCTCCCATTCCTGGCTCATGATTCTAAGCTGCCTGAATAGATTGGTAAAAACATCGATTTCAGCAATACAAATCACACGGTTTTGCAGCGGTAGGGCTAACAGATTATGAAAAATAGGCAATTCAATGAGCCACTCATACAGCATTAAGTTATGCTCGTAGTCTGCACACTCAATTAAGAAGAAAGACTTTCCATCTAATGAGAAATTCCCAGGCTTATTCAAAAATAAATCCGAATATAATTGCGTTTCGACTGGAATGGTACTGCTTGAAGTTTCTGCCCGCTTAGTCGAAGGGATTTTCAACAATGCAGACTTTAGCTGCTCCAATGGAACGGGCTTCACAAAAAGATCGATTGCCTTTAAGCGGATTGCTTTCATTGCCTGCTGAAAAATAGGCTCCGCTGTTATTCCGATAACAGGAATCGCCTGCTTTTGTAAAAATTGCTCTATAGAAGGAGAAACAAGTTCCATTTCAATAAGAAGTACTTCCGGCCTCGCTTCTTCAAACGCTTCAATTATTCTACTGCCATCTATTACGCCAATTACTTCAATATCCCGCATAAAATAGTTTTTTAAATACCACTCAATTCCTGCAATTTCCTCAAAATCCCGCTCAACAATTAAGATTTTCAATCGAACACCACCTTTAATAATTACTATTTAATATATAAATTCTAAAAATCATTCAAAATAAGTTTACTTTATTCAAATATTACTATAACTGATGTTTTTATTCTATTTATTCGGAATTGAAAGAAAATTAAACTGAAAATAACAAAGGGGTGGTTGAATGACAAAGTATCAGGAAGAACATGAACTGCCGAAAATTGGACAGTTTGAAATGAGCATTTTTATTAAAATGGTAATTTGCAGTTTAATCGGAATTTTTAGTTTTTTTATTACATTTGAATGGAATGGAAAAACGTCGATTTTAATCGACCATATCGTAAGTGCATTCACAACATTCACACCAGCATTAGTAAACGGGTATGTGTTGATTCTTTTAGTACTCGGAGCATTTTATCCATTTGTCACGAAAAAGTGGAATACTTCAAAAGTAAATATGGTGCTATCAATTTTTAAAATAGGCGGACTGGTCGCAGGGGTAATGCTTATTTTTGAATTTGGTCCTGCATGGTTGTTTAATCCGGATATCGGTCCATTTTTATTAGAAAAACTTATTAAGCCGGTGGGGCTGGTCATTCCGATTGGTTCGGTTTTCTTAGCATTGCTCGTTTGCTATGGCTTGCTTGAATTTATAGGGGTACTTATGCAACCGGTAATGAAGCCGATTTTCAAAACACCGGGCCGTTCAGCAGTCGATGCGGTAGCTTCATTTGTTGGCAGCTATTCGGTTGGTTTAATATTGACGAACCGTGTGTATAAGGAAGGGAAATATACAGCGAGAGAATCAGCCATTATTGCGACAGGCTTCTCTACAGTGTCAGCTACTTTTATGGTAGTCGTTGCGAAAACACTGGATTTAATGGAATACTGGAACTTATTTTTCTGGGTGACATTAGTTGTGACATTCGTCGTTACAGCGATTACAGCCCGAATTTATCCGTTAAATAAAATTAAAGATGAATATTATGAAGGTTCAACTCCTCAGCCTGAAAAGATTATAAAAAATGACCGTCTAAAAGTAGCCTGGACAGAAGCGGTGGAAGCGACAAAATCAAACCCGTCTTTGTCTAGAAACTTATACATTCATTTAAAAGACGGTTTTATTATGGCGATGGGTGTTATTCCTTCCATATTATCAATTGGTTTATTAGGAATGGTATTGGCAATTTATACACCGCTATTTGATTGGTTGGCCTATATTTTTGCACCATTTACGTATTTACTTCAAATTCCGGATCCGATGCTGACAGCCAAAGCATTGTCATTATCGATTGCGGAAATGTTTTTACCGGCGATGATTGTAACGGAGGCGGTTCTTGTAACAAAGTTTATTGTAGCCGTTGTTTCGATTTCAGCTATTTTGTTCTTCTCTGCTGTCATTCCGGTTATTTTATCGACAGACATCCCGTTATCAATTCGCCAAATGATCATTATCTGGTTTGAGCGCGTTGTCTTAACACTCATTTTCGTCACACCAATAGCATTTATCTTATTCTAACTTCAATTTAAAGGAGAGATTTCTTATGGTATATAAAACAAACATCCGTGCACCACGTGGTTCGGAGCTTTCATGTAAAGGGTGGACACAGGAAGCGGCAATGCGCATGCTGATGAACAATTTAGACCCGGAAGTAGCGGAAAATCCGGATGAGCTAGTCGTATATGGCGGCATCGGGAAGGCGGCACGTGATTGGGAAAGCTACGAAAAGCTCATTGCGACATTAAAAGAACTGGAAAATGATGAAACGATGATTGTACAGTCAGGTAAACCGGTCGCAGTATTTAGAACACATGAAAATGCACCGCGCGTACTGATCGCCAACTCGAACCTAGTGCCTGGCTGGGCGAACTGGGACCATTTCTATGAACTGGAAGAACGCAATTTAATGATGTACGGGCAAATGACGGCGGGCTCATGGATCTATATTGGGGCACAGGGAATTCTCCAAGGAACATATTTAAGTTTTGTGGAAGCAGGGAAAAAGAAGTTTGGAACAGCCGACCTTCGTGGTAAGTGGATACTAACTGGTGGTATGGGCGGCATGAGTGGTGCCCAGCCATTAGCAGGGAAAATGGCGGGTGCGGTCATTTTAGTTGTTGAAGTGGACCGTACGCGAATCGAACGAAAAATAAATGAAGGCTACTGTGATTACCTTGTCGAAACAGTAGATGAGGCGATAGAGCTTGTAAATAAGTTAACAGCCGCTAAAGAACCTGCGTCAATTGGTTTAGTAGGAAACTGTGCGGATATTAACCGTGAGCTGTTGAATCGTGGTTTGATTCCGGATTTTGTTACAGACCAGACATCTGCCCACGACCCGATTAACGGCTATATTCCAAACGGGATGACGTTGGAAGAAGCACTTCAACTGCGCAAAACGGATGTGAAAACATACGAACGCCGTGCAAAGGAAACGATGGCAGAGCATGTGCGAACAATGCTTGAATTCCAGCAGGCAGGAGCGGAAACATTTGACTACGGAAACAATATCCGCGCCTACGCAAAGGAAATGGGTGTGGAAAACGCTTTTGACTTCCCGGGATTTGTACCGGCATATATCCGCCCGTTATTCTGTGAAGGAAAAGGACCGTTCCGCTGGGCAGCACTGTCAGGTGACCCGGAGGATATTTACAAAACAGATGCTTTGGCAAAAGAAATGTTTGCTGAAGACACAGCATTAGTAAACTGGATTGATATGGCACAGAAAATGGTGAAATGGCAAGGATTACCTGCCCGTATTTGCTGGCTGGGATATGGCGACCGCCACCGATTTGCACTAAGAGTGAACGAGATGGTTGCAAACGGTGAATTGAAAGCGCCGATTGTATTCGGCCGTGACCATTTGGACTCCGGATCAGTCGCTTCACCAAACCGTGAAACAGAGGGGATGCAGGACGGATCAGATGCTGTATCAGACTGGCCGTTATTGAATGCGCTCGTCAATACAGCAGGCGGTGCGAGCTGGGTGAGCATTCATCATGGTGGCGGTGTAGGAATGGGGTATTCCCAACATGCCGGCCAAGTACTTGTTGCTGACGGCACAAAGCTAGCAGCAGAAAAAATCAATCGCGTGCTTATTTCAGACCCGGGTATGGGGGTTGTACGCCATGCCGATGCAGGCTACGACATTGCAGTTCGCACAGCAAAAGAAAAAGGTATCAATATGCCGATGCTAAAAGGATGATGAACTTTGGCTATTTTAATAAACAATGCAAATGAAGTATTAACAATGGAAAGTGATATAAAATTACCTCGCCGTCGTGAGCAGATGAGCGAGCTCGGCCTGAAAACAGAGGTAAGTGTACTAATCGAAGGAGATCGCATCGCAATGATTGCGCCTCTTGATGAAATAAAACAGGAATATCCGCATCTAGTAGGTAGTGCCGAGGTAATTGATGCACGAGGGAAGATTGTGATGCCTGGACTTGTTGACTGCCATACACATTTAGTGCATGGGGGAACACGTGAACATGAGCTGAATATGCGTCTTGCCGGAAGGTCCTATATGGATATTATGAATGAAGGTGGCGGGATTCACTATACAACGACAAAAACACGTGAAGCGAGTTTTGATGGTTTATACAATAAGACCGTTCAGCACTTAAACGAGTTTTTGCGCCATGGCGTTACGACGGTTGAAGCAAAATCGGGCTATGGTCTTGATCTTGAAAACGAAATCAAACAGCTGTATGTTGTGAAAAAGCTGCAGGAGGAACATGCGGTGGATATTGTCTCGACTTTTATGGGCGCACATGCCGTTCCGAAAGAATATAAAGGCAATGAAGATGAATTCGTGAAAATTATAATAGAGCAGATGATTCCAAAAGTGGCGGAGTTAGGGCTAGCAGAATTCAATGATGTCTTTTGCGAAAAAGGAGTGTTCACACCTGCACAATCCCGTCTTATTTTGGAAGCAGGTAAAGCATACGGACTGACACCGAAAATCCATGCAGATGAAATCGAGCCATATGAAGGGGCGGAACTCGCTGCAGAAGTCGGTGCCATCTCCGCAGAGCATTTACTCGTTGCATCGGATGAAGGGATTGCTGCAATGGCTAAGGCAGGGACAATTGCAGTACTCTTGCCGGGAACCGCATTCTTTTTACGCGCACCGTATGCAAGAGGTCGCCTCATGGTTGATAGTGGTGTACCTGTAGCCATTTCAACGGACTTTAATCCAGGTTCGTCTCCGACAATCAGCTTGCCGTTCATTCAAAATCTGGCGTGCATGAACATGGGAATGACGATGGAAGAAGTGCTTTGTGCAACAACGATCAATGCTGCTCATGCGATAAAACGAGCAGATGAAGTCGGTACACTAGAAAAGGGTAAACAGGCCGATGTACTGATTTTAGACGTCCCGAATTATAAGCAGCTTCAATATTTTTACGGAATGAATCATACAGATACTGTAATTAAAGCAGGAGATGTCGTTGTGAAAGGTGGCAGCTTACTGTGAGCGAGTTTCTTGTAAGTCCGGCAACTACTTGGAATCGAGTGGAATCTGAAGACATGAAGGTAAAAGACTGGGTTGAACCAAGTTATGGGGAGCTTTCGGAATCCTTTGATGTAGTCCTTACCGGTGTCCCGCTGTCCCGTTCGTCAATCAGTGCTTCAGCAGCTTCGGAATATCCCGATTTTTTCCGCAAAAGCTGGAATCTGTTCACAACGTATTCGATTGATGAAGATGTAGATATTCGAGCACTTCGGATTGCTGATGTCGGCGATGTGAAAATGCACGGGACGAATATTTTGCAATGTCATGACAATATCGAACAGGCGATGACGGATGTATTGAATGGCTGTCCTGAAAGCTTCTATGTACAAATTGGCGGGGATCATTCGATTACTGCGCCTGTTGTGAGAGCATTTGCCAATTCTTCCGGGCAACGAATCGGTATTTTACAGTTCGATACCCATCTGGATTTACGGACAACAGAATCGGATGGCCCGACAAACGGTACACCAATCCGCCAGTTGCTTGATGCTGGTGTAGTGAAGGGCGAAGATGTGTACAACATCGGGCTGCACGGTTTTTACAATGCCCCGAGTCTCTTACGTGCTGCGGATCATTATGGGGTAAACCGCATTACATTAAAAGATTTCCGTCGTCGTGGCGCGGAGTCGGTAATAGCAAATGTAATGAAGGAGCTTTCTGAAAAAGTAGATGTAGTGTATGTGACAGTAGATATGGATGTACTTGATATTGCATATGCACCGGGAGTCCCTGCCTCTACACCAGGTGGCATGCGGACAGATGAGCTGTTTGATTTGCTGTATGAAGTGGGGAAATACGACATCGTAAAAGGTATGGATTTCGTCTGTATTGACCCGCATCGTGATACGAAGGAACTGCAAACAGTAAAAGCCGGCGTATACGCGTTTTTAACAATGATGGTATCGAGGTTTGTTCATTTGAAGAAGTAATAAATTGGGCTGTTTGAAAAGTTTATACGCTTTTCGAACGGTCCATTTTTTATTAAGGAAGGCTTGTGTTTTCTAATAAGTTTGCGATTCTTTCTAATATCCGTGCCCAAGTGTCGAATAAAATGGCTATTTTCTAATAAAGCATACCGATTTTCTAATATTGTCCCCGATTTTCAAATATATGGTCCGAATTTTCAAATATCGTCCACCAGTTTTCTAATATATTCCGCTTTCTTCTAATAAAAGTTGACTGCCTCTGTCATACAGGAAAATTTATGAAACTTCTCCTTGCCCCAATCGTAAATAGTAACAATTATGTTCGCAAAAGGAGGTTCGACATGAAACGTAAAATCCTGTTCGCATTCATCGGGGCACTAATGTTACATATTCTATATTTTGCCGCACAGCTGTTAATCGGATTGATTCAAACTTTATTCTATAAACCGCAATTTGGGCCGGATACGGTTGTACTGCAATCCGAATTGACCTTCGGATTTGTTAACCAAGGATTTCCGACATTTCTGCTTGGCAGCTACATTGGGGTAGCGCTTCTTATATACGCTGTACTCAGTTTAAAAAGGAAAGGCGTGAACAGCAGTGATTGAAATTAACGGAAAGTATACAAACGCTAAAATTTATACGAATACACCACAGGAAGCAGCGATTCAGCAAATTGATGAACTCGTCAATCAGTCATTTATGGTAGGGACAAAAGTTCGAATAATGCCTGACTATCATGCCGGGAAAGGCTGTGTAATCGGCACAACGATTCAGCTGAATGACCGTGTCGTACCGAATCTCGTCGGTGTTGATGTAGGGTGTGGGGTGCTCGTTTCGGAAATCGGCAAAGACGCAATTGACTTTAATGAACTCGATACAGTAATCCGACGTTTCGTACCAAGTGGCAATGAAATCCATGAAACGGCGCTAAAAATAAAGGATGCAGAGCGTTTTGAGAACGAAAACTTCATCGCACGCGGCTTGCAAAACGAGTATACAGGACGCTCGCTCGGTACATTGGGCGGGGGCAATCATTTTATCGAGCTAGCAAAAGATGTTACCGGTATTCATTATTTATTGATCCATACGGGCTCGCGCTATGTCGGGGCAAAGGTGGCGAACTGGCATCAGAAGCGTGCATTCGAATCGTTGCAACGCGAAGATTTAACCGAAAGAATTGCAGCACTGAAAGAAGCCGGTAACAGCAAGGACATTCAGAAAATGATTAAAGCATATAAGAACGAAAATCCGGTTGTGCCAAAGGACTTAGCTTATTTAGAAGGTGATCTGTTCCAGGATTATATTGCCGACATGAAACTGGCGCAGCGTTTTGCACATGAAAACCGTATGCATATTGCCAAGACAATCGCCGAACATATGAAGTGGGAGTTCGCAGAGCAGTTTGATTCCGTACACAACTACATTGATACGGATGCCATGATTTTACGTAAAGGGGCAGTGCGTGCGGCAAAAGATGAAAAACTCGTCATTCCGATGAATATGCGGGACGGTTCGCTTATTTGTATCGGAAAAGGGAATGTCGACTGGAATGAATCCGCCCCACATGGAGCAGGCCGCATTTACTCACGGACAGCCGCAATGAAAAACCTGTCGATGGATGATTTCAAACAGACGATGCAAGGAATTTGGACCACTTCGGTAAGTGAGGAAACGCTCGACGAAGCACCAATGGCCTATAAGCCGATGCAGGAAATTGTTGAGCAAATCGGAGAAACGGTGACAATCCAAAAGCACGTGACTCCGGTCTATAATTTCAAAGCTAGCGATAAATGGAAGAGATAGTGTATTGATCACTATATTAAATAGATAACTTTTAAAACGACAATGTAGCCACTTGGCGCCTTAATTATTCGGCGTCAAGTGGCTATTCGCTTTTGGCAGCATTCCGTATAACCTGAGCTCATTTTGCATATATTGCAGGGGTTTGCCAATTGTTAGAATTAAGAGAAAATTCTTATGCTATAATCATCTAAAGTAATAACTGCCAAAATAGGGGTAATAGCATATGGAAAGAAGCTCATTAAATTTTCGTTTTTTCAAGTACAATACGATTCTGGCCGCCATGATCTTATTAGTAAGTTTAGTTTCAACCTATTTTATTATTGGGGAAATCGTGGAAAAAGAAATAGGTGAGCGTGCACTTGGCGTAGCACAAGTCGCTGCGAAGCACCCGGATATTATAGAGGGACTGAAGCAACCCCAAACATCAGCAGAAATTCAAAAAATTGCATTGCAAATTCAGCAAAGTGTTAATGCCGAATACGTGGTCATTGGTGATGAAAAGGAAATCCGGTATGCCCACCCAGTAAAAGAACGAATCGGTCAAAAAATGGTTGGTGACGATAATGCTAAAGCGCTTATCGATGGAGAAGCTTACATATCAAATGCGGAAGGTACTTTAGGTAAAGCATTACGCGGCAAGGCACCTGTAAAAGATGAAAATGGGGAAATCATTGGTGTCGTTTCAGTTGGCTTTTTATTTGCCGATATCTTTTCAGCAAATATCATTTATTCCAAGTATTTAATCATAATATTTTTCATTACGATTGTTTTATCTATTATTCTTTCCACTTATTTTTCCAATAAAACAAAAGCACAATTATTGGATTACGAACCTCAGGAAATCGTTAAAATATTGTCCGAGCGAAATGCGATATTGGAATCGATTCGAGAAGGAATTATTATGGTTGATCGAGAAGGGACCATTACATTGATTAATCATTCTGCGAAGGCGATTTTAAGGAGCGGGGATTCTGAAATAGGCGAAAATATTAGTAAAGTAATTCCGAATACACATTTAATTAAAGTGATGGAATCCGGTCATGAACAATTAGACCGAATGATGACCATTAATGGTGTTAAAACATTAGTAAACCGTGTTCCGATTGTTAATAATGGCGAAGTAACCGGTGCGGTGTCCAGTTTTAGACCGTTTGAAGAAATTGATTTAGTTGCCAATGAGCTGTCACAAGTAAAACAGTATATCGAATCGTTACGGGCACAGACACATGAATACAATAACTTTTTATATACGATTTCAGGGTTGATTCAACTGAAGGAATATGATGAAGCCCTCTACTTGATTCATTCTGAGCGACTTGGGAATCATGCGTTAATATCCTTTTTAAACGAAAAAATACAAGATACGTTTATTTGCGGTCTTATCATCGGGTTTTATAATAGAGCGAAAGAATTAAAGGTTACGTTATTACTAGATGAAGATAGTTTTTGTGGGAAACTGGGTCAACATCTTGAAAAGCATTTACTTATTTCAGTCCTAGGGAATTTAGTAACAAATGCCTTTGAAGCAGTAGAGCATTTAGATGAAGAAGAACGTATCGTACGAATTTATATTTACGAGGATGAAAAAGAAGTCATTTGTGAAATTGAAGATTCAGGGAATGGAATCGATCAACAAGTGATCAACAATATATTTGAAAAAAAGCAGTCAACAAAAGACAAAGAGCATCGGGGTTATGGCTTGTTTATCGTCGATGAAAACCTGAGAAAATTAAATGGATCAATTGCAATTGAGAGTGGAGAATTGGGTGGGGCACTATTCATTTTTTCAATTCCAAAAGAGGGGTGAGTCGTATGGGGAATACAATTGAAGTACTAATCGTTGAAGATGATATGCGGATTGCTCAAATACATGAAAAGTTTCTTGAGCAAATTGATGGTTTTAAAACGATAGGAATGTCCCATACAATTGAAGAAGCAAAAATTTGGCTGGATACAATAAAGCCGGAATTGATTTTGCTGGATATTTACTTTGCCGATAACTTGGGGACAGAACTAATCGATTATATTAAGCAAAAGGATATGGATACCGATATTATTTTAATTACGGCAGCAGCGGAGGTTGAAATTGTAAAAAAGGCATATGCGAGCGGTGTGATTGATTTTTTATTAAAGCCTTTAACACTACAGCGTTTTAAAGAATGCCTTCTCAAATATAAAGAGAAAAAAACAATACTTAGCTCAACCGACCGCTTACAGGCTGAGGATATAAAAAAACTGTGGAATAACCTTACATATGCGGGTGAACTGGAAAAGGGAAGCAACCCTAAAGGCATTGATTCTGTTACAAAAGAAAAAGTGGTGACCTATATTCAAAATTGCGATGAAGGAATTACTGCTGAAAAACTTGGCAAAGAAATAGGGATCAGCAGAACTACAGCGAGGCGTTATTTGGAGCATCTAATGGATGAAAAAGTAATTTTTGTTGAGCATATTTATGGCTACGTCGGCAGACCAGAGCGCCGGTACTTTATAAAAAAATAACAAACAAGAGTATGTCGAATAGGGACATGCTCTTTTTTATGTCGTGAACAATATGAACAATATAGACACTATGAAAATAAAAGACAATAGTTTCGTTATATATAAAAAAGACACAATATCCTTTTTAATTAAGATAACGCTTACATAACGCGTGAGACAGAAGGGGGACTATTTTTATGACAATGAAAAAGAAGCTGTTAACTTTATTTTCAGCAGCGGCGTTAACACTGACATTGGCAGCGTGTACTGATAGTGAGGGGACATCATCAGGCGATAAAGACTATCCGACAAGTAACTTAACAATCGTAGCACCATCCGGGGCTGGCGGGGGATGGGATTTAACATCTCGTTCGATTGCAAAAGTTATGAATGAAACAAAATTAATCGAAAAACCGATAACAGTAGAAAACAAACCAGGTGGCGGTGGTGCCGTATTCATGGCAACTTACGCGACAAAAGAAGCTAAAAACGACCATATGTTAATGGTAAAATCACCACCGATTTTAATTAATAACTTAAAAGCTGAAGGGAATAGCCCTTACGGATATAAAGATACAACACCTTTAGCACAGCTAACGAAGGATTTTGGTGCAATTGTTGTTCGTGCTGACTCTCCTTACGAATCGTTAACTGATTTATTGGATGCTATTAAGGCAGATCCAACAGCGCTTACAATGGCTGGCGGTTCCGCTCCAGGTTCAATGGATCACTTAGTTACAATTTTACCTGCATATGAGTACGGCATTGATCCAAAAGCCGTAAAATATGTTTCTTATGACGGCGGCGGGGAAGCGATGGCAGCATTATTAGGGAATAATGCCGATGCGATCGGAACAGATATTTCAACTGTAACACCTTATGTGAAGAGCGGTGACGTTCGAGTATTGGCAGTTACATCACCGGAAAAGTTAGCACTTGAAGGTTTAGAAGAAATCCCGACATTGTATGACTTAGGGATTGAGGCAGAGTTCACAATTTGGCGCGGTATTTTCGGACCTAAAGATATGTCTGATACTGCAAAGGATTATTGGATTGAAAAACTAACAGAGTTAAACGATAAAGAGGAATGGAAAACAGAATTAGAGCGTAACGGCTGGGCTCAAGACTTCCGTGTAGGTGATGATTTCGTGAAATTCCTTGAAGAACAAGAAGGAACGATTACTGAAATTTTAACAGCTTTAGGTATGCAAAAATAATGAAACCTTGATGTGGGCAAATTTATTGCCCATATCTTCTTTATAGGAGGTGTACAACGTTGAATTTAAAATTTGACCGTGTTGCTAGTGTTGTGTTTTTAGTGCTAGGAATATTAATTATCGTCGAATCCCAAAAAATATCTACAAGTGCGTACGGCTCTCAAATAGGCCCGAGTACATTTCCGTTTGGATTAGGAATAGCTCTAATTATATTAAGTATTTTGCTATTTTTTGAAACGATTCGTCATCAGGCAATGTATAAAATTGCTGAAGATAAGGAAGGGGAGAGCTTCTCTAATTATAAGCGATTCCTGATTATTTTTGTTTCAGCGGTTGCTTATGCATTTTTGCTTGAAAAACTAGGTTATTTAGTTACGACCTTTGCATTTTTATTAATCTCATTTCAAACACTTGAACGAGGAAAGTGGGTTAGCTCAATTATAGTGGCAGCCGCATTTTCAGCAATTATTTACTTCGGCTTCGTCAACGTATTAGGCGGATCATTGCCTAAATTCCCACTCTAAATAGAAAGGAGGAGCTAATTTGTCAACGATACAGTACTTATTAGATGGGTTTGCTATTGCTTTTCAATGGCATAATATATTATTCGCATTATTAGGTGTAGTTATTGGAACAGCTGTAGGCGTACTACCAGGAATTGGCCCAATGAGTGGGGTTGCATTATTAATTCCTGTTACGGCTACATTAACGTCAGGTTTACCAATAGAAATGGCTGCAACTAGTTCAATCATATTACTGGCGGGAGTATACTACGGTGCAATGTATGGTGGATCTACAACATCTATTTTATTAAATACACCAGGCGAATCTTCTTCAGTTGTTACGACGCTGGACGGATATCAAATGGCACGGCAAGGAAGAGCTGGAGCCGCCTTATCTATTGCGGCAATCGGTTCTTTTGTCGCAGGTATTATTGCGTTAATCGGATTGGTTTTATTAGCCCGACCATTATCTAAAGTAGCAATAAATTTTGGTCCGGCAGAATATTTTTCGCTAATGCTGTTAGGATTGGCAGCGGTAAGTGGTTTAGCGGGTAAATCGATTACGAAGGCATTAATTATGACGGTTCTCGGCCTATTATTAGGAACGATTGGAATAGATGCTGTTTCAGGAATTGCCCGATTTACATATGACCAACCGGTTTTATTTAGTGGAATTGAATTTTTAACAGTTGCAGTAGGTTTATTTGCATTAGGTGAAGTATTTAAAACGATTTTTGAGAAGGATGGCAACGATGAACCTATCGCGAAAATTAATCGCATTTTACCTACAAAACAGGATTTAAAAGATAGTGCGGCACCAATTACACGTGGCTCATTCCTTGGTTTCTTTTTAGGGGTGCTACCAGGTGCAGGAGCGACGCTTGCTTCATTCTTTGCTTATATTACAGAAAAGAAAATCAGCAAAAATCCGGAATCGTTTGGTAAAGGAAACATTGCCGGCGTTGCTTCTCCGGAGTCTGCAAATAATGCGGCGTCGGGTGGAGCGATGATTCCTCTTTTAACATTAGGAATCCCGGGATCAGGAACGACAGCTATTTTAATGGGTGCGTTCATTATGTACAATATTCAGCCAGGCCCATTACTATTTGAGGAACATCCGGATGTAGCATGGGGATTAATCGCGAGTATGTTCCTTGGAAACTTAATGCTGCTTGTATTAAACATGCCGCTAGTTCGAGTTTTCGCTAAAATCATCCAAACACCGAAAAGATTTTTACTGCCTATTATTATTGCCATTTCATTCTTTGGTGTATATGCAGTTCAGTATACGACATTTGATTTATTCCTATTATTAGGATGCGGTATTGCAGGTTATTTCTTTGCGAAAAATGATTTCCCTGTGGCCCCATTAGTTTTAGCGCTTGTGTTAGGACCAATGATTGAGAACAACATGCGTCGCGCATTAACAATTTCCAATGGAGAATACAGTATTTTCGTAGCAAAACCACTTTCATTAGTCTTTTTAATTATTGCAGTTTTATGGATACTGATTCCGATTCTTATGAAATTACGTGGGAAAAATGTAATTATTAATGAAGAAGGATGAGTTAAGCTACTAAGTGTTGTTTAACGAAGAGTTGCCGTCCGAATCCGGGCGGCTATTTTATTTGAAATAAATAAAGGGGAGTGCGTGAAATGAAAAGTGTACGTCAATACAAAGCAGGAACGGCAGATGTTTTAATTTTAGAGGATGTAGAAATACCTGCCATTCAACAGGGAGAAGTATTAATACAGGGGCTATATACGAGTGTAAATTATGCAGATATTAAAACGCGCATGGGAAGTAAAGGTCAGAGTACATTTCCGATTACATTAGGCTTAGATATTGTAGGGCAAGTCATCGAAAGTAAAAGTTCTGTATTTCAAAAAGGAGATTATGTTTTCGCATTCCCTAATGGGGGCTCTTATCAGCAAGTAGTAGCCGCGAAGGAATCATTAACCTTTAAAATTCCCGAAACAATCGATCCATTACAAGCCGCAGCACTTCCAACCGTGACAATATTATCTGAGATATTACTTAAACAAATTGGAGATGTACAAAAGGAAGATACAATTGTCGTACATAGCGCTGCTGGTGGTGTGGGGACAATGCTTGTGAAGTTGGCAAAACATTATGGTGTGTCAAAAATCATTGGAACTGTCGGTGATTTAAGTAAGAAAGATTATGTTCTGAGTATAGGTGCTGATGATGTGTTTACTTACGACAGCTTTGTAGATGGCGTTAAGCAACATACTAATGGTAAAGGGGCACAAGTGATTTTTGATTCGGTCGCTGGTGATGTTACAAAGGCAAGTCTTGAATGCTTAGCTAATTTTGGCACATTAGTGCAGTTTGGAAACAGTAGTGGAAAAGCTGGTGTAATATCAACAAGCGATGTGCACAATAGCTGCCGAAACATAAAAGGTTTCAGCTTAGGTACAACTCGTAAGGAGGCTCCTGCTCGCCTTGCTCCTGTTGTTGAGCGGATTATTCCATTGTTCGAAGGTGGACAATTAAGCGTTCCAATTGCGCGAGTCTATGATTTAGAGGAAGTTCAGGAGGCGCATCGCCTAATCGAAAGTAGAAAGCATCAAGGTAAGATTTTAATTCGCCTTATAAAAGATGGAAATTAAAAGATACAAACATTATGAACAATTTTAGTCATATATGAAAAATACATGTTTTAACCGGTTGTTGTATTGTTGAGATTCCCTATCGAAGGCGCGAAAATGGGATTAGAAGGGGATGAAACAATGGCAACAACGACTACAGTATTGCATGAACGAATAGAATTCCTAACTTTATATAAAAAAGAAACAAAGCAGTCAGAAGAGTGGCTGAAAGAACGGAAGAAAGAGGCGCATCTTCCTGATTTCACCTTAACGACAGATGAGCTTACGCACGGTGCACGGGTTGCATGGCGCAACAGCAATAAATGCATCGGACGCCTGTTTTGGAATAGCTTAAATGTGTTTGATCAGCGCCATTTATTAAATGAGGTCGAAATTTATGAAGCACTTCTACACCATATCGATTTTGCGACAAACAACGGAAAAATCAGACCGGCCATTACACTGTTTGACCCGAAATGTGTACGGGTGTTGAACCACCAGCTCATTCGCTATGCAGGCTATGAGACAGATGATGGGATTGTTGGAGATTCGGACTCGATGGAGTTTACGAAAATATGTGAAAATCTTGGTTGGCAAGGTGCACGTTCAAACTATGATGTTTTACCGCTTGTCATTCAAGTAGATAACCGGGAGCCAATGTTTTTTGAAATTCCTGAAAAGCATGTGCTGGAAGTGGCGATTACTCATCCGGATTATGATTTTTCAAAGTTAAATATGAAATGGTATGCAGTACCGATTATTTCGAGTATGCGTTTTAATATTGCGGGCGTTGATTTTCAGGCAGCGCCGTTTAACGGGTGGTATATGGGGACGGAAATCGGGGCGCGCAATTTGGCGGATACGTACCGCTATAATTTCCTGCCGAAAGTGGCGGAAGCAATGGGATTGGATACTGCAATGAATGCGTCGCTTTGGAAGGACCGGGCACTCGTAGAACTGAATGTTGCGGTGCTGCATTCGTTTAAAAAAGCGGGTGTAAGTATTGTTGATCATCATACCGCTGCCCAGCAGTTTCAGCTGTTTCAAAAGCAGGAACATGCAAGCGGCCGGGAAGTAACAGGGAACTGGGTATGGCTTGTCCCGCCATTATCTCCTGCAACGACCGACCTGTATCATGAACCGATTGCCAACACGATTAAAAAACCAAACTATTTTTATCCCGCATTAACGGGTAGTAAGCCCGATTGGTCAACTAACAATCAGTGGGGATGAAGAAACCCCCCACTGATTGAAGTTTCACTTTATCAGCAATAGTCCAACTAAAAATAGGTGTGCAGGAAGCCATAGCCCCTGCACACCTATTTTTACCTTTTATTTAACATAATTTGAATCAATTCATCTCGATCCATTAAATAAACGTCATTGATGTCGGCAAGTTTTTCGGCCTGGCGTGTAAAATGACTGTTTGTGACAACCCATGCCTCTGTTGCTTCATACATTTTTACCGCCCCGATAATTTCCTGTACCGCTTTTACACCGACAGTACCGGAATAGCGTTTTGCCTGGACTGCAATAATATCTTTTCCGTCCTTTAAAATAAGGTCGGCACCGTAGTCACCGCTCGTAGCGGTATAGCTCACTTTAAATCCGCGGCGCTTAAATAATTCGCCTAAAAATCTTTCAAAATCTTCACCGGTCATTTTATCGACTTCGCGAATGCCGGACTTCCGCAATTTCCTCGTCTTCAGCGATTTCAGCCAAATTTTAAACGCGATATATAGAACGAAATAAGCGACAATTCCCATACAGATGCCTTCAGATGTTTTCGTTACATAAAAACCAGCTGTACCAGCCGATGCGATGAAAAATAGCGGGATTACTGGCAGGCGTTTTTTATTCCGTCTTCTCTTTTTACGCAATAGTTCTGTACTCCTTTTATTTACTACGGTTATTATATCATAAAAGGGTACATACGTTTGGTTATATTGTACGATTGTCTGAGCTCATAAAGGAAGCCAAAAACAATAGAACAGAAATGAGAATGAACAGCACAACCGGGATTGTCCAGCTGTCCGTCAAATCATGTGCAAAGCCGAACAAAACTGGCCCGATTGCGGCAACAAAATAACCGATTGATTGTGCGAAGCCGGAAAGTTCAGCTGCATCATAGGCTGTCTTTGTGCGCAATGAAAACAGCATCAGTACTAAACCAAACGAAGCCCCTCCTGCAAAGCCTAATAAAATCATCCATACGACAGCAAGACTTGTCCATTCCATTAAGACACCAGTAAAACCGACTAAGTAACAAATCGTAAAGAAAATGACGATCGGACGTTGAGAAGCGATTTTCCCTGCAAGAATCGGAATAATAAATGTCATCGGAATTTGTGCAAACTGCATAACGGATACCATCCACCCGGCCGCTGTAGCATCAAGGCCCTGGCTAATGAAGATTTCCGGCAACCATGCAGACGAGCAGTAAAATATGAACGACTGGAATCCCATTGCTCCAGCGACTGCCCAGGCAAGCGGTGACCTCCACATTTGCGTTTTCTTAGTCTGCGATGTCGGCATATTTAATGCAATTTTTTCCTGGCGCAAAATCGGCAGCCAGATTAGTAATGTAAGAATCCCTAAAATAATTGTAATACCTGCTGCGATTTGCCATCCTGCGTTTGCCGCTATAGGATAACTGAAGCCTGCAGCAATTCCGGAAGAAATGTTCATTGAAACGGAATAGATCCCTGTTAATAATCCGATATGTAATGGGAATTTCCATTTGAAATAGCTAGGGATAAGAACATTCCCGAATGCAATTGCGACCCCGATTAATATTGTTCCTATAACGAGTAAAGACGTTGCCCCTAGCGAACGCAGTAAAATCCCTGCACAAAGTAAAATGACGGAATAAAATAATGTCCATTCAATCCCAAACTTACGGGCAATGCGTGGTGCAAATGGTGATACAACCGCAAAGGCAATTAAAGGAATAGTCGTTAAAAAGCCTGCAAGAAAGTTCGATATCCCAAGTCCTTCACGTATAAATGAAATAATCGGGCCGATCAATGTAATCGGTGTACGTAATGTGGTCGCAAATAAAAATACGGCTACCATAAAATAGATGAGCGGTCGGTTGAATAGTATTTTTTTGCTATTTTGATTTACTTGTTGTGTGTCCATTTTAGATTCTCCTTTTGTATGTTGATATATGTTAGAGTAGTGTGAATACTCATAAAAAACAGAATAAAGGTGAAGCCATTGCTATCAAAAAAATGTTATGTTAGACTTTTAATCATTGATTCAATTAAATTAAATAAAACATTACCTCATGTAAATTATGAGGTAGAGGTCGCAATCATTAAGACTAGTATAGCTGAGATTAGGAAGAATCGGTGAAGCTTTATGAAAGGAATGGTTGCCGAAGTGTTATTTTTCTTCTTGAAAATAATGCTGGGGCTGTTTCCGATAAGGAACAGAACTGTCACATGTGTGAGCATGTGTTGAGCTATCTTTCAAGTTTGATGAGGTGTAACTATAACCATCACAAAAACTTGTGGTGGTTTTTCTTTTACACTTCACCAACAAAACAAAAAGGGAGTTTTATATTCATGAGTGAGATTAAAATAGATCAGCTCGGTAATAATAACGGGTTGAAAAAAAGTTTAAAAAGTCGCCATGTAACGATGATTTCGCTTGGCGGAACGATCGGTACAGGTTTATTCTTAGCATCAGGTGGTGCCATTGCACAGGCAGGTCCTGGTGGGGCATTGCTCGCATATGCACTGATCGGCGTGATGGTGTATTTCCTAATGACATCATTAGGGGAAATGGCTGCCTATATGCCAACATCCGGTTCGTTTAGTACGTATGCAACAAAATTTGTTGATCCGGCTTTAGGCTTTGCGCTTGGCTGGAACTATTGGTACAACTGGGCGATTACAATTGCAGCAGAAATTGCGGCCGTTTCGTTAATTATGAAATACTGGTTCCCGGACAGTTCTTCAATGTTATGGACCATTTTATTTATCGTAGTTGTTTTATCATTTAACTTAGCGTCTGTAAAAGCTTTCGGTGAAGCGGAATACTGGTTTGCGATGATTAAAGTTGCAACGGTAATTGTCTTCATCATTGTCAGCTTCTTAATGATTTTCGGAATTTTAGGCGGGAATGATCCGGTCGGCTTTACGAATTTCTTCAAAGATGATGCACCGTTTAATGGCGGTTTCCTTGCACTATTCGGTATTTTCCTTGCAGCCGGTTTCTCATTCCAAGGTACGGAAATGCTTGGGGTAACGGCAGGGGAAACAGATGATCCAGCCAAAAACATTCCAAAAGCAGTTCGTTCAGTATTCTGGCGTATTTTGCTGTTTTACATTTTCGCAATCGGTGCAATCGGATTACTGATCCCGTATACGGATTCACGTCTTTTATCTGAAGATATTGCGACAAGTCCATTTACATTAGTATTTGAAAACCTAGGTGTGGCGTTTGCGGCATCTGTTATGAATGCCATCATTTTAACGGCGATGTTATCTGCAGGGAACTCAGGATTATATGCAGCTAGTCGTATGCTTTATCAGTTAGCGGTAGATGGAAAAGCGCCGAAACTTTTCATGAAAGTAACATCGCGCGGTATTCCAATGTATGCACTTTTAGCTACATTAGCAGTTGGTTCGTTAGCATTCCTGGCATCGTTTTTCGGTGACGGTGTTGTCTACATTTGGCTGTTGAATGCTTCCGGTATGTCCGGTTTCATCGCTTGGCTCGGTATTGCCATCAGTCATTACCGCTTCCGCCGTGCATATGTCGCACAAGGACATTCATTGAGCGATTTACCGTATGTATCCAAATTCTTCCCATTTGGACCGCTATTCGCGTTTGCCTTATGTATGATTGTCGTGCTAGGTCAAAACTATATGGCATTTACGGGCGGAACAATTGACTGGTACGGTGTCGTCGTTTCATATATCGGCTTACCATTGTTTGCCGCTTTATGGTTTGGCTACAAATTTAAACATAAAACGAAAATCGTTCCTTTACAGGACTGCGATTTATCAAATAAATAATTAATTTCTGAAACGCAATGGTGAGCTTATAGGCTTTCATTGCGTTTTTTGTTGTATTGAGGATTATTTGTCTTCAAGTGAGGAATATATAGGGGAAAGTGAGGATTAAGTGAGAGTGATTGAGTATTATGCTAGACTGATTGAGGATAACCAGTATATAACTGAGGATTAAATTTCCCGAGTACGATTGCTGCAACAGTGGTATTATAAAAGAAATAAAACAATGAGTAACGCTGAAGAATAAGGAAGTGAAAACATGCCTATTTCAAAAGGTTTCTATAAAAAAGTCTATCCTTGGTTAACAGGGGAAGATGATAAAAAGGTGATGTATCGACCGTTTCTCACAAAAGGGAACCCGTACAAATCCCGTATTTTCCTAGTAAGCTCGCATGCGGTGCCGCTATTTAAAGTGGAAGACCGGAGTGAGCAGACTTTTGCAGAGTCATTAGTGAACAGAGATCTTTTCCAGGATCTATATTTAAGTGAAATTAAAGGGGCACCCCGTGAATTTAAAGGCTCATTGCAGTTTGAAAATTGGCTGGAAAATAATCATCACGAATCGCTCATTTATACGTCGCTGAATACATATCAGCTGGAATCAGCCGATGAAGCGAAAGTAGCTAAAAAAGAGGATACAGCTAATTTTGAGCGGGGGAATCACATTTTTAAAGAAGTAATGGATGAGTTTCAGCCGGAAATTATTATTTTGCAAGGGACTGCCGCATACGAGCAATTTAAAGCGCGGTATGCTGACCGTTTAGTCATTTATAATGAAGATGTAACAAAAGTGCAATTACTAGAACAGACCGGACCGTTTGCGGAAATGGTATATGAAGATGGCAAAAAGGTTTCGATTTTCGTTACGCGCAGCATGAGCTACTTCGGTACGGATGGTTCGAAGTTCGAACAATTCAAGGAAAATTTATCAAAAATTTTACAGAAAAATGCTTAAAACCGAACATTATCCCTAATAAAATTTACTTTTTAACTAAATTTCCGAAAAATAAGAATAATTTTATTATTTAAATGTTATTGCAAACTAGCATTTCCATGATTATAATTGGAACATTCATATTGTTAAATTAAATATTCGCCACTCATATAATAGCAAGGATAAGGCTTGCAAGTTTCTACCGGTTTACCGTAAATAAACCGACTATGAGTGAAGCATGCTTAATGAATGTATTTGTCCGATTATTATATATTTGCACAAAACATTTGTTATTACTTTTGAACTTACTCGGAAGTCTTGCTCCACTCATCGTAGGGAGCTTGCCTTTCGAGTTTTTTGTTTTTTGATTACATTTAAATGGGAAGGAGCTTTTATCATGAAGCTTTTAAAGGAAAAAATAGAAAAAGAGGGCCAAGTGCTTTCAGATACAGTGTTAAAGGTAGATTCATTTTTAAATCATCAGATTGACCCGTTATTAATGAAAGAAATCGGAGACGAATTTGCGAAGCGTTACTCGGACCAAATCATTACGAAAGTATTGACGATCGAATCATCTGGTATTGCCCCTTCAACTTTTTTAGGGTTAACACTAGGTGCACCTGTTGTCTTTGCGCGCAAACGCAAATCACTGACATTAACGGACAACCTGTACACATCAAAAGTACATTCATTCACGAAAAACGAAACGAACGAAATTTCGGTATCGAATAAGTTTATTACGGCAGATGATAATGTCGTAATCATAGATGACTTTTTAGCAAATGGCGAAGCATTGAAAGGCCTAATCGACATTGCGAACCAGGCAGGAGCAACAATTGTCGGTGCAGGTATCGTAATTGAAAAAGGCTTCCAAGAAGGTGGCAAAATTTTACGCGAGCAAGGACTGCGCATCGAATCATTGGCGAATATTAAATCATTGGCTAACGGCAAAGTAGAATTTTACGATTAATTAAGCAGCACATATTTCTAAAAGGTAATAAAGTTCAAACGATGTAAATTGACTCAGCAAGAGTACACATATATTGGAGGAAAACTTTTTATGAATAACACGAAAGCAACAATGCTTGGAATTCAGCATCTGTTGGCAATGTATGCAGGAGCCATTTTAGTACCGTTAATTATCGGTGGGGCATTAGGATTCAGTTCAGCGCAAATGACATATTTAGTCGCAATCGATATTTTCATGTGTGGGGTAGCAACACTGTTCCAAGTATGGAAAGGTAAAGTGATCGGAATTGGATTACCGGTTGTATTAGGCTGTACATTTACAGCGGTAAGCCCGATTATTGCAATCGGTTCTGGCGGCGGCTTAGGTGATGTTTACGGCGCGATTATCGCATCGGGTATTATCATCGTATTAATCGGTGGTCTTTTCGGGAAATTAATTAAATTCTTCCCGCCTGTTGTAACAGGTTCGGTCGTAACGATTATCGGAATCAGCTTAATTCCAGTAGCCATTAACAATATGGCTGGAGGACAAGGGGCAGCAGACTTTGCATCAGGTTCAAATGTGGCATTAGCGTTTATTACACTATTAATTATTTTAGTAATTTACCGCTTCACAGTTGGCTTCGTTCGTGCAATTGCTATTTTACTAGGTATGGTGTCAGGTACAGTGATCGGCATTTTCATGGGCAAGGTTGATTTTACCCCAGTTGCTGAAGCTTCTTGGCTGCACATTATGCAACCATTCTACTTAGCAACACCAACATTCAATGCTTCTGCTATTTTAACGATGACATTGGTGGCAATGGTATCACTAGTTGAATCAACAGGTGTTTACTATGCATTAAGTGATATTACAAAAAAAGATTTAACTTCAAAAGACTTATCTAAAGGGTACCGTGCAGAAGGACTAGCATCGATTATCGGTGGTATTTTCAACGCCTTCCCTTATACAACATTCTCACAAAACGTAGGACTGATCCAAATGTCAGGCGTACGCGACCGCAAAGTCATTTTCATCACAGGCGGTATGCTAGTAGCACTTGGATTCCTGCCAAAATTAGCAGCATTAACAACGATCATCCCAACACCAGTACTAGGTGCAGCGATGTTGGCAATGTTCGGTATGGTTATTACACAAGGTGTGAAAATGCTTGCACCGGAAATCCAAAAATCAATGGAAAACGCAATGGTCGCAGCACTAGGCGTCGGTCTAGGAATCGGTGTTGCCACAGTACCAGGCATTTTCGAAAACCTGCCTTCATGGATGTCGATTTTAACATCGAACGGGATTGTTGCCGGATCAGTAACAGCGATTTTCTTGAATGTGTTGTTTAATATGGTCGGGACGAAGCGTGTTGATCCGATGCATGTTTAGTCATAATAAAACGCCTAGTCACACTGAGTGATTAGGCGTCTTTTTTTATAGTTCAATATCTTTCAAGAACTTCTGGGGGATTGATTGAAGTAATAGCTTCATCTTTCTCGTCCCGTTTAAACTCTGTATACTGGCTAATTAGTTCCTCATCATAGGTAATCTTCAAACGTGAATTTTTCGCTGGTAAGCCGGTAGCAGAATTAATAGTTTTTTGCGCTACCCCTGTCTCATACCTGCTGTTATTGGACTGCCCCCGAACTGCGGTTAATATCAACCTTTTAGCAGATAAGCCCCCATACAGATTAATATTCGACCCAACCCCATACATAATCATATCCTGTTTAGAGTAAAAGAAGCCCTTAATCGTACTAGGGGTATCCTGATCGACGGAAATATTACTAATGGAAATATCCCCTGTAGCAAAGATGAAAATCGTACTGTTTGCATCAATCCCGTTCAATGTACTGTCAGATATGGTGACATCTCCGTTGACATATAAAATAGCATTACTTTTTAAGTTTGTTTTATAAATTTTTAAGTCTCCGTTAACATAGTAAGTCCCCGAAAGTTTGATGTCTCTGTTAGTGGAGTTTTGAGTAGCATCTGTATTAATATTAAAGTTTGCTTTGCTTAATATTTGATTGTAGTTCCATTCCCAGCAAATTAAGAACTGAACTTTACAAGAACCTCGAACGCTTTCCTCTCCATGAATAAAAATAACATCCTGTGGGTTGTACTTTGAAGTCTCATGATTGGTAGTATTGACTGTTAATCCATTATTGTAATTTTTTTTGTACTGTTTTGTGGTATACAAAGGAGTGATTTTTTCTGAAATTTCTACCTTATCCGGTTCAAGGTTTCTTGAGACAATGGATAATCCCTTTGTTGAAAACAGCTTATTTTGAATTTCCGTTGCCGTGTTTGGCTGATTCGGAATATATTTTGTATAGCGGTTTGAATTTAAATATTCCACCTTGTTTTCAACGCGATTTTCGATATGTCTAAAGTAATCAATAGAAGTCCCGCTGTTAACTACATAAATATTTTTCCCGGATTCTTTCATAATAATTTTAGGGCTTACACTTTTCGAATCAGCCACCATTCTTAAAAATGTGCTATCTTCCCAATTGGCAGTTTCCGTACCACTGCCGCTTCGTGAAATCCAATGTGCCCTTTCCGAAAGAATTAAATGACCATCCGTTTTTATGTCACCTCGTATTTCAACGCCTCCGTGTAAATAGAGGTTGCCCTCATCGTTTGTAGAAACCGCATATCGTAGCTGATCGGGTACTGAATCTGTCCCCATAATGACCTTTGTTCGAGTGACATGCTCTTTCCCATTGACATAGCCGATACTTTTGAATGTCACAACTCGTTTATAGGCATTTTTTCCGTCAGGGAGGTTATTTGTTAAAACAGGTTCGATCTTTTCAATGCAGATTTTTGTATAGCTGTTATTACTTCCCGGAATTTTATAACCGATTGTATCGGGAAATGGCTGTCCAGTGAGAGGGCATTGTAAAACAGGATTTGATAAAATGCGCACAAGCTCAGTTTTAAATTTATCTTTTCCAACTTTAACGGTAGGCTGGCTGATTAAATCCGTCAGTTGTTTTTGGATATCATTGATGGCAAAATCAATGCCTTTATCAGCCAAATCTTTGGACTGTACAATGTTTTCACGCGTTTCATTTTTTTTGATGCCATTTGTTGTCAATGTTAATAATGAAAATCCGAGAACAGTAAAAAGCATGAGAACTGCGACTGCCATTAATAAGGCAGAACCCGTATGATTTTTCAGATACTTGTTCATCTTAATACTCCTCTCTTTACGTTATTTCGATCGAACAATTGGCTGTACTTCATTTTTGAATGTCATTTCTTTTGTCGTCGTATTGTTGTCGCGCGTTACGGTGCTGGCCAGATTCAATACAATTTCATAGACCGATGTATCTTGCGGATTTCCGTTAATCTTTGAAGTAGGTAGTATTCTTAATCCCTTATTGACAATTTCATATTCTTCATCCAGAATGTGAATTTTTGTTATGCCGTTTGCTGTTTTAAATCCAATCGGTTTCAGTGTAGGGCGACAATAGCTGTCATTGCTCATAGGTTGTCCGTCACTGCCAAGGAACCTGCCGCTTTCATCTCTTCTGCACTTCGACAGATCATTTGTTACTTCGAGATAACTATTTCCGGTAGCAGTCGTTGTATTGCGGATAATATGATCTTGCCGCGTCGAATAGAGAGTCTTGATAAACTTACTGACGATAAGGTCCGCTTCATCCCGCAAAACGGTTTCCTGGCTGATAACTTTCGTATTTTCAATCGCTTTGGTCGCAATCGAAAAGATTAAAATCGAGACGATCGCTGTTAATACCATCGTTGCCAAAAGTTCTATTAATGTCAGACCTTTTTGGTTCGCTATATTTTTATTCAAGTGCAACAAATCCTTCCGAAGATCCTTTTGTTTTTCCGTCCGGTGCCGTTACTGTAACAACGACTCTAACCAGTTTTAAATCCTTTTCAGAATTGGAGGCATTAGTAATCTTCTGACTGTTCAGAGAAGCGCTGTAACTTACGTCATAATCCTTGCTGTTCATTTTAATGAGGGTAGGGGGCTTTTTTTTCGTGCGGTCGGACTGTGTCGCATCGATAAAATATCTGTTCGGATCTGTGATGGTACTGTTATAAGCAAATGACTCCGATTTCAGCCGAACGAGCATCGCATCGGCTAAATTGACGGTTATCAGTTTTTCGTTGTTTTTATAGGCAATTCGGTTTGACTGGATAAATAATTGAGAAAAACTGATCAGCACAATTCCGACTATAAGAATGGCTGCAACCACTTCCACCAAAGTAATGCCGCGTTGTTGTTTCAGGAATTTCACTTTAGTCGACCTCCTTTATCGCTGTATCGTTGGAATGAAATTAAAATAATGCAACAAAAAATATTTATAATTAATAGATGGTATAAATTAATAGGATTAAACGTTAAAAATGAAAAAGAATATATAGTTATATAGTATCAAATTCAGATGGGATCGATAATAACATAAAACAAAAAAATAATACAATTTAAATAACTTTACTAATATTGAGAATTCTATTGTATTTGGGATTTAGTAGAAAATCGTTGAATATCTAATAGTATATACCCTTATTTAGAGAAAAGAATAGTTAGGAGAAGCGATTTTTTGCGAGGAATTATATTGTTTGATATGAGGGGAGAGGGTCATTTAAGGTTATTAATAGAAGAGTGTGATAAAGCGCGAAATAGTTATAGGAAAGTCAGTGCGGTCGAGGGTTATGTTGCGTATTAATAAGTAAGCTTGGTATCATTTTGGAACATTATATTGTTAGGGCTGAAAAAAATAGGACTCAGTAATTTGAAATAAAAATTCAGCACGGAAATAGTCTTAAGACACTAGTGATAGACAATGTTTTATTAGGGCTCTGACAGACATTTTTATTAAATAAAAGAAGCTGAAAACAAGATTTCTCTTGCTTTCAGCTTCTCAGTTACGAATTTTCGTAATGGATTAATTGAATTGTATTGAATAACCGGAATTGATTTTGTACCAGTGGTATGAAACCCGTCAGAGCATGGGGGCGTTTAGTTAATTTCTCTCTACAAATTTAGGTGGATCAACTTTATATATCAACTCTTCTTTCTTGTTTAGTTCAATATAAGTGCTTACAACATCTTCGTTATATTGAATTTGTAAGCGTGAATGATAATCATAGCATTTTTTTTGGTTACTCTTATTAGGAAAATTACAGCGAGTATCATTTATTAACTGGTTTGAACTAATGGTGCTATTATTATCTTGTATCGTGTTTTTAAAGAAGTACCATCCATTATATCCATTATAATTAGTAGTGCCACCGGAAGAAGTCTCTTTTACATTCCCTCTAGTTGCATGTAATGTTATTCTATTACCATAGACTCCACCATGAATTTTCATATTAGAACCTGACCCATAAATTTCAAGCTCCTTGTCAGAATAAAAGTATCCATATATCTCACTAGGTTCATTGTGGAGACTCCACGAAGAGTTATTAGATAATTTCACTTCTCCCCTTGAAAAAATAACCAATGTCCCGTTAGCGGGTTCATTTTTTTCATTTCTGTAAGGGAGACTGTTAATAGTTGAATACTGTATATCTACAGGTTCACAAATAGAGTAGGTATTCAATAAAGTGCAATAATAATTACTTGGATTATTTACATAAATCAAGGCATTGGTTTTTAAATTAGAATCATGTACCCTTAATCGTCCATTTACAAAAATACTCCCGGAAAGCTCGACATTTCCGTCTATTATCAAATCTCCTTCTACGTATAATGTATTTTTTATTTTGACTTTTGTTATAGTAGAGCCAGAACCTGATATTTTCAAATTAGCGGAAGTTGCTAACTGATCAAACTCGTAATTCCCTTTTAGTTCGAAGGTATTGCTTGTATTTAAGGGAGAATAATTATCACTGCAACCATACGAACAATTACGAGGACTTGAACGATAAATCAAAAATCGTTTGTTTTGATATGTCCCGCTCGGAATTAAATATTGGTCCCTATTTGTATTAAGATCACTGGCTGAATTTCTCGTATAGTTGTAAGTGTTTTTTTTAGCAGACACATCAACACTATTAATATTAGAATCCGTAGTTACAACTGTTGGTACTTTATCAAATACAGCAGTATCAAAAAGTTTTGAAATATCATTTTCCATTGTTAAATAAGAGTTGCTTAAATTATGAATACCAGAATAACGATTACTGGCATTTCCCGCATCCTTAACTTGATAAAACTTACTATCTCTGCTAACTACAATCCTCGGATTACTCCTTGAACTTGTAGATTTAATACTTGGTTTTAAACTTTCAACCCAATAATGTTCTCCTTTAATGATATGCGCTTTATTGTAAGTGGTTAGACTTCCTTTATATCTTAGATCCCCGGTAATTTGTACTGCCCCATTTAAGTGAATGTTTCCATTGGAGGTTAATGTGTATTTTAGCTGTTCTGGTATGTGATCTGCGCCTATTTCCACAAAATTAGTCAATTGTTTTTTCTTGCCGTCTACTGCACCGAAACTGACTATTTCTAATTTTTTCTTTAAATCGTTTTGTCCATTTTCGTCATTTACTGGATGTACATTTTTAATACAAGCCAGTGATGTATCGTGTTGGCTCCTGCTTGTTGAAACCTTTAAGCCGTTAATAAGATTCCCATATGAGTCGAAAGTGCATTTATACCTTGTATTATTATGATTGAATTTTTCTAGTTCAATTATAAAGTCGTCCCTGGATTTTCCTTCTTTTGTATACTCGGCTAAATGTGTATTGATTTCATTGACTATAAAGTCCATTCCTTTTTCTGCAAGATTCAATGCCTGTGTATCGTATTCGCGAGAACTGTTTTTAGCAGTGCCACTTGTTGTGAGAGTCATTAATGATATTCCTAGAACGGTGAATAAAATTATTAGGCCAAAGGTTAATAATAATGCATAGCCATTGGAGTTTTGAATAGTTTTCCTGATCATATTAGCTCTCCTCATCTTCTCTTTCTAAATCGTTTATAGAGCGAACTTCGGACCTAAATGTTTTTTTGACATTTTTGCTTTTATTATTGAGCGTCAATGTAATATGGTAAGACCGATCGCGATTTGCACCTTCAAATATATCGATGTTTGATTCTTCCCATATTACTTCTAGCTGACTATTATTTAGAGTGAGAATACTACCTTTTATCCAAACTTTACTATCCTTGAATCCTGTTTCTAATGCCGAACCATTTACCGGAGTATTCTGTTTAAGATAATAGTTATTATTAGAAATATTTTCGATGAAAGTAATTTCTGAATCCTTTGAAGTGTAGATTCCTTTAATTAAGTTGGCCATGATTATATCTGCTTCATCTCGAAGAACGGTATCAGAATTTATTTTTGCATATGTCTTTATAGAATTTAGAAGAATGGAGGTTGCAAATATTGCAATAACACTGAAAATAACAATAGCAGCTAAAAGTTCTACTAATGTTAAACCCTTTTGATTATTCATATCGAATATACCCCTCTGCAGTACTTTTGGAATTCTTATATTTTACTGTTACTACTATATTAATAAGGTTTCTGTTTTTTTCATCGGGCGTTTGCGTTGCTTTAATACTCAAACGGTAATTATCACCGTCTGAGTAAAGTTTTTTCACAATGTCAGATGTTGTTTCAAATATATATATAGTTGTTGAATCTGGAGGAGGAAGGTGCTCTGCAAATGGCATTAGTTTAAGACGTTCCAACTCCGCTTCTGCCATATTAATCGCAACAAGTTTTTCATTATTATAAGCAGCTGTTTTATTCGATTGAATAAATAGCTGGGAAAAACTAAGAAGAACAATAGTTATAATAACTAAAGCCGCCACAACCTCTATCAATGAAAAACCACGTTGCTGTTTTAGAATCTTCATCTAAATTCCTCTTTCTATGTAGAACTTCAGCATAATTACCCGCCATTTTTCCAACCAAATAATCAATTATAAGTAAAGATTATAAGAGATATCGGAGGAACTATACTTTTAGTTTAGGTATTATTGATTATATAAAATACAAAATAAAAAAATTTGTAAACTATATAGTCATAAAGTAATCTATCATGTATTATATTAAATGACAATATAAAGTAAATTTGTGGAGAATTAAATCACATTAAGTACTATTCTGTAAATTTATGTATTACAATAAAAGTAATTATTTGATAACTAAAGTATTTAAGTTTACTATACACCTAAAATGAGGAAATAAAGAGAGTATAATTCAAATTTTACAAATAATTTGAACTACATATGACAGAAATAAACTGAATTGTGCGGGGTGAGAAGGTGAAAACTATTTTTAAGACAATTGTACTAGTTGCATTGCTTGCGGTACCACTATCAATATGGGTGCCGCATTTTATCGCCAGTTCTGATACTGTAGCAAATGACGAGGCAAAGAGTTCGACAATCGGCGGAATGGAAGTGGGTAATTTGGAGGGCGAGGATTTAAAATCAGCGCTGACAAAAAATGTGAATGACTGGTATGCCCAAAATTTAACGGTTTCTGGTGGAGGCAGTTCCATCGAGATCAGCTCTTCCACGTTCCAGTTTGATATCGAAAGTACGGTAAACCAGTATGAAGAGAATTACCGTAAACCATGGTATGCCTTTTGGGAAAGTGAGACAACGGTCCATCTGCCATTAACTGTTTTCCCGAGTGAAGTAGTAAAAGACGAGATTGCCAGTGTTTCAACTTGGGATACTGATGCAACGTACAGCAATGCGGAATTAGCTGCTTCTTATTTAAAAGCAGATGAGGTGGAAGCGGTGGTGATCGATACATCTCTGTTGGAAATTGACCGTATTTCGTTGTCATTGGAAGCTATGCCAGAAGGTGCGATGGGAATCAATGAACTTGTTCTTGCATTGAACGATACAGTGATTGATCCGCAAATGTCTTTTTCGATTATTGAACAATTGGGAGATGCAATTAATCTTGCCAATCGTGAAGCCATCAATTTTGTTGCTTCAAATGTCTACAACGCAGCGGTTCATGTAAATAGTGAGATACTGGAACGTTACTCGCAAAATGAAATCCCTTCCTATTTAAAGCCCGGCTTGGAGGCAAAAGTGGATGTGCTGGCAAATGAGGATCTGAAGTTTGTGAATCTATCTTCGCAGCCAATTGTATTGAAGCTTTCAATGGATGAAGGTAAATTAATGACAGAAGTATATACTCCAGCTAAAGAAACTGAAGTGTCCGTTACGGTTACGGAGGATGAAGAAATTCAGCCGCGCACGATTACACGCTACTCCAAAGAACTGGCAATTGGACAAACGAAACAAGTGCAGCAAGGGAAGGCAGGGCTGCGTGTTTCTGTCTACCGAACTGTTTATGATGAACAAGAACTGGTAAGCCATGATTATTATCCGCCTGTTGACCGGATTATCTTGAAATCTTCTCAACAGCCAGAACCGGCACCGACAACGGATAATGTAAACAACGATCCTACTGATCAGGTTGATTTAGATGGGGACGGTTTCCCTGATGGAGATATGAACGGCGGGGATTTACCGAATAACAATGACGGTAACAATGGTTCACAAAATAATGGTTCTGAAAATACAGGGTCCAACTCTGGTAATAACGGTTCAGGAACAAATAACTCAAAAAATAGTAATACAGAAAACCAAGATGATGAAGAAGAAAATCTCCCACCCGGCAGCTATTACGATAAAGGCGGGAATTTAATCACTCCGTAGAAGAGGAGGGCATAAAAATGAAGGCAAAATCGAGAAAACGTTTAGGAGACTTACTGGTAGAAGCGGGCGTAATTAATGAACAACAGCTGGATTACGCACTTCAAAACAAAAGCCGTGATGAAAAACTCGGAGACTTTCTGATTAAGGAAAATGTACTTACAGAGCAGCAGTTAATCGAAGTTCTGGAATTCCAACTCGGGATTCCTCATATAACATTAAATAAATATGCGATCGATCCGGAATTATTGCAGCTTGTACCGAGGGAATTGGCAAAGCGTGCAAATATAATGCCGGTTCGCCGTGATAAAAATAAGCTGCTTATCGCGATGTCGGACCCGATGGATTACTTTGCGATTGAGGAAGTCCGTATGGCGACAGGCTGTCAAATTGAAACAAGTATTGCTGCTAAAGACGATCTGTACCGGACGATTACGAAATACTATGATCTGCAGGCTTCGATGGATGCGGCATTGTCCGAAGTGTTTGTCAATACAACGGAAGTACAGCAGGAAATCACCGATGAAGACTCGGCGATTGTCCGTTTAGTCAATCAGATCATTGCCAATGGAGTAGCCCAGCGTGCATCGGATATTCATTTTGATCCGCAAGAGACAGATTACAAAGTACGCTACCGTGTAGATGGCGTATTAAAGACAGAGCGCTCACTGCCAAAATATATGCAGAATATGATGACCGCACGTGTGAAAATTATGGGTGGATTGAATATTACGGAAAACCGTATTCCGCAAGATGGCCGGATTAAGATCAATATAGAGTTTAAAAGCATTGATATTCGTCTATCAACACTGCCGACAGTATACGGCGAAAAAATCGTTATGCGTATTTTGGACGTGAGTAATGCCGCAACAGCGATTTCCCAGCTCGGCTTCACGGAGAAAAACGAAGCACTGTTTGAAAAGATGATTGCCAAGCCAAATGGGATTGTTTTAATCACAGGTCCAACAGGTTCAGGTAAGTCTTCCACTTTATACGCAGCGCTCTCCAATTTGAACAATGAAGGCGTCAACATAATTACAGTAGAAGATCCGGTGGAGTATCAGCTGAACGGTGTCAACCAGATTCAGGTGAAAGAAGAGGTAGGCTTGACCTTTGCGGCCGGCTTGCGTTCGATTTTACGGCAAGACCCAGACATTATTATGATCGGGGAAATCCGGGACTTGGAAACAGCCCAAATTGCGATCCGTGCATCATTGACAGGGCATCTTGTATTAAGTACATTGCATACGAACAGTGCGATTGAATCCGTTTCCCGTCTGCAGGATATGGGAATTGAACCGTTTTTAATTTCGTCTTCCCTTGTCGGTGTCATGGCCCAGCGTCTTGTGCGGAAGGTTTGCCGGGATTGCGGGACAGAGGTGGAGCCGACAATTCGCGAAAAAGAAATTTTTTCTGACAACGGTTTGGTTGTTGAAAAGGTACGAAAAGGCCGTGGCTGTAGTGCATGCGGCAATACCGGGTACCGAGGGCGACTTGCGATTCATGAATTATTGCCGGTTGACCGGGAATTAAAGAGTCTCATTTTAAATAGAGCAAGCGGCGATGATATCCGAGATTATATGCAGCAGTCAGGCTATAACACATTACTGCAGGATGGTCTGCAAAAGGTACTGCAAGGTGTCACTACAACGGAAGAAGTACTGCGTGTGGCGACGATTGACTAGGAGGGAATCAGGAGATGGCGACATTATACATTCAAGATTTACTGCAGCGTGCGTATGACGAAAACGCTTCTGATTTACATGTAACGATCGGGATTCCTCCTGTATACCGCGTAAACGGTCAATTGAAGCATTACGGAGATGTCATCGTTACACCGGAAATGGTCGAACAGATGATTCAGACGATTTTACCGACATATAAAGCAGCGGAATTCGAGGAAAAAGGCGAAACCGATTTCAACTATTCACTGGAAGGACTTTGCCGATTCCGTGTCAATGCTTATCACCAGCGAAATGCCGGGGCAATTGCCGCTCGTCTGATTTCGAGCAAAATCCCGACAATTGAGTCATTGAATATGCCAAAAGTGCTGTACGATCTGGCAGAAAAACCTCAGGGACTTATTTTAGTTACAGGTCCAACGGGGTCAGGGAAATCGACAACACTTGCTGCAATGATCGACTATATAAATGAAACAAAAGCAAAGCATATCATTACGTTAGAAGACCCGATTGAGTATTTACATTCGCACAAAAAATCGGTCGTCAATCAGCGTGAAGTCGGTGTCGATACAGATACGTTCGCAAATGGTCTTCGCGCATCACTGCGTCAGGACCCGGATATCATTCTGGTAGGGGAAATGCGAGATTTAGATACGATTTCAACAGCGATTACCGCTGCGGAAACCGGTCACTTAGTATTTGCCACACTGCATACATCAAGTGCACCGACAACGATTGACCGGATTATCGATGTGTTCCCGCCTTATCAGCAGGGGCAAATCCGGATTCAGTTGGCGAATGTATTGCAGGGCATCATTTCACAACGGCTGTTTATCCGCAAAGATAAAGCAGGGCGTGTAGCGGCAACAGAAATTTTAGTGAGTGTGCCTGCTGTGACGAACTTAATCCGAAATGAAAAAATTCACCAGATTCCAAGTATTATGCAAACAAGCAGGGCTTTGGGGATGCACACATTGGAAAACTCGATCCAGGCACTTATTTCTTCCGGGAAAATTTCATTGGAGGAAGCTCGTCCATATATGAACGTAGGTGATTACAGTTGACCGTATTTAAATATGTAGGACGTACGAAGATAGGTGTCACGCAAAAAGGAACAATCGATGCGACAAATAAAGCGGCCGCAATTAACAAGTTGCGTGAAAAAGGAATTAACCCGCGCGAAATTGAAGAATCGAAAAGCTTACTGCACAAAGATATTAATTTAGGAAGCCAAAAAGTTAAAGTACAGGATTTCGTTATTTACTGCCGCCAGTTTGCGACATTAATCCGTGCAGGTGTTTCGCTAGTTGAAGCGACAAGCATTTTAGCAAAACAGGCAACAAGCAAGCCATTAAAAAGGGCACTGGAAAAAGTGGAAGAGGACATTCGGACAGGTATTCCGTTTTCCGATGCGGTCCAAAAGCACCCGAAAGTGTTTCCGGAGCTGTTCATCAATATGATGCGGTCAGGTGAAGCGACAGGGAATATTGATGATACATTGGAACGCCTGGCAAACTCATATGAAAAGTCGTTCCGTTTAATCAAAAAAGTACAATCAACATTGACGTATCCGGCGATGTTACTAGTACTGATCGTAGTCGTAGTGTTTTTCATGCTGATCTTCATCGTTCCCACATTTGTCGAGTCGTTTGAATCGATGGATGCTGAACTCCCTACGTTAACAGTATGGACAGTTGCTTTAGGGGAATGGCTGAGAAAGTTTTGGTGGCTGCCAATTGGATTACTGGTGATTGGCGTTACGGTATTCCAGTATTTATTCAGAAACAATGCGCAGTTTCATTACACTGTACATTATATGCTGCTGAAGATGCCGATATTCGGACCATTGCTGCAAAAAACGGCGATTGCGAGATTGACGCGCAATCTATCTTCATTATTCAGCAGTGCGGTACCCATTTTACACGCACTTACAATTTCGGAAAAGGTTTCCGGAAATCCAGTTGTGGGAAAAGTTGTATTAGATGCCCGGGCAAGCCTTGAAAAGGGAAGTTCCTTAACAGAGCCGCTCGAAAAAAGCTGGATCTTCCCTCCGATGGTGACGAGTATGACGAGAATTGGGGAATCTACAGGATCCTTGGATTACATGCTTGAGAAGATTGCGGACTTTTATGAAGAGGAAGTTGAGAGAACAGTAGATACATTGAAATCATTGATAGAGCCACTAATGATTGTAATATTAGCTGGTGCTGTCGGGCTAATTGTAGCAGCAATCTTCCTGCCGATGTTCAGTATGTATGAAAATATGTAAACAGAAAAAGACGTTTTGCAAGGAGGCATCAAAGCAGTACAAAGCGTCAATGCAAAAAAACAATAAAAACTAAAATATAGAGGAGGATTTAATATGTTTGAACTTTTGAAAAAGCGTATTAAAAATGAAAAAGGTTTATCTTTAGTGGAACTTTTAGCGGTAATTGTTATTCTAGGTATCGTAGCAGCAATTGCTATACCGGCGATTGGAAACATTATCGAGAATTCACGTTATAATGCGGTGAAGGCAGATGGAATTAATGTAATAAATGCAGCAAATCTTTATTTTGTTGATAATCCTGGTGCAGCAGATGTAACTGTTAAACAGTTATTGGATTCTACTTTTTTAGATACACCGGGTAAGATTCCGAGTGCAGGAAAAGTAACAAAAGGTACTGCTGGGTCTACTGCAGGAACACAAAACGCTTTAACTACAGCTGCGATAAAATATTCAGGTGACAAAACTGTGACATTTAATGGAGCGACAATTTCTGGTATTAATGCAGATGACAAGAAGGGTAGTGGGTCTGGTAACTATACAATAGGAACAGCACCAGCACCATCAAATCCATAATCACCCCCCAAAGAACACCCAACCCAAGCGCTTGGGTGTTCCATTGGGCGATGATTTCGCTAGAATAATAGTTATGAAGACGAGCTTGCCCTACATATAGAGGCAAAGTAAAAGAGGAGGGTCCCTCTATGTTCAGTATGAAGAGAAAATCGCATGTATCGATTGTTTTTAGTAACTATGTTATGCGGGCACTTGTATCGAAGGGGCAGAAGCTGGAACAGCCGCAAATTTATGAGCTGCCATTGCCTGTCAATGTCGTGCATGAAGGTGCGATTGAAGACGAAATGGTGATCTACGATTTAATAAAAAACAATGTGGCGAACTGGGGCGGGCGAAAGCAAAATGTGCGCTTTTTAGTGCCGGATGCGTCTGTGCTCTTGAAAGCATTTGAACACCCGGCTGATGTGAGCGGGAAAAAGCTTCAGGAGTTTGTGCAGATGGAGATCGGGCAATCGATTCATTTGCCGTTCCAGGAGCCGCTTATTGATGTTTATGACTCAATTGAAGGGGATGGAAAAGCGGTATTGTTTGCTGCACCTCCTGATGAGGTCGGTAAGATGATTGGCCTATTATTGGACAATCATCTGCATCCACAGGTGGCGGATGTTCGTGCATTGTGCAATTTGCGCTTGTTGGAACATATCGAGTTTATCGATCATAAACGTACATACTTAGTGACAGACTGGTCAATCAATGAACTGTCGATCGGCATTTTTTCGAATGGGGAAGTGGAGTTTCTACGCTTTCTGACGATTGATACAGATCCTGAGAAATGGCAGCAAACCATTCTGGAAAATGAGGAAGTCGAATTAAACTATACGGGCGACTTAAATGATTTCCGGGCGGCTACAACCGATCAGGTGCTTGAAATCGACCGGATGATGAACTTCTTTAAATTCTCCTTACATAAAGGCGAGAAGGTTGTTGACGAAATCATTGTGATGGGCGATCATCCATTGCTTCATATCATCGAAATCTTATTGATCGATAATTTACCGACACCGATCCGCATTGTCGATGATGCGGTAATTGAAGAATCTTTCCCGAATTGCAAAGCGAAGCATGCGACATTGTTGGGTCTTGCCTTAAAGGAGGTTAATGAATGATTCCAAATATTAACCTTCTCCCTAAAATTGAAAAGGGCGAGGCGAGTTTAAATATTGCTTTTTATGTAGTGGGGATTGTCTCTTTAATAACTTTAGGGCTTTTAATATGGACATTTTTCAGTGCCAAAAGTGAAATTGCGAGCACTACACCTGAACGTGACTCGTTACTTGCTGCAAGGGATGGGCTGCAGGCGGAATTGGCTTCCTATAGTACGTTAAGTCAGGGATCTTTGGAGGAATCGGTCGCTTTTGTCGAGCGTGTTTCCTACCCGGTATCGCCAATTATCTTCGAAACGCGAAATTTATTGCCGGAAGATACATATTTGCGCTCCTATGCCTTTTCTGAATTGGGCGTACAAGTGGTGGTGGATTTCGAAACATTGAATGCTGTCTCGAATTATGTAAGTGAGCTTGAAAAAAGCCCGTATTTCAGTGACATTCAAGTTGGGACCGTTTCCAATTTCGATATTAATCCTGCCGGTGAAGAGACAGATGAAGCACTGCTCTTTGAGGAAGTCCCGCGCTATAATGTAGAAATTATGCTGGTGATCGACCAATTATATGTCGTTGCTGGAGGTGATGAGCAATGAATTCCATCTCAAGCAGTAAAAACGGGACGCTTTTATTAGTCATTGCATTGGCGATGGCCCTTTTATTTGCTGTCTATTACTATGTTATTAAGCCAAAGGACGACGAGGTACAGGCCATTCGTACTGAAATAACGAGTCTGGAAACTGAAATTTCCGCAATGGAGCAAAGTTTGGCGGAATTAAACACACAGCATTCGCAAACAGACGTAAACGAATTTACATTGCGCAAAAAAGTGCCGGCTACTCGTGAAATCGATGCACTCATTCTAGCAATGGAGGAAATTGAATATGTGACAGGTTCGCGTGTTCAAAGCATTGAATTTAATAATTATGATGCACTCGTATCCAGTTCAGGCTTGCAGGACCCGTTGTATACACCTGAACTTGAAGAGGGGGCAGCAGCAGAAGACGGTTCGGAATCATCAGAGACAACTGAAGCGACTGAACCAACCGAAACGACTGAATCGCCTGAAACACCAGAGGATACAGAAGCGGCAGATGGCGAAGTACCAGCAGAAGAACTGCCGATTTCCACAATTGCGGTAGAAACATTGCCGCCATCATTGAAACTGGTAACGTTCAATGTAAATGTAGTGGCGCCGAACGATGTGAATCTACAGCAGTTTATCGAAGAAATTGAAAAGAAAGAACGTGTCATGCGAATCGATATTATAGACTTTGCACTTCCTGGTGAAGAAGACCAGTTCACGGAAGAAGCATCGGACGTTGTAACGGCAAACATTCAAATTACAACATTCTACTATGAATAATTAAAGCCAGGTACAAGTAAGGAGCGTTATAGAATGGAGATTATGTATACAATTTTTGCGGGGATTTTCGGATTGGTTTTCGGTTCGTTTTACAATGTAGTCGGATTACGGGTACCGAAAAAAGAGTCGATTGTGACACCGCCATCTCACTGTGTCCATTGCAATCGACGTTTAAGCGCTTTTGAACTCGTACCTGTTTTTTCGTACATATTTTTACGAGGAAAATGCCGGACATGCGGTGTAAAAGTATCGCCGATTTACGCATTCACTGAGCTTGTAACAGGTCTGTTATTTGCATTTGCGACATGGCAGCTCGGCATTACATGGGAATTGGCCGTCGCACTTCTTTTTATTTCGTTACTCGTCATTATCAATGTGTCGGATATCGCGTATATGCTCATTCCGGACAAGATTTTGCTGTTTTTCCTCCCGTTGCTCATTGTCGGCAGAATTCTTTCGCCGCTCGATCCGTGGTGGGATAGTCTGGTCGGTGCCGCAATTGGATTTTCAATATTACTGTTAATCGCCATCATCTCAAAAGGCGGGATGGGCGGCGGAGACATTAAGCTGTTTTTACTGATCGGCTTAGTCTTGGGAACGTTCAATACATTATTAACACTATTTTTAGCTTCGGTAATCGGAATGGTCATTGGAATTGTCATTTTGAAAGTTCGGGGGAAAGGGCGCAAAACACCTGTACCTTTTGGACCGTCCATTGCCATCGCGGCGATTATCGTTTACTTTTACGGCGACAGGCTGATCGATCTATACTTAAACTTTCTGCTGTAATGAAAAATCGGATGCCCTGGAATTATTTTTCCGGGGCATTTTTTGCTTTTGTATCCACTCTTCTAAGGAGGAGTGGCGAATAAAGGTCGCAAACTGGCGATTAAAATTGAAAGTGACGATTAAGTGAACCGGGTTGGCGAATACCGCATCGAATTTGGCTATTATCCATGCCAAAGTGGCGAATATCCTGTCACAGTCCGCTGTAAGAGGGTATTTGTACCAATTTGAGGAATAAATTTCTCATAGGCAGCCGAGCAGACACTTTCCACTTGAAATTGAGGATTAATCCTTATCAAGTGAGGATTAAAAATACATTTGAGGATTATCTGTTCACAAATGAGGAATAAACAGCAACAACTGAGGATTAATACATCTATGTTGAGGATTAATCGGCATAAATTGAGGATTATCTACTCCAAAATGAGGATTAACATTTTAATAGGCAGCCGGTCGAACGTCTGCCGCTACGCTTTCGAGGCAAATGAATTACTACCTGTTAATCTAGGATAAAAGGGGTGTCCTGTAATCATTTTCAGGGCATCCCTTCAAATCTGTCTTAATAATCTATTATCACTTTCTCAAATGGATGATTGGTCAATAGTTCATATGTTGCCACTTCTACCGCTTTTTCCACGGTATCTGCTAAAACTAATATCCGGTAGTTGCCAAAATCATTATAATAGGCATCTGCTTCAACGTATTTAGTCGTTTCGCTCTGTATATTTCTGCGAATATTTACAACGATTTCATAACCATCCTTTACAAATTGAATTTTTTTCAATAAAAACAACCTCCTCAACATTAGTTTATTACTGATAAAAGTAATTGACTAAACTTGTTGGAAGGTTGTGTAGGATAGCTAAAAATTATTCGGCGTTTGGATAAATCATCGTTTTTGGATCAACATAACGGTCAAATTCATCTTCTGTTAAAAGACCCGATGCAATAGCAGCTTCTTTTAATGTTGTGCCTTCTTTATGTGCTGTTTTCGCAATTTTCGCCGCATTTTCATAACCGATATACGGGTTTAACGCAGTAACAAGCATCAGTGAATTTTTCAGGTTAGCGTCCAATACTTCCATATTCGGCTCGATACCGACTGCGCAATTGTCGTTGAATGATTTCATCGAATCGGCAAGTAGTCGTGCTGATTGCAGGAAGTTGTAAATGATCACCGGTTTAAATACGTTCAGTTCGAAATTACCTTGTGATGCTGCGAAAGCGATTGTTGCGTCATTGCCGACAACCTGAGTTACGACCATTGTCATCGCTTCACTTTGTGTCGGGTTGACTTTCCCCGGCATAATAGATGAGCCTGGTTCGTTTTCAGGAATCGTAATCTCACCGATACCTGAGCGTGGACCACTTGCCAGCCAGCGCACATCATTGGCTATTTTCATTAAATCTGCCGCCAATGCCTTCAATGCACCGTGTGCTGTTACGACTTCATCATGACTTGTCAGTGCATGGAATTTATTTTCCGCAGATGTAAATTCAATGCCTGTTAGTTTACTGATTTCTGCAGCTGTGCGGGCACCGAATTCCGGATGGGCATTAATGCCTGTACCAACAGCAGTACCGCCAATTGCAAGCTCCTTCATGAACTGTGTGTTCACCATAATCATTTTTTCGCATTTTAACAGCATATGATGCCAGCCGCCAATTTCCTGTCCAAGTGTAAGCGGTGTTGCATCTTGTAAATGCGTACGGCCAATTTTAATAATATCGTTGAATGCCAGCGCTTTTTCTTTTAATGTCGCCTGTAACAGTTTTAAGCGCGGCATTAGATAGTTTTCTACGATTTCGACTGCAGCAATATGTAGCGCAGTAGGGAATGTATCATTCGAGCTTTGTGACTTGTTGACATCATCATTCGGGTGTACCTTTTCATCCGATCCGGCCGCCGCCAGCTTTTCATTGGCTAAGTGGGCAATTGTCTCGTTCACGTTCATATTTGTCTGTGTACCACTGCCTGTTTGCCAGACGACAAGAGGGAAGTGCTCATCCCATTTACCTGCAAGAATTTCATCTGCTGCTTCCACAATCACATTTTTTTTCGTATCGGACAGTTTGCCTAACTTATTATTGGCGATAGCCGCTGCTTTTTTCAAAATGGTCATGGCACGAATAATTTCAATCGGCATTCTTTCTGTCCCAATTTGGAAGTTTTCCTTGCTTCGCTGGGTTTGTGCACCCCAAATTTTGTCTGCTGGTACACGAATTTCACCTAAAGTGTCTTTTTCAATACGGAATTCCAACTAAATCATCTCCTTTAATATATGTATACCCAATTTTCCATGAAAAAATGGCAAATCGTGTGAGGGGATTTGCCATTCTTCCAGGAGAAAAGATCAATCCTTTTAATCTTTTCGAAATATGAGAAAAGTAATTAATGAGTTTCGAATCTGAACTGGGGGGAACAGTATCGAAAAGGTTTTACCAACCTTACAATGATAATGATAATCTTTATCAATTAGAAAGTCAATAGTTTTATTAAACAAATTTTTAGAAAATTCAATTTGCTGAATCTCCCAATATGTAAAACAACGCCGAAAGCACCGAACCGATAGGATACTTTAGACGTTGTTATTTTCGGTATTCACTTAGGAAGTCATCCCCTTAATTTTGTTAGACTATTTTTACATAAAAATCCCGGCCATTTGTCAGTTCAGGAATTTCTATATTTTTTTCATTCTTATAATAGTCTGAAATAATATTAGCAAGCCCCGCATAGCCATTTAATAATGTTCCTTGTTTAATTTCTTTCGCGATATTATGGAACTCAAAATAATGAAGTGCATCATCGCTCAGCCCATATAAAATTCTTTCGATATCTGCAAGAGGAATGTTGATGCCTCTCGTATATCGGCACTCACGCTTATACGTATGGTGCGGTATATTGATTGGTGTTGTTTCATTAATCATCGTCAATTGGTTCATAATGTGGCCTCCTTTAATAGTGAAATATAATTTGTTTAATATATTATACCCCAAAACGAACAACTGTAGTCAGAATATTTACTAAATTTAGATATTTACATAATTTTTACCAATCATCTCCTTGTTGCATTTCCTCAGCTACCATTTGTAAATCATAAGCATTGATCATCAATAGCTCGTATTCCTCATGCTGCTCCATATACTTTTGGATGAGGCGAAGCACATACTTTGGGGACCCTTCATTTTCTTCATCGTAGACGAGCAATGTCGCATCTGTATTATCAATAATGAATTTGTCCTTTTCGATAAATTGCCATGGTGCTTCATAAGGGCGCTTCGTCACGCTTGTCACAAAATCGGCCTTACTTACTATATGCATAAAGGTCTCTTGTTTATGCTCATTCCAATTTTTTTCCTGTTCCAAGAAGGGGGTGATAATGGAGTATTTGAGTTGAGGGTAGTCGTTTTTCAGTTCCAGTACAACTTGTGCTGCCCATGTTTCAACACCTTGCTGGCCGCTGATCACGACCCACTCAAGTCCGTCTTCTATGAGGATGCGCAACTGGTTTTCCAGCGCCTTTTTAATAACCGGGACACCGGGATGCTTGTCATTGAATATCCCGAGTTCATGTGGACGGTAGCCCGTAATATAAAGTGATTTCATCATAAGTCTCCTTTGCCTAACCATCAATAAAATAAGGGCACTATGCATAACACAGCGCCCTCTTACTATACACTCTATTCACTAAAAACCGCTTTAATCTGCTCGAGTGCCCAATCCAGATCTTCTTTTGAAATGATCAGCGGTGGGGCAAATCGGATTACTGTGTCATGTGTTTCCTTGCAAAGCAATTTGCGTTCAGCCAGTTTTTCACAGTAGGGGCGAGCCGATTCGTGAAGCTCAACGCCTATGAAAAGACCGCGCCCGCGCACTTCTTTAATCACCGGGTTCTCAATTGTCTGAAGCTGTGCTTTAAAGTAGTCGCCAAGCTCCAATGAACGCTCTGTCAGCTTTTCATCTAGTAATACATCAATCGCTGCAATCGATACGGCACAGGCAAGCGGGTTACCGCCGAAAGTCGAGCCATGTGATCCTGGATTGAACACGCCAAGAATATCATCATTCGCGACAACTGCTGAAATCGGATAAACTCCGCCTCCAAGCGCTTTACCTAAAATGTAGACGTCCGGTGTAACATCTTCCCATTCACAGGCAAACAGTTTTCCTGTTCGTGATAAACCTGTTTGGATTTCATCTGCAATAAACAGAACTTTATTTTCTTTACATAGTTCATACGCTGCTTTTAAGAAGCCTTCTGTCGGGATAATTATACCTGCTTCTCCCTGGATCGGCTCCACGATAAATGCCGCTGTATTCGGTGTAATGGCTTCCTTTAATGCGTCAATATCACCGTAAGGAATTAATGTGAAGCCCTCCAGCATTGGGCCAAATCCGCGCTTATACTCCGCTTCCGAGGATAGCGACACAGCACCCATTGTACGGCCATGGAAATTGCCGTTACAGCCGATAATTTGCGCCTTGTTTGCTTCAATGCCTTTTACTTCATATCCCCAGCGACGGGCCGTTTTAATCGCCGTCTCCACAGCCTCAGCGCCTGTATTCATCGGCAGTACCATATTTTTGCCTGTTAGCTTACTGACCTTTTCATACCAAACACCTAATGTCGCACTATGGAATGCACGTGACGTAAGTGTCACCGCATCTGCCTGATCTTTTAACGCCTGAATAATTTTCGGATGACGATGACCCTGGTTTAAAGCAGAATACGCCGAGAGCATATCTAAATAACGGTTGCCTTCAGGGTCTGTCACCCAGGAACCCTCTGCTTTTTCGATTACGATCGGAAGTGGGTGATAATTGTGCGCCCCGAATTTTTCCGTAGTTGAAATAAGTTGTTCTGAATTTGATTTAGTTGTCATGATGAAATCCTCCTTAAGCAAATTTACTTGTAAAACAGATAAATCCATTGCAAAAGACAGAAAAAATTACATATACGATGCAGGTTTCTTCCAAATTAATGTTAACAGAATACCGAAGAAGATGACAACCGTTGCAAAGTAATATGGATAGTTAATATCTATATCGAATAACATCCCGCCTAAAATCGGCCCGAAAATATTCGCCAAACTTGTAAACATCGAGTTCATCCCGCCGACGAAACCTTGCTCATTGCCGGCAATTTTAGATAAATAGCTCGTAACGGCAGGACGGAATAAGTCAAAGCCGACAAATACGATACAAGTTACGAGTAAAATAGCAAAATATGAACTGACAACGGTCATTAAAAATACTAGAACGCCCGATAATATTAAGCTGTAGCGAATAAGCTTAATTTCTCCCCATTTTTGCGCCAGCCTGTCAAACAGCGCAACTTGTGCAATCGCACCGACAATTGCTCCACCTGTAATAACGATTGCGATATCTGTTGGAGTGAAACTGAATTTATGATCGACAAACAGGCTAAAGAACGATTCGAATGCTGCGAGTCCAAATGATGCGACAAAAATTAAAATAAAGGCGATCAAGTACATTGGTTCTAAAATGCGTTTAAATCCGGATGTTTGTACCGGTGCATTTTCTACATTTACCATATTGCGTTCTGGTTCACGCAGTAAAATAATAGATAGGATTGCTGCCGTTGTACCGAGCGCCCCTGCAAAGTAGAACGGCACACGTGTACCGAAATCAGCTAAAAATCCGCCGATACCCGGCCCGATAATGAAACCGGTACTAATTGCCGCACTCATGTAGCCAAGCGCTTTTGGACGCGTTTCCATTGTTGTAATATCCGCGATAAACGCTGTTACAGCTGGCATGATAAACGCCGCACTGATTCCGCCTAAAACACGGGAGATAAAAAGAACTTCTATCGTTTTCCCTAAACCGAACAGAAATTCTGAAATACCGAAAATAAATAATCCGATGACGATCATAATTTTACGTCCATATTTATCAACTGCTTTACCAGCGAGTGGTGAAACAATCAGTTGTGCAATTGCGAATGCTGCTGTTAAATAGCCGACAACGGTGCCGCTTATTTGCAGTTCATTCATTAGAGTAGGAAGTACCGGGATGACTAAACCGATTCCTAGAAAGGCGATGAACAGGTTTAATAAGAGTAACCCTAATGTTATTTTATAGTCTTTCATTGTTATTGCTCCTTATTACGTTGTGAAAAATCGTTAATCCGCATTATCTAACATAAACCCTACAGTAGCTATAGAGTCAATAGAACTGTTTAAAGTATTTGTAAAAATTAGTTAGAGCAGCTTAACTTTTAATTCCACGATGAACTGGTCTTCTCCATTTGGAGAATAGTTTAGAGGCATAAAAATTTCATAGACAACCGGCAAAACTTGTAATTGATGTTCTTCTATATAATGATAAAGCTTTTGGTATTGTGTTAAATACGTGTCCGGTTCAAAAATGAACGCAATGCATACATATCGTCCGGCAGGTATTGTTTTCACATCCATATCGGTTGTTAAATGCGTAATATACCGGTCTGTAATGAGCGGTGTAAAAACATGACTGTAATGCAGTTCATCCAGGCTGTCGTATTGCTGGTATGGAAAAATACACCCATACCGATTGCTCAGCAAGCTGTTTTCGACTTCCAGTGTTTTAATTAAGGAGCTGTAGTACGTGTTTGGAATATAGTACGGTGTCAGTTCATTTGTTTTAATCGATAAAATACGGACCGATTCTTCATTTTTGAAATAGACCGTATCCATTACATCGATTGCCAGCTGTTCTTCCATTTGCCTTTTTGTTTTATATAAAGACTGCTGAATTTCGTACATGCGATTCATTTGCTGTTCAATGACACTTTCCTGCTGCTTCAAAAAGGAGAGAAGTTCAGCAGGGGTAAACTGCTGCGCTGCTTTAATTTCCTCCAATGAGACACCGATATACTTCAATGATTTAATAATATCCAAATGATAAAATTGTGAGTCTTTGTAGTAGCGGTAATTTGTTTTAGGATCGACATAGGAAGGTTTGAATAAGCCGATCTGATCGTAGTAGCGTAACGTTTGGATAGAGATATTCGTCAGTTTGGAAACCTCGCCAATTGAATAATGTTTTTCTTCCATAGGATGTCCTCCGAAGTACAATGTTATCGGTATCGTAACATTAATGGGGGATAGGGGTAAATTATTTTGGAAAACCGAAAAAATCACATCTCCATAATTTCATGAGATGTGATTGAGGTTCAATATTTTATATCCGCAGCTAAATGAACAGGGCTTTTCCTGCTGTAGAAATACCCGATGAGTAACAGTGCAAGCGCGAGTGTAACGGTACCTCCTGCAAACAGCAGGGGGGCTTTAAACGTGCGGAAGTGAGTTTCCAGACGGGACGCAATAACCGGTCCGATAATTTGTCCAATCGCATAAAACGTAGTCAGTATTGATACGATATAGTTGCTTTGCTTTGGAAACAGCTGCCTAGCATAAGCGGTCGACATCGTTACGAGTCCCACAAACGTAAAACCAAATGACATCGCCGACAATAGTACGCTCCATGCCGATTGCGATAGAACCGGAAGCAAAATGCCGATAATTTGTATTGAATAGGCAAGACTCATCATGGAAACTGTTGAAAAACGGGACATGCATTTCATCCAAATCGGTGCAGACGGAATGGCTGCTAAACCGGCTAGTACCCAACTATATCCGGCATAGGCTCGTAATGATTCGATATTATAAATGATGTCTACTAAAAAAGTGCCTGTAATAATATAGCCGAGTCCTTCCAATCCATATGCAATGATCAGCCATGGCATAAACCCGCGCCAAATGTTGTTGTCCGCTGACTTTGGTTCCTTTATGTGATTCTTGACATTTAAATGCCGCCAAAAAAATATCGTCGTCGCCAAAAATAAGACGGATAATGCGCCAAGTCCAAGCCAGGATCCTTGCCAGTTAAAGCTCGCTTCAAAGAATGGCACGAAAAGTCCTGATAATGCGATTCCAAATCCAACCCCGCTAAACAAGTAGCCGCTCCAGCGTGTTAATAAATTTGCCGCTAAATAATCCATTACAATACTTGATGTAAGTACAAATATAAAACCGCTCGTTAATCCGGCGATAAAGCGCAAAAGTATCCATATTAAATAGGACTCAATCAATCCCATCAAAAGTATTGAAAAGACATTTATGAATACGTTCAATAATAGAAAATTCTTTTTCGACCGATTAACAAACCCTGCCCCTAAAGCTCCGATGAAGTATCCGATATAATTGCTGGAAGCCAGCCAACCGCCTTGTGTAAAAGATAAATTTTCATCAACACGCATGAACGGTAAAATCGGCGTGAAGGCAAAGCGGCTAATCCCCATTGCAACCGCTAAAAATAAAATGCCTCCTAAAATGATACTGAAATGTTGACGGTTCATGAACATCCCCCCTGGAAAAACATCCCTTACAGTAATTGTAACATTCTTAAATTCAAGAGTAATAGAGAAAATACCCGCAGAAATAAGAGAAAAAAGAAAAGAGATGAAACGGAAGTTGATACTTCCGTTTCATCTCTATAGAATCCCTTATGAATGAACAGGTTCTCCCTGTTTCCCTTTGTGTTTTGTACTTGCTTCTTCTTTTGCGCGTTGTTTTTTCATTTTGTTGACATTCGAGCGCATTAATAAAGAAATTCCTAATGAAATTGCAATTAAGAAACTGAATAAGTAAAACAATGGTACATAGCTATTTGCAGCTTCATAAACAGTTGATGCGATTAGTGGACCGAAAATCCCACCAAGTGACCAAGTTGTTAATAAATATCCGTGGATAACACCAAGTTGTTTCGTACCGAATAAATCACTTGCAAATGCTGGTAAATTCGAGAAACCACCGCCATAACAACTAACTACTAAGAATATGAACAATTGTAATAGAATGGCGTTAGTAGTGAATGGGAGTGTAATAAAGGCAATTAATTGAATCGTGAAGAAAATAACGAATACGTTAGAACGTCCGATATAATCTGATCCAGCTGCCCAAAGTAAGCGGCCACCACCATTAAATAAGCCCATTAATCCAACCATTGCTGCAGCTGCAGCTACAGATAAACCTGCAATTTCCTGCGCCATTGGAGAAGCAACAGAAATCAACATTAAACCAGATGTAACATTAATTAAATGCATTGCCCAAAGCATCCAGAACTGCTTTGTACGAACAGCTTCACGAGCAGACATTTGTGCAATTTCAGTTGTTTTTGCTTTTCCTGATGCAACAGCTTCTTCTACTTCGCCCGGTTTAGGCGGAGCGATATAAAGTGCACCGATCATCATTAATACAAAATAGCTAATTCCTAAAATAAAGTAAGTGTTTGAAATACCGAAAGACTCCATTAAGTTTACAGCTACCGGCGCGGTAATTAATGCACCAGACCCGAATCCTAATACTGCCATACCTGTCGCCAGACCGCGACGATTCGGGAACCATTTAACAAGTGTAGATACTGGAGCGATATAACCAATACCCATCCCAAGTCCACTTAACAGTCCGTAAGTCAACCAATATAAAACAACCGAATCCATAGCGATTGCAATACCTGCGCCACCTTGACCTAAACCGAATAGTACCGCTGCAACCATCGCTGCTCTTTTCGGACCTAATTTTTCTACTGTACTACCAAATAGTGCGGCAGCAAAACCTGCTAACCCCATCATAATTGTAAACGCGATTGTAATTTGCGATGCATCCCACCCAAGCTCTTCAGCAATTGGATTTTTATACACGCTATATGCATAAGCTCCACCGATTGAAAGGTGAATAGCGATTGCTGATGCAGCAATTAACCAACGATTCTTTTTCAAAAAATTTCCCCCTCACACGAAAATAAATATCGGTTATACGACATTTCTCTACTTGAAGTAGTTATGTCTAAAGTATGAACGTCCATGTACATTAACTTAACATTAACTTATTATGTTGTGCAAGTAGAATTTCACAAAATATATTATCTCGAAAAAACATATATTTCTCTTTTGGGTAATAAAATTGTACTTAAGGCAATTATTTTTTGATGGTAAAAATGCGCTTTAACGTTGATAAATCAAGGTTTTGCCGGTGGTGAAGTATTAGTTTAATATAGCAATATGTTAAGGGTAGGATAATATTGTAAACTGTAATAAATTCTATTTAAATAACTAAAAATACTTAGTTGTGCAAATAATTTCTCTTAAATGTTCGAAATGGATTAATGGAAAATACTTTTGAACTCATAATATAACAGTTACTAATACACATAAAAGAACTCATAAATAGCTTTATGCACTGATAAATCAACGTTTTTGCTAAAGTTTTTAATCTAAATAGCCCTGTTTTTATACTTTCCTTATAGAATGGCGAAACTGTTTATAACAGTTAGTTGAATAGGAAATTTTTGAAGTTTCGCTGAAGAATTTTGATTGAAAAAGAAAAATATCCAGGAGGAGGTAGAGGGATTTTGTTTCAATAACCTTGAAAAAGCCTATTAAAACAGCCTTTAAATCACACAAAATATGGAACGAATTAAATATGTATAAAAGTATTTGTCCTAAATTAAAATGCAGAAAAACTATTTGACGTGTTGCAATCAGTTCTCTAAAGTCAAATTAGTGATAAGAAAAGAGGCGAGTTTTTATGAAGAAAATTGATCCAAAACAAATATCAGAACGTGAAAATTATAAATTTCTGATAGGTTCCATCATTCCAAGACCAATTGCCTTTGTTACATCGATATCTGAAGATGGGGTTGTAAACGCGGCGCCATTTAGTTTTTTCAATATCGTTTCTTCAAATCCTCCGATGATTTCGGTAAGTATCCAACGGAAAAAAGGGGAGCCAAAAGATACAGCAAGAAATATTCGTGCAAAAGAGCAATTTGTTGTCCATATTGTTGATACTGAAAATGTAGAACAAGTAAATAAAACAGCTGCAAACTTGCCACCGGATGAAAGTGAGATAGCAGTTGCAGGTCTGTCATTAGTAAAGAGTGAAAAAATCGATGTTCCGGGTGTAAAGGAAGCGAAAGTCCGACTGGAATGTGTCCTTGAAAAAGCGCTGGAACTTGGCGGCGATGATGAAAATGCAGGTTGTGACCTGATCGTCGGAAAAGTCGTTTACTATCATATAGAAGAAAGTCTGTACGAGGATGGTCGAATTGATCCAAAAGGTCTTGGTGCAATTAGCCGTCTTGCGGGAAATGACTATGCAAAAATCGGTGAGCAATTTACAATCGAGCGCCCGCTTTAAATAAAGTGAAACTTCGATCAGTGGGATTTTTCATCCCCACTGATTGGAAGGAATACAAGCTGAAACCGTCACGTCCTGTGACAACGCTTGTGTGACCAACATCATGTTGGCCCGAACCAATCGGGCTTTTACGGGTAGATAATCTCCCGTCAAGATGTGGGAGTCTTGCCTCTGCCGCTACGCTAAGCTTTCGAGGCAGATAAATTACTATCCGTTAATGCGGGATAAAGGAGAAAAATCAAATGATACAAATTAAAACAATTGAATTATTTAATATTGAATTACCATTAATTGAACCATTTATCGTGAGCTACGGGACATATCCGAACATGCCGTCTATTATTGTAAAGATAACATCACAATGCGGTTTAGTCGGATGGGGCGAAGCAGTGCCGGACGAACATGTGACAGGTGAAACACTGGAAGGTACTTACGCTGTATTGAAACATACATTAGCACCGGCAATGATTGGGGAAAACCCGATGAACTTTGAAAAAATCCATGCCAAAATGGACGCGCTCATCTACAGTGCACCGGCTGCGAAAGCGGCAATTGATATCGCTTGCTTTGATTTGGCGGGAAAAAAACTTGGTGTACCTGCCTATCAATTGACTGGCGGGCGTTATTATGAAAGGTTCCCGATTACACATGTATTAAGCATCGGAACACCTGAAAAGATGGCAAATGAAGCGGCAGAACGTGTAGAAATGGGATACAACTCATTCAAAATGAAAGTCGGACGCGATGTAGCGAGTGATGTTGCCCGCATAAAAGCAGTGCGTAAACGTGTTGGAAAGGAAATTGCGATTCGTGTTGATGTCAACCAAGGCTGGGTAAACAGTTCAACAACGATGCAAGCAGTTCGTGAACTGGAACAATTGAATATCGACTGGCTGGAACAACCGGTACGTGCCGATGATATTGATGGCATGGTTGAAATTAAATCTAAAACATCAATTCCTGTCATGATTGATGAAGGTTTACGCGGTGTGCGTGAAATGCGCGAAATTATTGCAAAGCGTGCAGCGGACAAGGTAAATATTAAATTGATGAAATGCGGGGGAATGTATCCTGCAATGAAGCTAGCACATATGGCGGAAATGGCAGGGATTGAATGCCAAATCGGTTCAATGGTCGAGTCTTCGGTCGGTTCGGCGGCAGGTTTCCATGTTGCCTTTTCAAATAAAGTATTTACGAGTGTGGAATTAACTGGACCGTTAAAATTCTCAAAAGATATCGGAAACCTTCAATATAATGTCCCGTATATTCAGTTGAATGAACGTGCAGGTTTAGGTGTCGATGTTGACGAAGCGGTTTTAGCGGAATTAACACGTGACCATTGTGTGGTGCAGTAAATGATTGCGACAGGATTTTTAGGGAATGAACGATATGTCGTGCAGGTATTGAACGAAACACATATTCCGGAGTTAACCGTTTTGCAGCAGGAAGTGGTCGATGCACTGCCGAACAAAGCAATATTGCAGCCTCTCGATAATGAAGAGTTGAGCTTTATTTTAAGTGGGAACGGACTTATGATCGGGGTGTTCGTTGAAGGGAAATTAATCGCTTTTCGAGCACTGCTGGAGCCAATGATTGATGAAGAACATTTAGGCTATGATATTGGTTTGAAAACTGAGAAGGAACTGCGAAAAGTGCTTTATCAGGAAATCTCCAATGTTCATCCGGATTATCGGGGTCATGGCCTGCAGCGTACAATGGCTGAAATCATTATGCAGCAAGTGGATGAATCGAAGTTTCATACCGTTTGTGCAACGGTTATGCCGGGCAATATTGCGAGCTTAAAGGATAAGTTTTCTCAACATATGCATATTGCAGCATTGAAACTGAAGTATGGCGGGAAATTGCGTTATGTATTTATGAAGTCACTTCCTTATAAAGAACATAAGTGGACTGAAGAGCAATTTGTCCCAATGGATAATACGGAGGCACAGCAGCAACTTCTAAAATCAGGCTTTATCGGTATATCGATGAGAGCGGATGGGCCGGACTGGCTTATTCAATATGTAAAATAATAAAGGATGTGGCGATAATCAGTTATTCGCCACATCCTTTATCGATTTAATCCCGTCCATGTCGTTTGAATACTCCTTTAAATATCATTATCGTCAAAGCAGTCTAGATCATAGCAATCACTGTTATCTTCGTATAGGTAAGATACGTCATTCTCGTCGGATGCAATGTAAGTATAGTTTGGCATGTGTATCAGCTCCTTTTCATAATTATAAAATATTCAGAAAATTAAGTAAAGTACTTTTTTAAGGCACATGACCTTAGAAAAATAGCGGTAAATACTGATAATTCTATATTTACAGGCATTGGTTTCGCTTTCATTTCTCTAACATGACTATTTATTAACATGGTTTTCATACAGTTTTTCATACATAAATAGCTGAGTGGTTTACTCGTATATCTCATAGCGGTAACATTATTTGAAACTTTCTTTAATGACGAGTAGTACATATTAAAAGAGAGGAAGTGATTTTGATGGAGAAAAAACCGTTCAATGATGCCGATGAGCATTATCAAAAGCATGTGGGTACCCCTAGTTCTTATAATATGAAGCAAATGCCTAAACCTATTCGAATAATTGGCTATTTTTTCTTCGGTTTTATGGCAATCGTAGCTACTTTAATAATTGTATTAATTCTTTTGGACAAAATTCTCTAGTTTGGCATAGAGGATTTTTTCTTTTCTTAAATAGTTATAATATTCAACATGAATTATTAATATACTATATATTAGTCGTGTTTTATATAAATACTGTATTTTAAAGAATAATTTTCTGCTTTATGTTAATATATTTGTAAATTAATTCTAAATGGGGTGGAAAGCATGGAGCAACATATTTTTGTTTCGAAACTGATACCTCCAACACCAGTCAATAACTATTTAAGAAGAGCAAAATTAATGAAAAAGCTTTCGGATTGGCCGCATGCAAAGTGTACCATTTTACATAGTAGCGCAGGTTATGGGAAAACATCGCTTATGAGTCAATTTATAAATGATCAAAAAACAAAATCCTCCTGGTATCAGATTACGCCGGATGATGACTCAATATTTCCGTTTTTGCGTCATTTTATCTATAGTATTCAACAGCATTTCCCATCGTTCGGCGATAAATTAAAAGGATGGGATGAGACGTTAAAGTTTCACAATATGGAAGAATTACTGCAGCTTTCAAAACAAATTGCAAATGAGCTGCACGATATAAAAGAGCCTTTCTTAATTATGTTGGACGACTATCACCATGTGTCACATGTATTTCCGATCAACTACATTATGAATCAGCTGCTTCAATTTTTGCCTGCCAACCTTCATATCATTGTCGCCACGAGAAAAATGCCTGAGTGGAGCTGTTTGTTGACGCTTCGCATGAATAATCAGCTGATAGAATGTTTAGAACCGGAATTTACTTTTGCAGAAGAAGATGTTCAATATTTATTTGAAGCATTTTTTGACCGGCAACTAACGGATGAACAAAGCGAATTTATTATGCAAATGACGGAAGGCTGGGCAATGGCGATCATGCTGCTTGGCTATAAAGCGAAATATAGTCAGGAACAGCTCATCGATATAGCAGAAGGATCGGTCGGGAATTTTTTTGCATATCTTTCCGCGGAAGTATTCGATAAGCTGGATAATCAACTGCGCCTTCAGCTTTTAAAACTGGGCATCCATCAAGTGATTTCCCTTGATGTCATTACGGAACTATACGGAGTGGAATGGATCCAGCAAGTAAAGCCAAAGTTGGATGAGCTTGCGTTCATCACGCCATTGGCAGGAGGAACAAAATACCGGTTCCATGCACTGTTCCAACAGTTTCTACAGCAGCGGCTGAGCGAATACTATCCGGATCTGCATGAGGAATCTCATGAACAGGCAGCCCGGTATTATGCCAATCAAAATTTGGGTGTATTAGCTGTTACCCATGCAACCCAGCTGAAAAATAACCGGTACTATATCGAGTTACTGTTGCAATTTTCACCGCAGTTTATTGAGGCAGGGCAATTTGAATTTTTACTGGAACGGCTCAAAGACTTTGCGATGGAAGAGAAACCGTATCAGCTTTTGTATTTTGAAGGGGAATGCCAGCGTTACCGTGCACAATATGAACGGGCAAAAAATGCGTACAATGAATGCTTTATAAAAGCGCAGCTGCAGCAGGACCGGTTATTTTTAATGCGCTCACAGTTTGGGCTTGCTAATATTTATTTGGATACCCTCCAGCCTGTTTTTGCGGAACATCATCTGCAGCAGGCAATTAGTTTATTGAACGAAGTAGATGTGAGTGATACAGAACGTCATCTTATTAATAGTTTATATACCGAAAATCTGATTAATTTAGGGAAAGCGGGGGAGGCACTGCGCTGGAGCCAATCGCAAAACCTAGAGTTAAGCATTAATAATATTGATGCGCGTCTTTATTTGCGCCACGGTCAGCTTGAAAAAGCGAAAGAGCTGCTGAATGCGCGTGTGTCAAAACCGTTTCAATGGGAAGAAGCGCACCGCACGACCGATTTACTGCTCGTCTTGATCGATGTGTTAATGGGTGAGAATAAGCAGGCATATAGCCGAATTATTGAGGGTGGAAAAGAAGCGCTCGTTGATATGCCGTATACACTTGCCCTGACAAAGCTGCGTAAAGGGCTGGCGCTGCTTAACATGGAGATGAAAGATTTTGAACGTGCAAAAGGCTGTTTTGATGAGACGCTTGATCTCCTAAATCTTATTCACGTAAAGCGTATTACTGCCGAGTGTTATATGGGACTAATTTTATATCACCGCGATAATGTGTATGAGGCGAAGCGCCATGCACAAATTGGACTGAGGGAAACGAATAAAGTTCAGGATTTCTGGATGTCGGCGTTACTGTTGACGGCGTTGACAAAAGTTCTGGCAGAAAACAGCCATTTTGAAGAAGCGGTCGATACTGCAAAACAGGCATTATCCTATTATGAGCGCAGTGAGGATACGTACGGTCAGATGATATGTTTCTTTTGGCTGGCGTATTGTTTTGCTAATTTAAATAATCAGCAAGATGCGTTAACATATTATCGTCGTTTTTGGGATTTATGTGTGAATGATTATCCGTTTTTTATGGAGAAGAAAACCCTATTCGGACCGCGTTATTTAATTGTATTTGTTCAACTCGCGAAACAGCTGCAGCAGGAGATGCTCATATTTAACCAGCTAAATATAAATGCCGCACCAAGTACGGAGCTATCATTGACGTTATTTGGTCCTGTACAAGTCTATCGTGAGCATGAAATGATTCAAGATAAAGAGTGGAAGCGTTTGAAAGCGAAGGAACTATTTTTCTATTTATATATTCATCGCGAGCAGTTTGTATCACGCCAGCAAATTTGCGACGCGATCTGGCAGCAGGATGAAGAAGCGATGCAACGGGATTTTAAAGTTGTTTTTAACGCGATGTTAAAAACGTTGGAGCCGAAAAGATCGGCGCGTGAGGAAAGCAATTTTATTAAACGCCATCAGCATTTATATAAATTGGAAGACCGCTGGATTCATAGTGATGTTGCTTATTTTACGTATTATGTCCAGCGCGGACTTGAAGAAAAGACAGCAAAGCTTTCAAATGAATGGCTGAAGCTGGCGATGCGTCTTGTAGAGGGACCATTTTGTTCTGACATGGAACGGGATTGGCTGGAACCTTTTCAGGCGCATTACAATGAAAAAATCTTGCTCATTTTGGAACGGGTCGCGCAAAATTACGTTCGCCTACAGCAGTTTGAAAAGGTAATCCGGTGGGCTGACCGGATTATTGCTCTTGATGACGGTCATGAAGAAGGCTACCGGCTGTTGATGCTTGCCCATTACTATTTAGGGAACCGCCGGGAAGCGATCAAACATTATGAGCGCTGTGTAGATGTGCTGGACGACCAATATAAAATTACACCGATGGAACCAACCGAGCGACTGTATGAGCTTGTATTGAAAATGTGAATAGATTGATTGAGCGCTATGTTGAAGATGTATTTCAGCATAGCTTTTTTTATTGGAGTACAGTGAGGGGCTGAAGAGCGTTTTATTAGAACAAATGAGTGAGTTATTAGAGGAAGTTATTGCTTTATTAGAAGAAATGTGGCGGATATTAGATGTTGGTTGAAATTGAACTGAAAAGAGGCGTGAATTGCCGGTAGTGGGGGTGGAAAAAAGTTTTGCCGTAATTTTATTAGAACAATTGAACTGCTTATTAGAAGAAGTCGGTGTGATATTAGAAGATTAAGAACCTTTATTAGCTCAATGCGCAGTGATATTAGAACAACCGCACGATATATTAGAAAATCGGCATTTTATTAGAAAAAATTTACTTTTATTAGTACAAAACAAATTTTATTAGAACTTTTTGCACGGTAATTCACACTGCATCAAATTCCCCTCATCCCCCCGAATGTAACTCATTTGTAACTTCGCGATGTTACATTACGAATAAGCAGATAGCTATGCTGAAAATTTCGCTAGGAGGGACATTGAATGAAAAAGCGTTTATGGTTAATTTTCGCGGTATTATCGATTTTCTTATTGGTTGCATGTAACAGTGATTCAACAGACGGCGATGATTCATCAACTACAAATTCAGCTGAGCAAGGTGAGAGCGGGACAACAGAAACAGCTGCATCCGCAACTCCGATTAAAGTCGGTGTACTTGCATCGTTAACGGGAGCTCTTGAATCATACGGTAAGCAAACGAAAAACGGATTCGAGTTAGGTCTTGAATATGCGACGGACGGCACGATGGAAGTGGAAGGACGTAAAATCGAAGTCGTTTGGGAAGATACAGAAACGAAACCGGAAGTAGCCGTTCAAAAGGCAACGAAGCTATTAGAAGATGACGCGGTCGATTTTTTAGTTGGTTCATCAAGTTCAGGTGACACATTGGCAGTACTTCCACTCGCAGAAGAATACGAGAAAATTATGATTGTAGAACCAGCAGTAGCAGACAGTATTACAGGTTCAGAATTTAATCCGTACATTTTCAGAACGGCACGTAACTCTTCACAGGATGCTTATGCAGCGGCAGCCGCAATCGCTGGTGAAGGTGTAAAAATTGCAACGTTTGCACCGGATTATTCATTCGGTTGGGATGGTGTATCTGCATTTAAGGCAGCAGCTGAAGGATTAGGTGCTGAAATTGTGTTGGAAGAATATGCAGACCCGGCTGCAACAGACTTTACATCTAATTTGCAAAAAATTATTGATGCAAAACCGGACTTTTTATTCGTTGTATGGGCAGGGGCAAACTCTCCTTGGAACCAGATTGCGGATTTAAAACTGCAAGAAAAAGGCATTAAAATTTCAACTGGTGCACCGGACATTATTGCACTTCAATTTATGGAGCCGTTAGTAGGAATGGAAGGATTCTCTGTATACCACCATACACTACCGAAAAATGAAGTGAATGATTGGTTAGTAGAAGAACATAAAGCACGATTCAATGGTGAAGTGCCGGATCTATTTACACCGGGCGGATTTACAGCGGCCGTTGCGATTGTAGAAGCGCTGAAAAAATCAGGCGGGGATGCGGACGGAAATACGTTGATTCCATTAATGGAAGGTATGTCATTTGAAACACCTAAAGGAACGATGACATTCCGTGAAGAGGACCACCAGGCATTACAGGCGATGTACGCAATCCGCCTTGAAAAAGTAGCGGAATTTGATTATCCGGTACCAGTATTACTGCGTGAATTACTTCCGGAAGAAACAGAACCTCCTATTTTAAACTAGTAAATAAGTGAGGCTGTCTAAAAAGTGATGAACTTTCAAGACAGCCTTTTGTTATAAGGGTTTCCATGGAGTTTATACGAAATGGAATGGTTTATGAAAACTGAGTTGATTGGAATGGAGGGGAGGCGGTTAAAACCTCCTTCATTTCCAAGTGGGTCGTTGCTTCTGCGGTGGTCGCAACTAAAGGGTAACGAATGCTAAAAACGTCACGTCCTGTGACAACGCATTCATGACCAGCATCGTGCTGGCCTCAATACTCGGCGCAAAGAAACAAAGACAAACAAGTTTGACCTTGTTTCTTGCCTGCGGAAAGCGTCCGACCCGTAATGGAAATCAACTAAGAGAGGGTGAGATGATGGAACCGATTTTAAAGACGAACAATTTATCGATAAAATTCGGCGAGCATAAAGCAGTGGACAGCATTAATTTTGAAATGACAGCAAAGCAGTTTAAATCCATTATTGGGCCAAACGGTGCTGGAAAAACGACTTTCTTCAATTTAATTAGCGGCGAGCTGGAGCCTACTGAAGGAGATGTCTTTTTTAAAGGCCAATCACTTCGAAAAAAGTCATCTGTGGATCGGACACGATTAGGCATTGGAAGATCATTTCAAATAACAAATGTGTTCCCGAATTTAACCGTGTTGGAAAATGTGCGCCTTGCCGTGCAATCGAAACGAAAAGTGCGCTTTCATATGCTCAATCATTTTTTGAAATACAAAGAAATTACGAATGAAGCGATTGAAATTTTGGAACAAGTGCTATTAACCGAAAAGATGCATCAGGTGGCGAATCAGCTTTCCCATGGCGAAAAAAGAAAACTGGAAATCGGGATGTTACTGGCACTTGATACTGAAATTTTACTGTTGGATGAGCCGACAGCCGGCATGTCATTGGAGGAAGTACCTGCAATATTGGATGTTATTCGTTCGATTAAAGAGCGCGGAGATAAAACGATTTTATTGATCGAGCACAAAATGGATATGATTATCGATTTGTCCGATTCGATTATGGTGCTGTTCAATGGTGCGCTGTTAGCTGACGGGTCACCTGAGGAAATTATGAACAATGAAACGGTACAACAAGCGTATTTAGGAGGCCTTGCGTATGAATAATATTTTAACGCTGGAGCGTGTGGAGACGTTTATTTCACAATATCACATTTTGCAAGGTATCAATTTTGAAGCGAAAGCAGGAGAAGTATCGGTTTTACTAGGGCGGAATGGCGCCGGGAAAACGACGACACTTCGAACGATTATGGGATTGACACCGGCATCGAAAGGAGCGATTCATTTCGACGGGAAAGATATTACGAAAATGACGCCTTATGATATTGCGAACAGTGGAATCGGCTATGTACCGGAAGATCAGGGGATTTTCGGTCAGCTGACTGTAGAGGAAAACATGAAAGTGGCAATTCGAAAAGAAACGAATGCGACAATGCAAAAGCAGGCTTACATTTTAGAGTTATTCCCGGATTTGAAAAAGTTCTGGAAAAAGCAAGGGGGCAATCTATCGGGCGGTCAAAAGCAAATGCTTGCGATGGCAAGGGCTTTCGTCAACGACAGCAAGCTGCTGTTAATCGATGAACCATCGAAAGGGCTTGCGCCAATTGTGATTGAGAAAGTGATGGAAGCCATTACTGAAATGAAAAAGCATACATCAATCGTGCTTGTCGAACAGAACTTTATGATGGCGAGTAAAATCGGTGATACGTTCACATTGATTGATGACGGGCGAACAGTGCAATCAGGAGACATGCAAGGTTTAATCGAAGACGAACAGCTGAAGCGTAAATATTTAGGAATCGGATAAGGAGGGGAAGCGAATGGAACTAATAATCAGTTTAGCGATAAATGGACTAGCGACAGGAATGCTTATTTTCTTACTGGCAGCCGGATTGACGCTTATATTCGGGTTAATGGATGTGCTTAATTTTGCGCACGGCGGACTGTTCGTATGGGGTGCCTATACAGGGGTATTCACGTATTTATGGAGCAACAGCTTTTTAGTCGGAATTGTTGTAGCGATTCTCACAGGCCTTGTTCTAGGATTTATTACGGAAAAACTTATTATTAAGCCGGTTTACGGAAATCACGTACAGCAGATTCTAATTACGCTCGGATTTATGCTCGTGCTGCAGGAAATGATTAAAGTTGTTTTCGGTCCAAATGGTGTACCTGTTAAAGTTCCTTCTTATTTGGCAGGCAGCTGGCAAATTGGCGATTTAACGATTATTAAATACCGGATTTTTATTATCATTGTAGGTTTTGCTTTATTTGGTGTTCTGTACTTTATATTAAATCGGACGAAAATCGGATTAGTCGTTCGGGCTGGGGTTATGAATCGGGAAATGACACAGGCCTTGGGTATCAATATTAAGCGCGTATTTTTAATGGTCTTTATGTGCGGCGCGGCATTGGCGGCATTAGGCGGAATGCTGATGGCTCCGTATTCAGGGGTTGTTTATGCGGAAATGGGAATGGAATATGCAATTTTAGGATTTATCGTTGTAGTCATCGGCGGAATGGGGAGTTTCCAAGGTTCATTGATGGCAGCAATTTTAGTAGGGCTTGCCGGAAGCTTTATGGCATATTATGTGCCGTTTTTATCCGTTGCGGTCAACATGATTTTAATGGCAAGTGTTCTGATTTTCCGTCCACAAGGCTTATTCACAGTTGCGAAGGGGTGATTCAATGTTAAAACAGCCATTAATTTTATCGAAAATGAATTTAGTATATGCAGTCGTAGTAGGAGTCATGGCCGTATTACCGTTTGTACTGGATTCTCGAACGATGACGATTTTGTTAACGCAGTTTTGTATCTTTGCAATACTGGCGATGAGTTACGATATTTTACTAGGTTACACAGGTATTATTTCATTCGGTCATGCGATGTTTTTCGGGATTGGTGCGTATACGACCGCAATTATGCTGAGCGATTATGGTCCGTCCATCGGTATTTTTGCTGCTTCGATTGTAGTCGGTATTGTACTATCCGCCATTATTAGTGTAATAAGTGGTGCATTGACGCTTCGGTTGAAAAGTCACTTTTATGCAATGTTTACATTAGCGATTTCAGGGTTGTTCTTAGTGTTGGCGGAAAAATGGCGTACGGTAACGAAAGGGAATGACGGGTTTACTTTCCGAGCACCGGAACTGTTCCGTGAGCGACTGTACTTTTACTTTTTAGTGCTCATCTGTCTAGTTGTCATTTTCATTTTACTGAAACGAATCGTTGCATCACCGTTCGGGAAAGTGCTTGTTGCGATTCGTGAAAATGAGCAGCGTACACGTTCCCTCGGATTTAAAACGTTGGGGTACAAAATCATTGCTTCCGTTATTGCCGGTTCTGTTGCAAGTTTGGCAGGTTCGCTTTACGCCATATCGCTACGCTTCGTCAATACGAGTGTGCTGACGATGGATATTACGCTGGATGCACTGATGATGACGATCATCGGAGGAGTTGGAACATTAATCGGACCGATCATCGGTGCAGGCGTCATCGAATTTGCGCAACATTACTTATCAGGTCTTGCAAGAGACTATCCGATTTTTGAACGTTGGATTATATTCTTCGGTATCTTGTACATTTTAGCGGTAATATTCTTCCCGCGAGGCATCGTAGGTACGGTATCAATGCGCTATCACGAGTGGAAGCTGAAAAAAGGGCAAAAAACAAAGGCATCTGTCAAGCTTCGTGAAAAGGAGATACAGCGATGATCGGGATAACTGGATTAGGAATGTATTTACCTGAAGGACGTATGACAGGTGCCCAAATTGCAGAAAAAGCAAATATTCCAACCTTTGTCGTTGAGACGAAAATGGGCATTATTGAAAAAGTAGTTGCCAGTCCAAATGACCATCCAGTTGAAATGAGTGTGAAAGCGGCAAAGGAAGCAATTTCCGAAGCGCAAGTGGATGCAAAAGATATTGATGTCGTCATTTATATGGGGGAAGAGCATAAAGAGTACCCGTTATGGACGGCTGCCATAAAAATTCAGGAAGAAATCGGGGCAGTGAATGCATGGGCATTTGATGTCCAGCTTCGGTGCGGTACGGCCATTATGGCGATGAAAGTAGCAAAAAGTTTAATGTTTGCGGATGATTCCGTCAAGACGGTTCTGTTGGCTGGAGGGTACCGCAACCATGATTTTATCGATTATGAAAACGAACGTACACGCTTTATGTTTAATCTAGGTGCAGGTGCGGGTGCCATGATTTTACAGAAAAAAGCGGGCGGGCACGAAGTACTGGAGGCCTCGCTCATTACAGACGGTTCATTTTCGGAAGATGTTGTTGTTCCGGTAGGTGGCACAAAGGAACCGTTAACGGTTGATCATCTTCAGGAAGGCCGCTATATATTGGATGTTCTCGATCCTGAAGGCATGAAGCTTCGTTTGGAGCAGAAATCATTAAGCAATTTTTTAAAGGTAATTCGCCAATCGCTGCAGAAAAGTGGTTATAGCGAAACTAATTTACATTATGTTGCGATGCTTCATATGAAAAAGTCTGCACATGACTATGTATTACAAGAGCTGGGGCTTTCAGAGGGGAATTCGATTTATTTGTCGCATTACGGTCATATCGGGCAAATCGATCAAATTTTATCTCTTTATCTTGCGCGAAAGGAAGGGAAACTGCAGGAAGGGCAAATTGTTTCGTTAGTGAGTGCAGGTATAGGCTATGCATGGGGTGCGATTACAGTAAAATGGGGGGCTTAAAATGAATAAGCTGGACGTTTTGGCAAATGTGGAATTATCAAATGGTGAAACTTTAACATATCGGAAGCGAGAAGGCGGCGATGAACTTGTGCTATTAGTTCATGGCAATATGACAAGTTCGAAACATTGGGATTTGCTGATGGAATCAATGGATGAACGATTCACAATTTATGCGGTAGATATGCGCGGCTTTGGCGAATCCACGTACAATAAACGGATTACATCGATTAAAGACTTCAGCGATGATATTAAGCTTTTCGTTGATGCACTTGAGTTGAAGGACTTTACAATCATTGGCTGGTCGACAGGCGGTAATGTGGCGATGCAGTTTTGTGCAGATTACCCGGACTACAGTAAAAAGCTTGTATTATTTGCTTCGGGTTCAACACGCGGATATCCGTTTTATAGTTCAAATGCGGACGGAACACCGGATCTTACAAAGCGTTTAGCGACAATTGAACAAATTGAGCAGGATCCTGTGAAAACGATTCCGATGCAGCAAATGTATGACACGAAAAACCGTGATGGCCTGAAGTTTATATGGAACAGTGTGATCTATACACAGAACCAGCCGGACGAAGCGCGCTATGAACAATATGTGGATGACATGCTGACACAGCGTAACTTGGCGGATGTGTACCATGCATTAAATACATTCAATATAAGTGCAGTCGATAATGTAGTCGCAAGGGGAACGAATCAAGTGAAAGATATACACATTCCGACATTTGTTTTATACGGCGATCGCGACTTTGTAGTTACTGGGGCGATGACAACCGAAATTATCGAGGATTTTGCAGGCCAGGCACAAATAATGAAACTGGCAAACTGCGGACACTCGCCGCTAGTCGATTGTTTGGATGAAACGAAAGAGGCAATAAAGGAGTTTATCCTATCTTAAAAGGGGGCGGGGCTATATGCGTTTAGCAAATAAAGTAGCAATTATTACAGGTGGTGCAGGTGGTATTGGCCTTGCAGCGGTAAAGCGTTTTTGGGAAGAAGGCGCAAAAGTGGCCATTGTAGACTATGACAAACAACAAGGTGAAAAAATGGAAGCAGAGCTAGGGGAGAATGTCGCCTTCTTTGCTGTTGATGTATCAAAACTCGCTGACGTAAAGGAAATGGTTGAGCAAGTTGTTGACCGTTTCGGCAAAATCGATATTTTGATAAATAACGCAGGGATTACCCGTGATGCAACGCTTGTCAAAATGAGCGAAGAGGATTTTGAGAAGGTTATTCAAATTAATTTAAACGGTGTCTACTACTGCACACAAGCAGTAGCACCTCATATGATCGCGCAAGGGTCAGGGAAAATTATCAGCACTTCATCGGTAAGTGGTGTGTATGGTAATTTTGGTCAAACAAACTATGCGGCAACAAAAGCGGCAATTATCGGGATGACAAAAACATGGGCAAAAGAGCTTGGTTGTAAAGGAATTAATGTAAATGCCGTGGCTCCCGGATTTACGGCAACGCCAATGGTCGAAAAGATGCCGGAAAAAGTGCTCCAGCAAATGGAGGGCATTACAAGTTTGCAGCGATTAGGGAAACCGGAAGATATCGCAAATGCTTATTTATTTTTAGCATCGGATGAAGCGAGTTATATTACAGGTCATGTTCTGCAAGTTGATGGCGGCATTATGATGTAGAAGGTGGGATGGCTAATGCAACAGCTGGACTTTTGGATTGCGAAACGAGCGGGCCAAACACCGGATAAAACGGCTTTAATTCAAATAGAAACAGGTGAAACGTGGACATATAAACAATTGATGCAGCATGCGAATGGGTGGAGCAGTACATTTTCCAGGCAGCAATTACAGCAAGGAGACCGAGTTGTGACGTTGATGGAAAATTCAATTGAAAGCTTTGCCATTTTAATTGCTTGTCGCTTAAACGAATTGATCTATGTTCCGTTGAATACGAAATTATCTATAGCCGAATTACAGGTGGTTTTATCCGATTGCACACCTGCTTTATTAATTACGGATGATACGCATTGTGAACGCGCAATGCAGCTTTCGCCAGCCAAGTTCTTAACATGCGGTAGCTCGGAATTAATTGAGCCTACTACATATAAGTGGCGTGATGAACCTCAGCTTCCATGGATGATGATTTATACAGGAGGGACGACCGGTAAACCAAAAGGTGTCGTCTTGTCGTATGAGGCTGTCACTACGAATGCGATAAATACCGTCATTAGCTGGGGGTTAAATGACAAGGACTGCACACTGAATTATATGCCCCTATTTCATACAGGAGGAATTAATGCACTTGCATTACCTATTCTTATGGCAGGCGGGACAGTAGTGATCGGCCAAAAGTTTGATCCGGAAAGAGCGGTTCGGGCAGTTGACGAATATAAAACGACCGTTTCATTGTTTGTACCGACGATGTACCAATCCATTATTGAAACAGACTATTTTATGCAGTCCAGTTTTCCGACAGTGAAATTATTTTTATCGGGAGGGGCACCTTGTCCAAAGCCTGTTTATGAGTGTTTCCTAAAAAGAGGGCTTTTTTTTAAAGAAGGTTACGGTTTAACGGAAGCAGGTCCTAATAACTTTTATATCGATGCAGAAATAGCGATGAACAAAAAGGGTGCGATCGGAAAAAGTATGCTTTTCAACGAAGTGAAAATTATCAATAAAGAAGGTCAGCTATGTGCAGAAGGGGAAGTTGGGGAACTTTGCTTAAAAGGCAGCCATGTTTTTACGCACTACTGGAAGAATGAAGAGGCGACGAGCCAAACATTCGAGGGTGGCTGGTTAAAGACAGGTGACTTGGCAAAGTTTGATGAAGACGGTGATTATTATATTGTCGGACGGAAAAAGGAAATGATTATAACGGGCGGAGAAAATGTATATCCGCAAGAAGTCGAACAATGTTTAATCGCCCATGAAGCCGTGCAGGAAGTTTCGGTTATAGGTATTCCAAATGAAAAATGGGGCGAATGTGTTGTAGCGTTTGTAATTTCTGGAGATCCGTCCGAGCAACTTCAATCTGAGCTTTTAAAGTACTGTAAAGAACGCCTCGCCAATTATAAAGTGCCGAAGCAAATTTATTTTCTCCAGGAACTTCCGAAAACAGTTGTCGGTAAAATTGATAAAAAGCAGCTTATGAATTGTGTGTTTATAACAGAATAAAGCGTATATACCGATGTTTAAAGGACCAAAATGTTGATAGGGACATTTTGGTCTTTTTTGAATCGATTTCCTAAGTAGTTTATATGAAGTTCATATAGCTCCTATATAATGCAGAAGTGTAAAAAAGGAGGATTTCGATGAACAAGTTATTAAATCCAATTACAGATTGGGTCTCAACAAAACGTGGGGCCTGGATTACGCTTATTGTATGGCTTGTGCTGATGATCGGGTTAAGTGCCGGTCCGATGCTGAGCGAATACAAAGTAACAAACTTCCAGTCACTGCCGGATGATGCGCAGTCAATTATCGCTGAAAATAAGTTGAGCGAGTATTTCCCGAACGATGAAGGTACACCAGGTATATTAGTTTTCCATAATGAAGATGGGGAAATTAATGTTGACAGTGTGAAAGAAATTTTAAATGCAATGATTACGGAAGATATTGAAGGAATCGATCAGATTATCGATATTTCAACATTGCCTCCGCAAGCTTTAGAGGGCTTCAAGTCTGAAGACAAGACGACTATGATCGTGCCGATGACGCTGGAAAAAGGTCTTGGCAATTCAGAGTATGCGGAAATTAACGATTTTGCATCTGAAATTGGGAATGAAGCAGCTGAAAAAACAGGCGATACGAAGTTTTATATTACTGGTCCAGCAGGGATTGCCGGCGATACAGTAAAGCTGTTTGAACAAGCAGATTTACAATTGTTATTCGCGACAATCGGGATTATTTTAGTGCTACTAATTATTATTTACCGTTCTCCGCTATTAGCAATCATTCCATTGCTTGCAACGGTAATTGTTTATCAAGTAGTAAATCAGTCGGTTGCTTTAATGGGGGCAGCTGGTCTAGAAATTAATAATTCTACAACATCGATTATGAGTATCCTGTTATTTGCTGCAGTAATCGATTACTCGTTATTCGTATTCTCACGTTACCGTGAGGAATTAAACCATTATGAAAACAAATATGAAGCGATGAAATATGCGATGCGTGCAACTGGCGAGCCGGTATTCTTTGCTGGTGGTACAGTGCTTGCAGCAATGCTTGTTCTATTCTTCGCAGATTTCCGTGACTACCAAAACTTCGCGCCAATCTTTGGTACAGCGGTCTTTGTTATTATGCTAGGTTCCATCACATTAGTTCCCGCGTTATTCGCACTATTTGGCCGTAAAGCATTCTGGCCAAAAGTACCGAAATTCGGTGAATCAAAAGAAGTGAAACATGGAATTTGGGGAGCAATCGCCAAGTTTGTTGTGAACAAACCTTATTTATCAGGCGGATTAGTTCTGATTTTCATGATTATTACTTCATTAAATGTATTTAATTTAGAGTATGAATTTGACACGGTGAAATCATTCCCGGAAGAATTGCCATCCCGCGTCGGCTATGAAATCGTCGAGTCGCGCTTTGATAAAGGGGAACTTGCACCGACTTCCTTATTAGTTGAAAGTGAACAGGCCTTAACAGAAGAGCAAAAACAAGGTTTAATGGAAGCATTATTAGCCGAAGATGAAATAGCTTCGGTACGTTCATCAGCCGTTTCGGACGATGAAACAAAAATGAAATTGTCAATGGCGTTTGATCTAAATCCATATGATCCGGAAGCAATCGATAAACTTGGAGAAATGCGTGACAACAGCGCGGATTATTTAGCGGCAGCCGGGATTAACGGTGAACTGCACTTTGCAGGAACAACGGCTAAATTGCTGGATGAGCGTAATGTAAACAACGCTGATATCATTAAAATTGTAATTTTAGAAACGATTTTAATTTTAGTACTATTGTTTGTTCTTACGAAGTCTTGGAAAATGCCGATTTACATGATGGCAACAATTTTAGTGTCGTATTTATCGGCATTGGGATTAGGGTTATTCCTTGTCGACGTATTATTTGGTTACGATGCAATCAGTACGCGTGTACCTGTCTATGCATTTATCTTCCTAGTTGCGTTAGGTATTGACTATAATATTATTTTAGTGTCCCGATTCCTTGAAGAACGCAAACGTGCCACAGTAAAACAGGCGCTGGAAATCGCCATTCGCAATACAGGCGGTGTCATTTCATCAGCGGGTGTTATTCTGGCAGCGACTTTCGCGGCTTTAATGACGATGCCAATTGCCGATTTATTCGTATTCGGCTTTATCGTCTCAGTAGGTATCCTTATTGATACATTCCTAGTGCGTGGTATGCTATTACCAATGTTGATATTAACATTTGAAAAAGACAAGAAGTAATGGTTAGATTGAGGGGCATCGAGTATTTCGATGTCTCTTTTTATGGATAGAATGAGAGTAAATTTATATGTAATGGAACTTCAAATAAAAGGCGGTGATCCAATGCGGATATTAGTTGTAGATGACGATGCATTTATACGGAAATTAATCGGCATCCATTTGAAAAAAGAGGGATTCGAAGCACTGTTTGCAAGTGATGGTATGGAAGCGCTGAATTTATTGCAGCAGGAGCCGGTAGATTTGGCCATTGTCGATGTAATGATGCCGAAAATGGATGGCGTAACATTGACGAAAAACCTAGCCGAAATCGGTGTGCCCGTATTGATGCTAACTGCCAAAACAACGCTGGATGATAAGGAAAAAGGGTTTTTGGCAGGGGCAGATGACTATATGGTGAAGCCATTCGAGCCGAAAGAACTGCTTTTTAGAGTACGTGCAATTTTACGCCGCTTTCAAAAAACTGAACGCAGTCAAATAAAGATCGCCAATATGCTCATTGACCGGCAAACGTATGAAGTAAAGGTAGGAGAACAAGTATCGTTACTGCCTTTAAAAGAATTTGAGCTATTAAGCATCCTATGTTCAAGACCGGAAGTCGTATTTACGCGAGACCAGCTAATGGAACAAGTGTGGGGCTATGACTATGACGGGGATGATTTCACACTGACAACACATATTAAGCGTCTACGCAGCCGGTTGGAAGAAGTGAATGCACAAGTGAAAATTCAAACTGTACGAGGAATCGGCTATAAAATAGAGGAATTGAAATGAAAACATTATACAGGCAATATATTGTCGTGACATTGACAGTAATTATTATAAGCATTACGATGTCGATGCTGTTAATCGGTCAAATTTATAAATCGCAAATCAGACCTGATACAGATGCCAAAAATTATGGGGTAGCACAGGAAGTACAGCAAATTTTAAAATCAATGCCAAAAGAAAGTGCTGATGCCTACTTTCAATCCATTGCAAAGCTTGGCTATCAAATAGGGGTCATCTATCCCGATGGAAATTTAGTTTCATACGGAAGTGCGTTTAAAAAAACAAATCTCACGCCTGAAATGTTAAGTATTATCGGTAAGGATGAAGTGTATCACGGCATTCGTGATTATTATGGTTCTTCTTACTTTATGAATCATTTCGCGAACGATATTAAAAATACAATTGGTGTGTCGTTTCAACTAGATGATGAGAGCTATGCCTTTTTCATACGGCAGGAAAATGCCACACTCTTTTCTGAAATGCATTTATTGATCGTTAGTTTTATTATTATTACCGCTGTCGTAATTTTATTGACGATGATTTTGCTTGCCCGTCAGATGGTAAGACCATTGAAACAATTGCAGCAGGCAACAAAGCAAATTGCCCTTGAAAATTACGATATTCAATTAACGATTGATCGGAATGATGAGCTTGGGCAGCTTGCAACACAGTTTCAAAAGATGGCTAATCGTCTTGCTGAAAATGATCAGATTAAGAAAGACTTCATCAACAATGTATCGCATGACTTTCAATCGCCTTTGCTCAATATTCAAGGCTATGCGAATGTGCTGAAGGATGCGGAAAATACGGAAGAAGAACGTGTACAGTATTTGGAAATTATAGAACAGGAAACAAAGCGACTATCCGCATTAACAAAGCAATTGTTATTACTAAGCTCGCTTGACCAGAAAAACTTACCTGTCCAAAAAAAGACTTATTCATTAGATAAACAGTTGAAGGAACGGCTATTTTCAAAGCGATGGAAACTGGATGATAAGCAGATGGAGTTAGTATATGAGCTGGAGCCAGTTGAAGTTTTTGCAGATGAGCAGTTAATGGAACAAGTATGGGACAATTTGCTGTCAAATGCCATTCGTTACAGTGAGGACAAAGGGAAAATTATCGTAACCTGCAGTAAAAAGGACAATCAGATTTTTGTGACAATAAAAGATAACGGCATTGGTATTCCAGAACAAGCACTTGAAAAGGTAAAGGAACGATTTTACCGGGTAGACCCTTCGCGATCGAGTCAAAGTAGCGGATTAGGCTTGGCGATAGTAACAGAAATCGTTAACCGGCATGCGGGACAGTTTGTTATTGAAAGTGAGCTTGGAAAGGGAACTAAAGTGACAGTTGTTTTAAATGTACAATAAATAGAAGGAGGGCGTGTTAAAGGGGAAGTGAGACTTTTAACACGCCCTTTTTTATTATTGAAGTTCTTTTAATGAAGAGAGGGATTCGATTGCACCTACTTTTTCGCATACTTTTGATGCAGCACGGTTGGCGAATTCGATCACGGTTACCCATTCATTAAACGAGAGATTTGTGTCTTCATATTTACTTAACTGATATAAAACTGCACCGACAAACGCATCACCTGCACCGGTTGTATCAACGGAATTTACGGGAAATGCCGGAACGGTTGTAATTTGTCCATTTTGAATAAGCATTGTACCGGAAGCGCCTTGTGTAATGGCAATTGTTTTATCGTTTAACTGTGTCAGCCATTCAATTGACTGTTCGAAGTTATCTGTTCTTGCGAATAATAACAGTTCTTCATCACTCATCTTAATGAAATTTGCAGCTTCAATAAAAGGTTCGCATTTTCGAATAAATTGTTCAGTATCATGCTTCCACAAGTCAGCCCGGTAATTCGGATCAAAAGAAATAAAATAATCTTGCATTAACATTGTTTGCATTAATTGCTCGTACGTCTTACTGAAAGGTTCGCTTAAAAGGGCAGTGGCTGAGCCAAAGTGAAACATATCGGATATCATTAGCTGCTGTAAATTCAAATCTTCGATACATAATAACTCATCGGCACCGCGATTGAAAATAAAATCCCGCTCCCCATCTTTCTGTCTTGAAACAAAGGCCAAAGTAGTAGGTGCAGACGGATCCATTATAAGCTGATCTGTATGAACACCTGCTTGCTCCAACGTTTGTTTCAAAAAGTGGCCAAATGCATCGTTGCCCACTTTTCCGCAAAAATATGCCTGTCCTCCAAGCATCGCGATGGTTGCTGCTACATTTGCGGGAGCACCACCAGCCTGTTTTTCAAATGTTTTCGCTTCTATAATGGATACTTCCGTATGCGTTGTAAAAAAATCGATGAGCAATTCGCCAATACAAAGAATTTTTTTCATATCCGTTTCCTCCAAATATATGTGTTTCACTAAATTTTGGCATAAAATAACTAGAATTAAAAATATTTACCCTATGAGTTTATAAAAAGCGACAAAAAACGTGAGTACGGAAATGTACTCACGTTTTATCTTTTACTCATTTAATTGCAATTTTAATATTCAGAGGGTGGTTTTATCTTATAAAATTCTGGGGGAATGTTATAGAGAAAAAATGTGACACCTTTTTGAAAATATAAAATTGCACCTTATATATCGAGTATGAATTATTAACTTACCAAATCATATCTGTTAAGATGAATAACAGGGTAGGGCAAAGTAAGCAGCCTAATCCTGTGTAGAAAGTAGCTGTAACGGCGCCATACGGGACCAATCGTACATCCGTTGCAGCTAATCCTCCCGTAACACCGGAAGTAGTTCCTAATAATCCACCATACACCATTGCAGTTAATGGATTGTTAAGTCCAATGAACCTTGCAATAAATGGAGTTCCTACCATTACGATGACCGATTTTACTAACCCTGCTGCAATACTGATTGCAATAACTTCTGAACTTGCACCTAATGCAGCTCCTGTTACTGGACCAACAATATAAGTAACTGTGCCGGCACCGATTGTAGCAAGACTTACAGCATCTGTATAACCGAAAATAAGTGCAAAAATAATACCAACTACAAACGATAATGCTACACCGATAAAGAGTGATGAAATCCCGCGAATACCTGCTTTTTTAATTTCGTCAAAGTTTGCTCCGAATGATGTAGCTACAATAGCAAAGTCACGAAGCATACTACCGCCAAGTAAACCGATTCCTGCGAATAATGAAATATCAGCTAAACCTTTAGTTCCTTCACTGTAAACTCCTCCGAAATAAGCTAATACTAATCCAAGAACGATCGCAATAGCGGAGCCATGAATAAGTCCCTTTGTTAATTTATTCGAAATCAAGTATGCGACATACATTGTAATACCGACAATGACGAATCCTGTGATTAAACCGTTAGATTCTAACGCAGTTTTAAGAGCATCCCACATATTAGTTTACCTCCCCTGTTGCTGCGTTATTTTTATTGAACTCAATGGCAGACTCTTTCGCCTTTTTTCCGCTCAATAATGGAACACATAACCAACTAATAAGAACAACTGCAATTCCTGCAATGATCGCAAGAGGACCTCCAGTTAATGCACCTAATACATTTTGACTTGCTGCCATTGCAATAACGATCGGGATATACATTGCATTCCAGAAAGCTAGGCCACTTTGAGCAGGCAGACTGATTTTCCCATTCTTCTGTAATTTATCAACGACTACGATTAATAGTAACATCGCAATACCTACGCCACCCACATTCGAATCAATCCCCATTAAAGCGCCGATCAATTCACCGCAAAACATTCCAAATAAGAAACACCCAGCTAAAATGGCAACACCATATATAACCATAATTCCACCCCTTTATATTGTTTAGAACAGTCGACTGTATTCTGAATATAGAATAAACAATAATATTTACATAAGCAAGGAAAATATTATTTTTTTAAGAGAAAAAATGATTATACGATTGAAATTTACGTTTTAAAGATATAATATGTATTGTATACAGTCGACTATGTTTAGTTAAAAGGAGAAGGTTTAGTTGAATTATTTTGAGAGAGCATTGGACAATGCCTTATCGATTAGAATCGCCAATAACTTGTTGGAACAAGTGTTGAGTGGCGAGTTAAGACCAGGAGATCAAGTCGTTGAATCGATATATGCAGAACAGTATGAAACGAGCCGCTCCCCTGTAAGAGAAGCAATTTATTTATTAGCGACAGAAGGAATTATTGAACGTGTTCCAAGAAAAGGGGCATTTATAAAAGGCTACACATTAGATGATATGAAAGATCTATTGGATGTGCGCAATCATTTGGAAATGCTGGCAGCAGAACGTTTAGAAAATCCCAGTAAAGAAAAAGGCACACTGAAAGAAATGAAAGCCGTATTAACTAAAATGACAAAAACGAAAAGCTATACAGAATATACGCACTTAAACTATCAATTTCACTTTCTTATATTCAAGTTAAGCAACAGTCCTGTTCTGAATGATATGTACAGTAAAATTGCGCTGCCATTACTGCGAATTCAAGTAATCCATTTTTCCAATAACGAAATTATTGAAAAATCGATTATCGAGCATACAAAAATATATGAATGCTTAAAGAATGATGACTTGGATCAGCTGAAATCCATATTAAGAAAGCATACAGAGGATGTTATTTTCAGCGTCCGAAATAAGCAGTTATAAAGCAAAGGGAGGGGGAAGTCAATAATGAAGCAGGCATGGCTTTTTCCAGGGCAAGGTTCGCAATATGGCGGGTTTTTAGATGCACTTCCTACACACCCAACTATTAAAGAAACCTTGGATGAAGCTTCAGATGTTTTAGAAACAGAAATTAAGCTGCTTGCAACAGCTGAAAAATTAAAGAGCACAAAAAATGTCCAGCTTACTATGCTGACGGCCGGTGTTGCAACAGCCCGGACCTTTCTAAATGAAGGCGCAGCACCAGACTATTTGGCAGGTCACTCGGTTGGCGCATTTGCCGCCGCGGTGACAAGCGGGGTACTAACATTTAAAGATGCCCTGCATTTAGTTTCACTTCGTGGGGAACTGATGGAATCTTTGCAGGATGAGGCGTATGGAATGGCAGTTGTTGTAGGCTTACCCGAATCAACTCTTATAGAAATTACGCAAAAATTCCATACGGATCAAAAACCGGTCTATGTATCAAATCGCAATGCACCGCAGCAGCTGACTTTATCAGGTCATAAGGAAGCGATGCAAAATGTACTGGACTACGTATCTGGAAAAGGGGCAAGTTCAGCAAAGATGCTGAATGTTTCTACACCATCCCATTGTCCATTGTTTCTACCTGTTCAGGAAAGATTAGCAGTGGAACTGGAGAACATAACGCTTCAAAGGCCGAAATTTCCGTTGATTGCAAATCGCAATGCACGGGTACTTCGCCAGCCTTCTCATATCGTTCAGGATTTGGCTGAAAGTATTGCTTTACCTGTCAGATGGCATGATGCAACTTCGATCTTATTTGAAAATGGAGTTCGTCAATTTATTGAAATGTCGCCAGGGGATGTGTTAAAAAAACTTGCCAAAAATGCGTTTCCAGAGGCGGATAGTTATAGCGTGGAAAAGAATGGGTTTACTGATTGTCTATATTTAGCAAAAAATGAAGGGGTGTAAATATGGTATTAATTCAACAGCAACGTTCTTGGTCAACAAGATTGGAAGGAAAGAAAAAGAGATTAGCGGAAGTGGAGCATCTAGTAAAGGGTGTAACAATTCCAACAGAGAAAATTGTAGATGTACTTGAGTTGCTTATTAAACCGGGGGATCGGGTTGTTTTAGAAGGAAATAATCAAAAGCAGGCGTCATTTTTATCTCAAGCACTCGTAAAGGTCGATCCAGAGCGTGTACATGATTTACATATGATTATGTCCAGTGTGTCACGTCCGGAACATTTAGATATTTTTGAAGAAGGCATTGCTAAAAAAATTGACTTAAGTTTTGCTGGTCCGCAAAGTTTGCGCATCGCCCAAATGATTGAGGATGGAAGGTTAATTTTAGGGGATCTGCACACGTATGTTGAACTTTATGGAAGATTATTTATCGATTTAATTCCGAATGTAGCGTTAGTTGCAGCAGATAAAGCAGACCGCTTCGGAAATTTATATACAGGACCAAATACAGAAGAAACACCAACAATTGTAGAAGCAGCAGCTTTCCGTGATGGAATTGTAATTGCTCAAGTAAACGAAATTGTGGATGAATTGCCACGTGTCGATATTCCGGGTTCTTGGGTCGATTTCATCGTTGAAGCGGATGAACCATATGAGCTGGAGCCGTTATTTACACGTGACCCGCGCCATATTACAGATATTCAGATTTTACAGGCGATGATGTGTATTCGCGGTATTTATGAAAAACATGGCGTTCAATCATTAAACCATGGGATTGGTTTTAATACAGCTGCAATTGAACTGCTATTACCTTCATATGGTGAACAATTGGGCTTGAAGGGGAAAATATGCAAAAACTGGGTTCTTAATCCGCACCCGACATTAATTCCGGCGATTGAAACAGGCTGGGTAGAAAGTGTTCACTGTTTTGGCGGTGAACTAGGGATGGAAAAATATGTGCAGGCACGTCGAGATATTTTCTTCACAGGGAAAGATGGCAGTCTTCGTTCGAATCGTACATTGGCGCAGCTTGCAGGTCAGTATGCAGTTGATCTATTTATCGGTTCGACGTTGCAAATGGATGCATACGGCAATTCTTCGACGGTAACAAAGGGACGTGTTGCAGGTTATGGTGGTGCACCAAATATGGGACATGATCCGGGCGGACGCCGTCACTCAACGGAAGCTTGGTATAACATGATGACGAGTCAGGATGAATTGGCTCGCGGGAAAAAGCTTGTTGTACAAGTTGCCGAAACATTCCAGGATGCCAACACACCTGTTTTTGTTGAACGTTTAGATGCAATTGATGTAAAGAAACAGGCGAATTTAGCAGTTGCCCCGGTCATGATTTATGCGGAAGATGTTACACATGTTGTGACAGAAGAAGGGATTGCCTACCTATATAAAACTGATAGTCCTGCAGAACGAAGAGAAATGATTGCTTCGATTGCAGGGGTAACGCCGCTAGGGATGGAAAATGATGTAAAGCGTACAAAATTACTTCGCGAGCGCGGTTTAGTGGCAATGCCGGAAGACTTAAATATTTTACGCGGTGAAGCGAACCGTTCATTGTTGGCAGCAAAAAATATTGACGAGCTTGTTCAATGGTCTGGCGGATTATATGAGCCACCATCAAAATTCAAAAGTTGGTAAGGAGCTGAAGGAATGAAACAGCATGTGATTTGTAAACGGATTGCTGATAAGGCTGTTGAAGCATTAATCGAAGAAGTTCAATTGACACCAAAGCCAGGTTTAGTAGATACAGAAAACAATGGTGCACATCATGATTTATCTTTAACAAAAATGCAGAATTCAGCACATTCTTTGCACAATACGTTTTATCAAATGGCAATGCTGAGTTTCAACCGACCGCCAACAGTAGAAATAAGGGAACAATTTGGTGCAATTGGACGGAATGGTGAAAAGGAAATGTTTGCGGTTACTGAAAATAGTAATACGCATAAAGGGGCAATCTGGTCGATTGGATTACTTTGTTCCGCAATAGCTCGAAGACAGGGCCAAGTGCTCTTCCCGCAAGTATTTAATGATGCTGCGGAAATGGCCAATCTTCCGGATCAATATATTCCAAAGTCCAAAACAAACGGAAGTAAAGTGAAAGAGAATTATGGGATTCCAGGTGCCAGAGAAGAAGCACAGCAGGCGTTCCCTCATATTCAAAAGTTTAGTTTGCCAGCATTTTTACAAGCGGCTCAAAGGATGTCGCTAAGAGATGCTAAACTTCATACGTTACTAGTATTGATTGCAAATTTAAACGACACTTGTTTACTTCATCGAGGCGGTCTGGAAGGATTGGAGTTTGCGAAACAGGAAGCGAAGAAACTGCTAACAAACTTTTCAATTTCAAATATGAAGAAACTAGATGAGTTATATATTAAGCACTGGTTATCTCCAGGGGGATCGGCTGATTTGTTGGCGGCTACATTATTCGTAATTAATATGTCAGATAAACTGAAAAGGGGTGCACAGCATGGAAAAGTTGAATTACACGTTTCAGGCAAATCGTCCGGTTACTAAGCAAGCACATATTGGGGTTGTAGGATCGGGGGATTTAGAAATACTGATCCAGCCAATCGAAGGCTCGGAAACAAAAGTAGAAGTTCGTACAGGTATTACGGGTTATGCTGAAACTTGGCAAAAAGTAGTGGAGCGTTTTGTTTTACAGCAAGATATATTGGCTTCAATTAAGATTAATGATTTCGGGGCAACACCAGGTGTCGTATCGATACGACTTGCACAGGCAGCGGAGGTGGTTTTCGGTGAATAATTCTATTAAATTACCTGTAAGTATAGTAGAGAGTAAGGCAAGAGAACGTGCACTATTACTACTAGATGAAGGAACAGCAAATGAAATATTAGGTCCATTCGACTTTTTTGAATCACCACATTTAGAAGCACAAAATATTGTACCGCAAAGTGATGACGGGATGATCATAATGCAAGGGACAATTCGAGGTCGTCGTTCATTAGTTATTTCAATAGAAGGAAGTTTCCAAGGTGGGGGAATCGGTGAAGTTTCCGGGGCGAAATTTGCAGGTGCCTTAGAGCGTGCATATGAATCTTGTGAAGCAGGGGAACTGATTTACCCGGTCATCATTTACGATACAGGCGGCGTTCGTCTCCAAGAAGCAAACTACGGGTTGCTTTCGATTGCTGAAATTAGTTCGGCGATTGTTGCTTTGAAAAAGTATGTACCTGTAATCGGCATAATTCCGGGGAAAGTCGGTTCTTTCGGAGGGATGTCTCTAACAGCTGGACTTTGTTCTGCTCTAATCATGACACGAGAAGGTCGACTTGGTATGAATGGCCCTGAAGTAGTTCAGCAAGAAGCGGGTATTCAAGAGCTAAATGCAAAACAGAAACCTTTCATTTGGAAAATGATTGGTGGATCAATGCGCTACAATTCGAAATTAGTCGATGCTGTTATTGAGGATGATGTTGTCAATTACTTAGATACGCTGGAAAACTTATGGACAAATAACAACTTCAAACAAAGAACAATGGAGTACGATACATTCTTAAATATGCTGAACCATTTGCAGTTTGAACAGAAAATCGGTACTGATGAAGCCCAGGAGATTTTAAGTAACCGATCGGAATTGGCAGCTGGTGAAGCAACGATTACAGATGGGGAAAATACGAGCAGAGGCCGTACGTGGTTTAATGCATTTACAAATAATGCACCATCAATTTCAGAAACGCCATCTGTTTTAGTGGCAGATGCCCATTTAAATGGAGAAAAAGCTCGTTTCATTGCTGTTGTGCCAAACAGTGAAAATAAATTTTACCGTGCCCGCAATGGGGAGTTTGGTCTGCAGGAAGCCTGGACGGTTGCGAAATATGTTCGTCAGGCAATCGAAGAAGATAAGGATTCAGCAGAAAAGAGATTAATCGTTCCAATTGTCGATGTTCCGGGTCAGGCATTCGGCTACCATGAAGAATTATTCGGCATTTATTTAGCGTGTGCAGCAAGTGTTGAGGCATATGCAGTTGCTCGACAAAGTGGGCACCCAATTGTTACATGTGTTGTAGGAAAAGCAATTTCAGGGGCATTTCTGGCACACGGTATGCAAGGAAACCGTATTATTTCGCTTGATGATTCAGAAGTGCAAGTACATGTAATGTCCAAGAAGTCTGCAGCTCTTGTTACAATGCGTACTGTTGAAGAATTGGACGAATTCGCGAAGTCTGTTCCATCGATGGCGTATGATGTCCATTCATTCAAAACACTAGGTGCATTATATGAGTTAATCGACGGTATTAACGCAGACGAACCAACTAATGAACAAGTTCAAAAAGTCATTCATTCGATTACATCGGCAAAAGAAGATATTATTCAGTCCGGAGATAGAACGTTGGCAAATCGAATTCAATCAACAATAGCGGTTGAAAATGGTCGTAAGGCATCGATTGCTGTACGTGGGAAAATCGCACAACAATGGAACTAACTGTACATGATCTAGTGTTTTTGAAGTCCATGGATCAGATTGATTACTTTGGTCAATATCCTGATTGGATGAATGAGGATGAAATGGCTCAAGGCATTGCTGTTGTGAGACGAATGAAAGTAGAGGACGGGAAAGTTGCGATAGGCTTTCGTGGGGACAATCGGTCTAAACGATTTGCAGCGATTACAACTATAACTAACATTAAACGAGTAATTCGGCCGTTTGATGTTCTGGCAAATTCATATCCTGCAACCCATATCCAGTCGCTTACTTATATCGAAAAGGTATTGGATGGTTTGAAATGGGGAATTGGCGGAAGTGTAGGTTTTTCGATGGCAACAGGAATCACTGTTTGCCATGAAAACAGTGATATTGATATTATTTTATACTGCAAAAGGTTGCAGGAACTCGATCAGTTGACACCAATTTTTTCTCAGCTGCAGAAAAGTAAAAGTGCTCACCGTGTTGATGTCCAAGTGGAGATTTTAGGCGTTGGGGCGGTTGTTTTAGCTGATTACTTAAACCACTCTTCTTTTATAGTAAGAACGAGTACTGGACCGATCCTGCTTGAAAAAGAGTCATTGATCTATAAGGGATAGCAAATTATATAATTTTTTCCTCATTAAATAACGAACAGTTATTTAATGAGGGTTTTTGTTATTCGAAAAAAAAAGGCCTATTTCTAATTAAAGAAATAGGCAGTAGGGAATTAAATCAGTCGGTTTTTAGCCGTGAATACATATTGATATCGATAAAGTTTCCTTTAGATTTTTCGTATTGTCTAAGAGTTCCTTCAAACTTGAAATCAAGTTTTTGTAAAACCTTGATTGAATTGACATTAGCGGGTTCTACTTTTGCCTCAATTCTATTCAGTTTTAAAGTTCCGAAAGCACATTCCAGTAACGCACTAATACCTTCTGGAGCAAATCCCATGCCCCAATAGGCTTTGGCAATGTCGTAACCAATCTCCGCCTTTGCATTGTCAAAATCTATAGCGTTAAATCCACACGTACCTATTATTTCATTCGAATCCCGTTCAATCATGCTGAAACGAACAGCTTTACCGGCCTGAGCCAAACCCTCAAGCAGTTCGATCATTTCTTTCGCCTGAGTTTCATGCGTAAAGCTGGATATGTTCATGAATTCAGTTACATGTGGATCAGACCATATTTTAAACAAGCTGGGTGAGTCTGAAGGTTCCATTCTTCTCAAATACAATCTTTTAGTATTCAGTTCTAGTATCAATTTTATTACCTCCAATATTTTTTAATCAGTTAGATAAAAAATATTGCCATCTGCGCATAGTTCAGTCCCTTCAAGGTTATAGATTTTATATTCAGATGATACCAGGAAAAGGAAAATAAAAAAACACCTACACATAAATTCGTGTAAGTGTCTGTATGTTGTTATGGCTGTATTGCTTATGTAAGCAGCCACATTGCCGTAGTTATTATAGAAAGTTTTAAACCACCACTCCTCAAAGTGGGTGTTCGCAAATGCTATCCTGTCTATCCTGAAGTCAAAAGAGTCCAGGCACGCCATTCCAACATCGATGTAAAACTCCCTGTATAAGTATAAAGGTTAAAACTTAATATTCGTACGTACAACGTAGCCTTATTGTTATCTTATAGTAAGTTAATGTGGAATGCAATAAAGTATGTTTTAAAAAAAAAGTCAAATAATTTGAATGGTTTTATTGAAGTTTTTCGAAATCAAAAGCTGGATTTATTACCAAAATAAAAAAGCCTTCCTTATATATTAGGAAGCCTTCCGTTATTATTCTGTATGCTGCTGTAAAATATTTTCTGTTAAAAGTGCAATATCGATGACTGTCTTTTCCGTTACAACATCCGATAAAATTTCGTTACGGAAATAGTCTACAGATACCGGCAGATCGATCAACAGTAACTTGCTTAGTGCAGTTTCATACATATGAACAAATTCTTTGTCGGTATTTCCTCGCTTCAGTTCTGAAAATGACTCGTAAAACTGATCCAGCTTATCAGCAAACTCAAGCAGTCGTCCTTCAATTGTATGATCCTTGCCTTCTTTCATACGGTCAAAAAATACGTCCTGTAAATCAAGCGGAATTTCTTCCAGAATAAATTTTTCCATCATTTTCTCTTCGACATGTGAAAGCATTTGCTTTAGTTCAACGCTTGCATGTTTGACAGGTGTTTTAATGTCCCCGATAAACACTTCGGCAAAGTCATGATTAATCGTCTTTTCATATAACGATTTCCAATCAATTTGACTGCCTGCACGTTCCTCCAATGTTGCAAAAAACATCGCATACTGCGAAACCTTCCACGAGTGTGCTGCCACATTATGCTCTTCAAATTTAAAGCGGCCCGGACAACGGATGATACGCTCTAAATCATTTAAACTGGTAAAAAACGTATGGATACCTATAATAATCACTCCTTTTTGTTTATATCATCATTGTACTATTAGTTATACCCGAAAAATGATTTTTTAAAAGTGTTTAACCGAAATTTAACGTGCGGTTTACATTAAGGGATGATGTTTTTCTAATTAAATGAAAAAAATTCTAAAAAGCGTATTCAATTGTCCAATTAAAGTTGGATTATCTAATATAGTATGAAGAATTTCTAAAATGTCTCCTCGTTTTGCTAATATGTGATTCAGAAGTGCCAATAACAGGAGTCTAATTTCTAATAACTAAAAAAATCTTCTAATATCTTCAATCCTGCCAAATGCAAAACCTGTATTTAAAAACAGAAAGGACGCTCACGTAAAATGATGAGCGTCCTTTCTTATTTTTAAAACTAAACCTGGACGTCAATCATTTGTCCTTTATAAGGGTGGGGTGCTGGAGTTGCTTGCGGTTGGGGCATTGCTTCAATCATTTGAATAGCGGTTGCCGCGCCGGTATTCATTGCCTTGTCTAAAATACTCATCTGCACAGTTTGCTGTAGCGAGGCGAGCTGAGCTGACATGATGGTGTTTAATTCCATAGTAAACCCTCCTTTTCATTTGTACTACCCGTAAAAGCCCGATTGGTTCGGGCCAACACGAAGTTGGTCACATAAATGTTGTCACAGGATGTGACGGTTTTAACTTGTGTTCCTCCAATCCGTAATGGGTGAAAAACCCCCTACTGGTTGAAGTTTCACTTTATCCCGCTTTAACGGGCAGTAAATTATCTGCCTCGAAAGCGTAGCGGCAGAGGCAAAGCTTCGGCTTCTAACTGGGAAATCAACTGCCCGTAAAAGCCCGATTGGTTCAACTAACAACCAGTAGGGGATGAACACCCCCTACTGGTTGAAGTTTTACTTTATATCGTCAAAATTGAAAGAATTATTAAAGGAATAGGCGGATTTGTAATAAGTCTGAAAACGAATTCCCATTTATTATTTCTTCTTTTCCTGTCACTTCGCAAAAAAATGGAAAATCTATGTATAAATCGCTTCAAATTTAGTAATAATTATCCAAAAGCTCTGCAATGTGCTTGTAATGGAGGGTTCATATCCGCGTCATCGTGTTGCAATGTATTTGCTGTAAGGTTAAAGCAGAGTCAAAACAAATTAAATTTATTTGGGAAATATGGAGGGACAGAAATTTGACAAAGAAAAAATTAATGGCAGTTCTATTGGCAGGAGTATTCGCTACAGGGGGGCTATTTGCATCTCAAGCTTCTGCAGATACTTATACAATCCAACCTGAAGATACACTTTATAAAATAAGTAAACAGTTTCAAACATCAGTTGAAGAGATAAAGGAATTGAACAATTTAAATAGTAATACAATTTTTGTTGGGGATACATTAAAAATTGGTGGTCATGATGAGAAAGTATATACGATTTCACCAGGGGATACGTTGTTCCATATTGCATTGGCCCATGATGCAACAGTTGATCAGTTACAAAAATGGAACAATATCGATTCAGATTTAATTTATGCGGGTGACGCCATTACAGTATCCGGATCTCAACAGGAGTATGCCAAGAGTGAAGTGAAAAGCGCGACAGGCGGTACACAAGCGAAAACTTCAACAAGTTCAGTTCCTGATACAGGAAGAACAATGACTGTTGAAGCGACAGCATACACAGCCTATTGTGAAGGATGTTCAGGTACAACGGCAAATGGTACGGATTTACGCGCCAATCCAAATTTAAAAGTAATTGCAGTAGACCCACGAATCATTCCGTTAGGGACAAAAGTTTGGGTTGAAGGATATGGGGAAGCCATTGCAGCTGACACAGGCGGGGCAATTAAGGGAAATAAAATTGATGTATTTATTCCAGATTTAGATAACGCCTACGAATGGGGCCGCCGTTCAGTAACAATCAAAATTTTAGACTAATATGAAAGAAGCCACTCAAATTTTGAGTGGCTTTTTTGTATAATCAGCCCTCTTTATTGAAATACTAGCTGCAAGGAGGGGATAGTGTGCGAGTAATTAGCTTATTTGTATGTGTACTATTATTAAGCGGATGTAATTTATTTCAAAAGGAAACCGTCCCGGTAAGTGCACCAGAAGCATTATCTGCGAAGGCGCAGATGTATGATACAAAGAACAACCTAGTTGGTGAAATCTTATTTAAAGAATCATCTAAAGGAGTCGAACTGACTGCTGTTTTAAATAATTTACCGCCGGGTGATCACGGAATCCATCTACATGAGTTTGGGAAGTGTGAACCTCCAAGCTTTGAATCGGCAGGTGCCCATTTCAATCCAACGAAAAAGCAGCATGGCGTCGATAATCCAGCAGGCCCACATTTAGGGGATCTTCCGAATATTACTGTGGATGATGCAGGTGAAGTGGAATTAAACTTTGTGACAGCCGATTTTACACTTGAAAAAGGGAAAGAAAATTCCCTGTTTGATGAAGATGGCACATCTGTTGTCATTCACGAAAAAGCAGACGATTATAAAACAGACCCATCAGGGAATTCGGGAGCTCGGATTGTATGTGGGGTAGTTAAGTAATAGTTAAAGCACGGAATCGAATGCTAAACACGAAAAATACCATTTTCTCCAAAAGTGAGAAAGGGTATTTTTTATTTTAAGTAATAAATTAGAAGTAGAAATGCAATTTGAGTTGTAGATATCATATATTAGAAAAATAAATTTATTCATTTATTATGCATAACATTACATTATTTGATAGAAGAAATTGATTTCGAAATTTAAAAAGTTAGTGAAAAACATCATTCTATAGCACTTTTATGCTTTTAATAGAAGATTAAAAAATACCGAATAATTAGACTTTTAAGATATTAATTGACTTTTGAATATTTGTGTATGTAAAATGAATTCTATAATAAGGTAAAAAGGGGGATAATTTCATGTTCAAGTCTAAAAATATGCTTTTCTTATTAGTGCTAAGTGCATTCATTTTAGTTCTGGCTGCATGTGGTGCAGATGATGAGGCTGAAACATCATCAGGTACTGAAACATCAACTGGTACTGACACAACGGATTCTGGTTCTGAAAAAGCAGATTTCGGGGATGTTAAATTTTTAAGTATTTTAACAGGTGGTACGCAAGGGACTTACTATCCATTAGGAGGAACATTTGCGGATTTAATTACAACGGATACAGGGGTAAAAACAACTGCTGAGGTATCACAAGCTTCAGCTGCCAACATGACAGCTTTAGCTGCAGGTGATGGTGAAGTTGCATTCGTTCAAACTGATATTGCTTACTATGCAACTCAAGGTACTTTAATGTTTGAAGGACAAAAAATTGACTCTGTAGTAGCATTAGGTGCTTTATATCCGGAAACAGTTCAATTAGTAACATTAGCGGATTCAGGCATTAAAACATTTGCAGATTTAAAAGGTAAAAAAGTTTCTGTAGGTGCACCAGGTTCTGGTACTTATGCAAATGCTGAGCAATTATTGGAAATCCATGGATTATCAATTGAAGATGATATTCAAGCACAAAACTTAGACTTCGGTGAATCTACTGATGGTATTCAATCAGGTCAAATTGATGCAGCATTCATTACAGCTGGTTACCCAACTGGTGCTGTAGAAGCTTTAAATGCTACAAATGGTGTACACATTATTCCGGTTGAAGCAGACAAAGCAGCAGAATTAATCGAGAAATACCCTTACTATGCAGTAGATAATATTCCTGCTGGCACATATGGTTTAGAAGCAGAAGTTCCTGCTGTTTCTGTAGGTGCAATGTTAGCGGTAAATAAAGACCTGCCAGAAGATTTAGTGTATGCAATGACAAAAGCAATCTATGATAATACAGATAAAATTGGTCATGCTAAAGGCGAATTTATTAAAGCTGAAACAGGCTTAGACGGAATCGGTATTGAAGTACACCCAGGTGCACAAAGATACTTTGACGAAGTAAAGTAATTAGGGAAAACTAAGGGCCTCTGTCGCAAAAAAAGCTTCAGAGGCCTTTGTTGTATTTTTATATTTAAGCGAGTGATCATCCAAATGAAAAAATGGATTTTTATCATCCTTGTTCTTCTAAGTATTATCGTTTGGTTTATTCCTTTTGAACGGAGCATAACTTTTACAGAGACAAGAGTAGAAAAGCCGGTTCAACACTTTTTGCCGTTAAAGAATGAAAATGAGTTCCAGCTGGTTTTCACCCATTCCATACATTTAACGGATGTGACAGAGAGCTATAAAGTGCTGCCTACAAATGAATTTCAGCTGCTTGCAATGGAATACACCGATGTAGCTATTGGGATGCCCGGACATGCAGAGGAAGGGCAGACTCTTCATTATGAAGATGGTGTTTATACACTTCAATACAACGATGCAAAATTAGAAGAATTTACGTTACATATTGGGAATGTCAACTATAAATTAAATCTTCAGCATAAAGGCATAGTCATTCCTTTAAAAAAGCATTTAGTACGTGGGAAATCCTATTTAGTAACAATTAAAAGATTGTCTTTATATGACAAATTGAAAGGAGTCGAATTAGATGACTGACAAAAAAGCGGCTTTAGATCCTGGAGCTTTACACGAATCACTTACTTTGGAACAGCAGCAGGAATTATTGGAAAAATACGATTTGGAATCGAATCAGCGTAACCCTCAAAATTTCATGAAGCATATTATCTATTTTGGTTTGCTGGCATTTACACTTTTTCAAGTATACACGGCAATTTTCGGACAGTTTCCAGCGCAAATCCAGCGTACGGTTCACCTAGGATTTGCACTGACGTTTGTGTTTCTATTATTCCCGGCAAGCCGTAAGCTATCAAAACGGACAATTCCGTTTTATGACTATATTTTAGCTGTTATTGCTATTGTTGTAGGGAGTTATTGGGTAATCAATTATGACCGGCTTGTTCAAAGTTTAGGTCAACTTCAAACAATGGATTTCTATATTGGAATTCTGGCGGTAATTATCGTATTGGAAGGTGCCCGTAGAGCGGTAGGATTGCCGATCACAATAATTGCCGGGCTGTTTTTACTTTACGCATTTTACGGTCCGTATATGCCGGACTTTATGGCACACCGCGGGCAAAGCTTAGATAGCATTGTAAACTTGATGTTCTTCTCGACAGACGGGATTTTAGGGACACCATTGGCAGTATCTTCTACATTTATTTTCGCGTTCCTATTATTCGGCGCGTTCCTTGTAAAAACGGGGGTAGGGGAATACTTCAATGACTTAGCGATTTCGGTTGCCGGAAAATTAGTAGGTGGTCCTGCCAAAGTAGCGATTTTCTCATCTGCCCTGCAAGGCACAATTTCAGGAAGTTCTGTAGCGAATGTAGTAACTTCCGGATCATATACGATTCCGATGATGAAACGTCTCGGCTACAATAAAAACTTTGCTGGTGCAGTAGAAGCATCGGCATCAACAGGTGGTCAGTTAATGCCGCCGATTATGGGTGCTGCAGCATTCTTAATGGTTGAGTTTATCGGTCGTGATGTTACGTATTGGGATATTGCCAAGGCAGCTGCCATTCCGGCAATTTTATACTTTACAGGTATTTGGATCATGACACACTTTGAAGCGAAGCGTTTAGGATTACGTGGCTTAAAAGATGAAGAGATGCCGGATCGCTCTAAAGTATTCAAGAAAATCTATTTACTTATTCCAATTGTATTAATTATCATCCTCATGATGTCTGGTGTACCGGTAATTCATGCGGCGCTATACGGTATTATCTCCTGTATCATCGTCGGGTTTATTAATCCGGATGTGAAATTCGGTCTTAAAGAAATTATCGATGGAATGGTTGATGGTGCACGTTCGGCATTAGCAGTAGCTGCTGCAACAGCTTGTGCGGGTATCATCGTCGGTGTTGTTGTAAAGACAGGTCTAGGGCTGTCTCTTGCAAACAGCTTAGTAAAATTAGCAGGGGGCAGTATTCTCCTTACATTATTCTTTGTAATGATTGCTTCGTTAATTTTAGGTATGGGTGCACCGACAACGGCAAACTATGTTATTACATCAACGATTGCTGCACCGGCTATCATTGCATTACTTGCACCGGATGTACCGGCAAGTGCAGCTCCACTGATTGTAGTTTTATCAGCGCACTTCTTCGTGTTCTATTTCGGTATTATAGCCGATATTACACCACCTGTTGCGCTCGCCGCCTTTGCAGCATCCGGTATTTCAGGAGGAGATCCGATTCGTACCGGTGTGAACTCCGCGAAGCTTGCCATCGCGGCATTCATTATTCCGTATATGATTGTCTTCTCACCGGCATTGCTTATGATTGATGTAACGATCTGGCAAATCTTATGGGTAGTGTTTACTGCAGTCATGGGTATGATTGCAATAGGTGTCGGAATTATTGGCTACTGGTATCGCCCTGTGAGCTGGATTGAACGCATTGTTTTATTGGCAGCAGGTTTAGCGATGATTTATCCTGAATCATTATCGGATACAATTGGACTTATTGTATTTGGAATTATGTTCGTGATTCAATACGTTACTAGAAATAAAGAAAACGGTTCAAAAGTGGCCATTTCATAAAAAAGAGAGCGTCTGAATATTTAATTCAGGCGCTTTTCTATTTATCTCGAAAATAGATAGATTTAATACTTTTTATGCATTAAGTGCATTTATTTGTTGATTTTCTTGAAAATCCATTATATTATTTAAATTAATTAAAAATTCAAATAATTAAAGGGGAGAAATAATATGTCAACACTTTTAAAGTCGACGTTTGAAACATACTTATTTGACGAAGAGGTGGAATTTGAGTTAGCCGAGCAGCAAGAGGTAACGGAAAGTGAAGAACGCACTCAATATCCCCAAGGGTTTTTCTCAAGCTTATAAAGGAGTTTTTAAAATGAATTTAAAAATATTACGGCGTCTATCCAGCGAAACTATTTGGATAGATGTCGTTTTTTTAGGCACTAATAATGTAGTATGCGAAAATTGTACTGTATAATAGAAGTACTAAATAATATTCGAGGTGCGTTTCATGTTAGCGGTTAATTCTACGGAACAAATGATTTTTGATTGGTTTCAATATTTCCATGCAAACCCTGAAGTAAGCTGGAAGGAGATAAAAACAACAGCAAAATTAGCAGAAATTTTAGATGATATGGGCGTAAGCTATAAAAAATTTAACGATGTGACTGGCCTTGTCGCGGAAATCGGAAAAGGCGAAGAAACAATTGCGGTTCGCGCGGATATTGATGCACTATGGCAGGAAGTGGATGGCGTTATGCAGGCAAATCACTCTTGTGGACATGATGCAAATATATCGATTGTTTTAGGTGCGCTCTATGCATTAAAGAATGAACCTTTGAAAAAGAAAATCCGATTTATTTTTCAACCGGCTGAAGAAACAGGTGGCGGGGCATTGGCGATGATTGATCGCGGTGTAATGGAAAATGTTACCCATTTATTCGGTGTTCATTTACGTCCTATGGAAGAGCTGCCATTAGGGAAAGTATCACCCGCAATCTATCATGGTGCTGCAGCATTCTTAACTGGGACAATTACTGGTATTGATGCACATGGCGCTCGTCCGCACCAGGGAAAAAATGCGATTGATGTCGTCGTAGCGATTCAGCAAATGCTGAAAAATATTCATGTCGATCCATTTGAAGTATACTCTGCGAAGATAACAAAAATTGTAGCAGATGGCGGAAGCGTCAATATTATTCCGGGTAATGCGACCTTCTCGATCGATGTGCGTGCACAGAAAAATGAAGTCTTGGCGCAAGTACAGCAGGAAGTTGATAAAGGCTTGAAACAAATTGCGGAGATGTTCGATACTGGGCTGGCATGGAATTGGATGGATGTTACACCAGGTGCGGAAGTATCATCCGAAGCGGCTGCAATTGCAGAACGCTCGATTGTTGAAGCACTTGGAGAGCAAAGTTTAGCACCGGCAGTGATGACACCGGGAAGCGATGACTTCCATTTCTATACGATCAAAAATACTGAGTTGAAGGCAACGATGATCGGCGTTGGTGCAGATCTTGGTCCTGGACTCCATCATCCGAAAATGACCTTTGATGCAAAGGCATTGCTTGATGGCGCCAAAGTAATAGCAACAACATTGAAAAACAGTGCAACGAAATAAGAAGGTAGGGCGATGCTATGAAGTTTATAGCATCGCTTTTGTTTTGCGCTTGAATGGTTGCCGTGATATTAGAAAAGTTAACCCGGATATAAGACAAACGGCGATACTTATTAGAAGATCGGGTACCTATATTGGAACATCTCGGCCCTTTATCGGAACATCGGCCCTTTATTAGAACATCAGGAGTTTATTAGAACTTTTCAAGCGATATTAGAAAAAGTATGCCATTTATTAGAAAAACGTGCCTCCAGCAATCCGGACCAAATAAAAAAGTGCCGCGATTACTTGGCGGCACTTAAAACAAAACCTTATTTCATCGGGCAAAATCCGCAAGCCATTAAGCCTGGGATGTCTTTTGAAAAACAGCAGCTTTTGCGGACAGGCTGATTGATGAGAGCGGAAGGGCTTTTTCCGCCTGTATAATTTAAAAACAGCGATTTGTCCGAGAAGTAGCGCCAAACATTTTTATCTTCAAGCATGTCCAAGTCCTCGAAAGCGCGGTCAGCCAATGCCGGATTTTCGAGTAATGTATGGAAGTGCCAAAGCATGTATCCGAAAATATTTTCCCATAAAGTAAGCGGCGAAATGGACGTTGTTTTACGCAACTGGCCAATGACGACCGATGTCTTATATAAAATGTCCGTCATCACTCGTTCGCGCTCATCATCTTCCACATAGCGGAAATCATTTGGGTTTATATACATCCCGAGTGTATGAATGCCGAACTCCTGTACAATAGCAAAGCGCAGATCTTCAGGCTTGCCGTCCCAAACTTCATCATACGTAGTCAGCATATAAAACTGCATTGCGACAAACATGCCGTAGCGACGTCCGAAGTGGGAAATGGCTGCAGCTTCTGTAGCAGCATTTGTAATGCCCATCATTAAATTGCGGAAATCCGTCAAATAGAAGTCTTTATGTAGATTCGCCAATGTAAATAATGGACGGTCAGGTTCTTCGGTAAAAATACTATAGGAATTTAATTGTCGTACTTGATCATAAGAAAGTGCAGGCATACATATCACCTTTTCTAAAAAAATATTTATATTTACTATACCATTTCTCTTCCCAAACGAGGTGAAAAACGCTAAAATGAATAAAACAGATAAGAAAGGTTGGTTTTTAATGACGAAACCGATTTCTATACCAAGACCATTAGTTCGTGTAAATCAGTGGGTAATATTTTTATCAGTCGTTGTCACATGGGTGTCAGGACAATTCTGGATTTTGGGCATTCCGTTAATTGCAAATTTACTTGGGATTTTCACCGGGTTTAATCCAATTATGCGCTTTGCAAAATTGTTTTTAACGAAAGATATTAAGTCATATATTCCTGAAGAGATCGGACAGCAAAAGTTCAATTCAGCGGTTGCGAGCCTATGTCTGGCAGGCGGAATAGCAGGGTTTGCCTTTAATCTGCCAGTCGTTGCCTATAGCTTTACGATTATGGTGGCAGTTGCATCATTTGTAGCAATTTTAGGCTTTTGTATCGGTTGCTTTATGTTGTTCCAATACAAACAGTACCAATATCGCCGTTCATTAAAAAATACTTAAAAAGATTTTTGGAAACGGGTTGACAATGATACTGATAATCATTATCATTATAACTGTAGCAAGAGCTTATTTGTAATACAGTACAAATAAGTCTGAGCTAACAACTTTTCTCCAGGAGTTTGTTAGCTCAGCCATAGCGTTCTAAACCCCCTCATTTAGAATGTAAGTTTGACTGTGTGTCAGACACTGAGTTTTTCACCCTTTATATTTTTCTTCTAGTTTTTCTTCCTTTGTTGGGAGACCCATTGCCCGTGTCGCTTACAGATACGGGTATTTTTGTGTATAAAAAAATTTCTAAAACTTTTTTGAAACTTATTTTGAATTTCTCCGTCTGTACGTTGCTTCAATAAAAAACGTAGGCGGAGGAAATGATGAAAAAGTTAATTGCAGTAGGGTTTATCGCTATATGCGTATTATTCCTGACAATTGAATATAGAGGTTCTAGTGAAAAGATTGAACGAGCGGTTGCAAACGAAAAAGAAATGGCAGGTAGAGAAAATGGAACCCAAATAGAACAGGCAACACATCTATTTGAAAAAGTTATCGTCCTGAATGAGGAACAACCGATTTATATAAAAGATAATACGCTCACTGAAATTGGAGTGGGACATCCGAATACTTCTTTTGCAATTGTAGGTGAAGATGAGCTTTACTATGAACTACGATTCGGAAAAATTTCAGCCTTCATAAAAAAAGGTAGTGCCACTGTAGAAAAGCGATCGCTTCAGACGTTAGTAAATACAGAAATAACAAACTCAATCAAAACGACAGAACAAACAAAAGTATATGAAGAAAAAAATCTTACGAGCAGTGTGTTGCTGCAGCTTTCACAAGGGTTTCGCTACCCGATAGTGGGGGAGGTTGATGGGTGGTTTGTCATCAAAGTAGGAGAACGTGCCGGTTATATACATAAATCATCAGTTGAAATAGATGAAGGAATTCCAGTTTTAGTGTATCATCATATTTTGCCGAAAGAAGAAATGGTGACAAGTACAAGTACGGTTTCTGTGCAATCATTTGAACAGCAAATGGCCTTTTTAGCTGAAGAGCAATTTACAACAATTTCGACAACACAGCTTTATGATTATTTGGAAGGTCGCCATATTTTACCGGTTAATTCAATTCTCATTACATTTGATGATGGTTTATTATCGACGAAGGTCTATGCCTATCCAATTTTAAAGGAACATGGATTTTCAGCGGTACAGCATATTATATCTTCTCGTACAGGACGATTTGAAGGCGAACAAGTATTTGACGGCAATGGACCGCTCCAATTTTTCACAGCCGATGAGATGCAGCAAATGACGGACGTTTTTCAGTTCGAAGCGCACACACATAACTTGCATCAGTTCAGTAAAGGAGCAGGAATCGCATTAGAGATGTCGTCTGCTGACATTGCGATGGATTTGCAGCAAAATGTTAATATGCTGACGGATGCAATTTCTTTAGCGTATCCATTCGGTCATTACGATGAAGATATGATCGAAGCGATGAAGGAAGTAGGGCTGTTAATCGGTTTTACGACAAATGAAGGTTATGCTAATATGCAACAATCAAACTATGAGGTCAATCGATTCGGCATAACTGAAAATAAAACATTTGAACAGTTCACGTCCTATGTAAAGGGGGTGAACTGGTCTTAGAAATATAAGAAGGTGTTAATCGTTACATGAGAGAATTTGATGCAATTGTTGATGAGCACACGCGTTATTTAGTACGCATCGCTTATTTGTACGTTAAAAATTGGGCTACCGCCGAGGACATCGTACAGGAAGTATTTGTAACATACTTTCAGAAGAGCGACCAGTTTCGAAATGAGGCGTCATTGAAAACGTATTTAACAAAAATGACAGCAAATCGTGCAAAAGATTATTTACGCTCATGGAAGCATAAAAAGGATGTTGTTTTTGAGACGATTTTTGCTCAAACAAAAGGTACGGATGAAGAAGTTATACAAAAAGAGCATCTTGCATCACTTGAACAGAAGTTATTCCAGCTACCACTGAAATATCGTGAGCCGCTCATTTTATTTTATTATGACGAACAGTCCATTGCCGATATTGCACAGTATTTACAGCTGAATGAAAATACGGTGAAAACACGTTTGCGTCGAGCAAAGCAACAATTGAAAGAGTTTTTTAGCGAAGAGGGATTGGAGGAATGATGCATGGATCCATTTAAAAAACAACTGGATGAAATGATGGGTGATACACGCTTGCAGGAAAGTCGTATTAAGCAACGTGTGAAATCTGAATTGACTCCGCCCGCCCGAAAACAGAAACGTTCATGGCATGTTCAATTAGTGACGGCAGCTGTTGCAGCAGTTGCGGTATTCCTATTTATGACGGCCGTTCCTTTTACGCAAAATTCGGGGAATGAAGGACGGGGTGCTCCTTATGACCCGCTTGATGATTTAGCGGAAATTGCTACTCTTCAAAAAAAGGAGCAATTATCAACAATCGATTATGATTCCTTTGCACAGCTACCAGTGCTGGAACAATTATCGGATTTACAGTATGTAGATAAAGAAACCTTTACACTTGCAGGGAAAAAGGGACTTTACCATACAGTGATAGAACGTCAGGAAAATTTATTTGATGAAGCTGTATATGAAGCAGGCGATGTTGTACGAACGATGACAAATACGAGCAGTCATTTACCAATTTACGAAAACGCCTATTATGAAGTAGTCGCTGTTCCAGGAGACCGTGTCGTTTTGCAGGACGGCAAGCTAACGGTAAATGGGAAACCTGTAAGATCGGAATTAAAAGAATTGTATGAGGAAAACGGCAATACGATTGCAGGAGGCTACGATCAATTATTAAATGCGCGTGAATACTTTTTGGTGAATCATTTCCCGGCAGAAAATACAATGCAGGCAGGAACAATTACCGCTGTGCATAAAATTTACGGGGAAGTCGTAGCATTGGCAGAGCAAAGTACAACAGCATCAATTTATTTTGGTTTAGAAAACGACTATTCACCAGAACAATATTTTGATCTTTATTTGTATGATCAGATTTTTGGAGATGGGTCAATTAGTGAAAGGTTAACTGCTAGTGACATTCCATTTCCGCATTCGAACCGTTTAGGTGAACTGTTTTTGGAAGCATCTTACCGAAATGTTACGTATTTATCCGAATCGGAAGTGGAAATACGCTACCAGTATGACCGTGAATCTGTTGGGGAATATGTATTCAAAATGTATAAAAATCCGACCGGCATTTGGCAGTGGGGAATGTAGGAAAAAGGGGTAGTGACGAAGATGTCGCTACCCTTTTTCATTTGCTGTTTGTAATCGTTTATTCATAAGTACTGTGTGATAGCTATGTAGCAGCATGCCGATAATGATGACCGCCAGTCCGATTAAAGCAATCGGCTGCGGGAGTGGTACACTTAGTAAAATCATTTCACCGACCATCGCAAAAAGAACTTCTGTCGATTGTGTTGCTTCAACTGCTGCCAGTTTTCCTTGGTCATGGCGTACACGGTCTGTAGCGATAAAGAATAGTATCGTGGCAATGACGCCCGAAGAAACAGCAACGAGCAGTGATTGATACACTTGGCTCGCGGATGGAAGGCCAACAGTAAACAATGCATAGATTGCAAGCAAGATCCATGCAGGCAAGGAAGCGATTGTCATCCCTAGAACCCGTTGAAACGGATCCACTCTACCGCCGCAAAGTTCCATCATTTTCCGGTTGCCGAGAGGGTAGGCAAATGCCGCAACGACAACGGGTAGTATACCGAGGAGCAGGCTATCCATTGAAACCGATTGTGCTTGCGGAATTTGGATAAGCAAAATCCCGAATAGAATAATGCCTGAGATGCCGAGTGAAATAAGCGGGATTTTTGCCCTGATGTTTTTTCCGGCGATGGACGTTATGAAAAGGGGGGCAAGCAATACACCTGCTACAATCGTAAATTGCCATGTACCTGATACGAGCCAGCCTGGACCGAATGCCGCGGCAAATGTAAGCGGCGCATAAAATAATACAAACCCGACAAAGCTCCAAATGAGCCACGCACCTGGATGTTCTTTCATTTCACTCGATAAAATACGAAATCCGACTTTTCCCCGAATCGCGACAATGGCAATAAGAAAAGGAAGCATGAAGAAATAGCGGAGCGAAGAACTCCATAGCCAGCTGCCGCCTTCCAATTCCATTGAATGATTCAATACAAATGTAACCGCAAAAAATAAAGCCGCTAAAATGCCAATCAGTATTTCCTTCATAACACACCTCACTTAACTGTATTGAATTTTCTGTCTATTAAGTATACAAAAAAATGAAGCGAAAGTAATCGCTCCATTCAATTTCATTCATTATATTTTTGCCGTTGTATCGGGTCCTCCAATGTCTGAGGCTCACACGATGTGAGTCATTGGGGGCATGCCAAAAGGACGTGGCGTTTTGCCCACTCGGAGTTGGACGGGCGCTTTAGCACTTTTGTTCTAACGCTGTTCAAATAACTGAACGATTTCAATAATGACTTCCGTCGCTTTTTCCATTGTTTCAGCTGATACAAATTCATATTTGCCGTGCATATTTTCGCCGCCTGCAAATATATTCGGTGTTGGCAAGCCCATGTATGAAAGCTGGGAACCATCAGTACCGCCGCGAATTGGCTCAACAATCGGTGTGATATTAAACTTAGAAAACGCTTCTTTTACAATATCGACGATTTCCATAACAGGCTCGATTTTTTCGCCCATATTATAGTATTGATCCTCAATCGCTACTGTAATTGCTTCCTCACCGTATTTCTCCTGTAACTCTTTGCCGACCTTTGCCATATACGCTTTTTTCTCTTCGAATTTAGCGCGGTCATGGTCACGGATAATGTAAGACATTGTTGTTTCTTCAATGCCGCCGTTGAAATGCATTAAATGGATAAAGCCTTCATAGCCGTCCGTTTTTTCAGGAACTGCATCTTTAGGCATTTCGTTTTGGAATTCAATCGCCATTGTAATCGAGTTCACCATTTTATTTTTCGCCGAACCCGGGTGGATATTCGTACCGCGTGTCGTTACTTTTACGCCAGCTGCATTAAAGCTTTCAAATTGTAATTCACCAAGCGGACCTCCATCCATCGTGTATGCATAATCCGCACCGAATTTTTCGACGTCAAATTTGTGTGGACCGCGCCCGATCTCTTCGTCCGGTGTAAATGCTACACGGATTTTTCCGTGCTTGATTTCCGGATTTTTCACTAAGTATTCCATCGCAGTCATAATTTCAGCGATGCCGGCTTTGTCATCAGCACCAAGCAATGTATTGCCATCTGTTGTGATTAACGTTTGGCCAACATAGTTCTTTAAGTTCGGGAAGTAGTCCGGTGCCATTACTAACCCATTATTTAATGTAATCGCTTCACCGTCATAGTTATCGATGCGCTGAGGCTGTACATTTGTTCCTGTGTAATCCGATGTTGTATCAACATGCGCTAAAAAGCCGAGTGTCGGTACGTCTTTATCTGTATTCGATTCAAGTGTTGCAAAAAGGTAGCCGTTTTCGTCAAGTGTAATGTCTGTTAAACCGATTGCTGCCAATTCATCTTTTAATACATGTAATAAATCGAATTGCTTCATTGTAGAAGGGGTTGTGTCAGAGTTGAAATCTGATTGTGTATCAATTTTTGCATAGCGTACTAAACGTTCAATTACTTTCTCTTTCATCCGAAAAAGACCTCCTAAATACTTATTGCTTTCATTCTACACTTTTTATTTCGGAATTTGAACTAATTATCTTCATTCAGCGGCTACTTAAGTACCCGCTGAATGAAGATAAGCCTCTGGCAGATGTCACAGATTTTTTAAATGAATAATGAAGTCAGCCTAAATACGTCACATCGTGTGACAACGGCTGACTGACCCACATCCTGTGTGTCTAAAAAATCTGGACACGATTACGCTTTAGCGTAATCGATCATAATCAATTATGCTGAGCATGAGGAAAAACTGTGCGCCGTAATACGTAAACATAATCAAGATATGGGAATAGGCAACCTCAAACATAAAACGGTTAATAGCCAAGACCGAATCCGACATGATAAAGAGGGTGGCGCCGATGACAGCAAACTTACTGCCTGTTCGGAACGATGTCCATCCCATCGTTAAAATTACTAAAATATAAGCAGTCACTGCAATGGCGAGTACAGCATCTCCTTTTTTAAGAAGACTTCCTGCAATCCAGAACATCATAACCGCACCATATAAAGCTAAAAAAAACTTTACGTACAGTGGTGTATTCTGCTGATTTGTTGAGCGGAAAGCAAAAATATAGAAAATATGACCGACCAGAAAAAAGCTCAGTCCAATAATGAACCACTGCAATGTATAGTCGCCAACCGCACAGAAAATTAAACCAATAGAGATCAGCCAGTAATATGGTGATTTCACATGTACTTTCGTTAAAAATGCGAGCACTATAAGGAAAATCATTGGCAAAAGCTTAAAGACCATTTTTAATGAACTATCGATCGATTCAAAAAAGAACACATAGTACAAGCCAAGCCCGAAGAAAAGTAAAATCAGAACTTTACGTGCCATCTATTAACCCCCAAGTAAAAATATTTATATAAAATTAATGTAAAACCAAACTATCAATTTATAAAAATGCAATATATGCTCTATTATGCCAGAAATTATGCAGTTTTACTTGTTTATGAATCTTTTTGGGAGGTTATTCGTACATAGTAAGTAAGAGAGGGTGATTGTTATGGGACAATTATTGCTAATAACGGCAATTGGATCACTTTTGATCACATTATTATTAATGCCGTTATCAAAAAAAGTTCGCAATAAGGAGCTTTCATCAAAAACATTTACGAGCTTATTCATTACGACATTTATTGTAAGCTTTATATCAGTATTCTTAACAGTATATATTTCAAAAATCGATCTAAGCTGGACGATTTTCTTATACGTAATACCTGTTGTAGCCATTATTGGGGCAATATTTGCTGTTGGGAAGGAGCAAAAAATTAAATCAGCCATCGTGCTTGTTGGCATTATTGGGATCGGCTATTTAGTAAGTGCACCATTTTTAAATGCAAATGAAAAATTCAAATCTTCAGAGATGAAAGAAAAAACGGAAATTTCGTCGTTTGATGAGACGAAAACACCGGCAAGTGTACCGCCAAAATTTGTTAAAAACAAAATGAAAAAAGCGTTTGGACAGGTTCCAAACACGAGCTATTATGAATTAGGAAACCTGCAAATTCAAAAAGTAAATGATCAGTATGTTTACATTGCACCTGTAGAATTTTCAGGATTCTTTAAATGGTTCAACGGAAAAACAACACCTGGTTATTTCACGATGAGTGCTACAGACTCAAGCGATAATCCAAAGTTTGTGAAGGCTGAAATGAACTATGTTCCATCTGCTTATTTAAATAAAAACCTGGAGCGTCATATTCGTCTTCAAAATCCATCATTAATTTTCTACGGAGATCCGCAGCTTGAAATTGATGAGGATGGTAAACCGTATTACATCCGTTCTTACGGGGAATTTATTTCAGCACGTAACGGCTTTGATGTAAAAGGGGTTGTACTTGTTGATGCGGAGACAGGTGCAACAGAGAAAATCGCGATTGCAGATGTACCGGCATTTATCGATGGTGCGGTATCACCGGAAGCGGTAAGTTTGCAAAATAGTTATTACGGTAATTATGTGCACGGATTCTGGAACAGTCTAGTCGGTAAAAAGGATGTTAAGTTGCCGAGCGATGAAGGTACGGAAGCAAATGTAAGCCCGATCTTTATGGAAGATGGGGAAATGTATTATTTCACTGATTTTACAAGTCCGAAAGAGGGCGTTGACTCGATGCTTGGTTATGCATTAACACATGCACGTACCGGTGAAGCGACGTACTATACCGGAAATCTGGAAGAGTCTTATATGGATTCCCAAGGGGCTCTTGAAATTATCGAGAAAAAGTTCATCGAAAAAGAATGGGAAGGTGAAATGCCGATCCTTTACAACTTCTACGGTGAAGCGAGCTGGCTGTCAGCTGTACTCGATGCGAACGGATTCCTGCAAAATTACTTTATCGTGTCAGCAGCAAATCCTGAAATTTCGGCGTATGGTACAACACCAAATGAAGCGTTAAGACTTTATAAAACAGCGCTAAGTCGTGGCGGAAGTACGGTAGACGGTACTTCAAATGCTGAAGAAGCAAAGGCGACGGTAAAAGTCGTGCGTGTTTATAAAGAGCGTGTAGGGGATTTCACGATCGTATCATTCCTGGCAAATACAGGTGAAAACTTCATTGTTTCTACAGAAGTTGCACCGTTTGCAATTTACTTGCAAGAAGGCGATCAGGCGACCATTACGTATGCGAAAACAGGGGAAGATTTCCAGCCTGTGAAAGCATTGCAAATTGAAGGATTGAAATAAACAAAGAAATTTGGGCAGAAGTAGAAGTACCGCTGGATAAGAAGAAAACTCTTATTAAGAAACGGATACTTTGTAAAATTGATTGGAATGTAGGGCGACTCCAGCGGGAACAGCACGACGCCTGAGACTACAGGCTCAGGCCGTGCCCGCGGAAAGCGTCCCGGAATGGAAATCAATTTTTAACGCTCAGCAAAAAAATGCTATTTTTCTCACAGAGAAAAATAGCATTTTTGGTTTATTAGCCTACTTCCAAGTGAAACCTTGTGAAGCGAGGAACTCTTTCATATGTGGACGATTTTGTTCTACTAAGTAATCAGCCATTTGCTTTGTCCATGTTGCCGTCTTTTGATTTGAAGATCGGCTGCTGTAATAGTCTTCCATAATTCCATCATACTCATCTAGAAGCGTATCGTATTGATCAACGTCATAGCCATTTTCATGCAATACCGCAGCTACTGGTAAGCGCGGTTTTGTTTCATTGCGTTTTGTCGGTGTACCAATCGTCATCGCAAATAGCGGGAAAACATATTCCGGTAAATTGAACAGCTCGCTAATTTCCTTAGGATTTGTACGGGCACCGCCAATATAGCAAATGCCGTAACCCATTGATTCTGCTGCAATAACAAAGTTTTGCGCAAATAATGCAACATCTGCTACACCTACAAGCACGTTTTCAGCCGTGTCAGCAGAAATATCGACTCCGTGCTTTTGACCAGCTACCTGCAAACGTTTGAAATCTACGCAAAACAAGAAAGAGGCACCAGCTGTTTTGAATTGGAATTCGTTTTTAGACAGTTCACCCAGCTTAGTTTTCTTTTCTTCATCCGTTACCCAGATAACACTGTATGCCTGCACAAAATGCGAGCTTGCCGCCATTTGTGCTGTTTCGATTAAATCGATGACAGTTTCTTTTGAAATTTCCTCACCTGTATATTTGCGAACAGATGTGTGACTGCGTAATAATTCTTTTGTATTCACGTGAACATCTCCCTTTTATGTAATAAAAATCTTAATGGTATATCCTTCAAGCTTATTTTAGTCAATATTTTAGTTGAAGTCGATTATAAGCGTCTATTCAATTCATAGGGAGGAAATTTTTGCATATCGTTAAATACAGATAAGAGTAATCAGAATAGAAATCTGAAAATTTTAATTTTTTGTGTTGACATATCGGATTAGTATGTTTTATACTGAGACTCAACGATGGAACACAAATCACATAACTCTTATCAAGAGCGGCGGAGGGAATAGGCCCTGAGATGCCCGGCAACCAGTAAGTGATGAACTGACTAAGGTGCTAAATCCTACAAAATGGACAATCATTTTGAAAGATAAGAGGAGGCAAACTTGCTCATGCGCAACCCTCTTCTTAACTGAAGGGGGTTTTTTTCATTTAAAAAATCCTCCTCAAAAACACCGATTTCACCATCGATTAAATTTTTGGGGGTATTAAAATGACAAATTTAAGACCAGAAACATTATTATTACACGGGGGTCAAAAGCCAGACCCGGAAACAGGAGCAATTGCAGTTCCGGTTTACCGTACAACGGCCTATGCATTTAATGACACAGCTCATGCGCAACGTCTATTTGCATTACAGGAAACAGGCAATATTTATTCAAGAATTATGAACCCGACAGTCGGGGCATTTGAAGAACGGGTTGCTTTATTAGAAGGGGGCACAGCTGCAGTAGGGCTTTCATCTGGCGCAGCAGCAGTAGCATTTTCTATTTTAAACGTAGCCGGTGCAGGGGATGAAATTGTTGCGGCAGGTTCACTTTACGGTGGGACTTATAATTTATTCGCGACAACATTGCCTCGTTACGGCATTACAGTAAAATTCGTAGATGAATCAAATCCTGAAAATTTCCAAGCGGCAATCACTGATAAAACGAAGGCAATCTTCGCAGAAATTATCGGAAATCCAAGCTTGAAAGTACTGGATATTGAAGCGGTAGCAAACATCGCTCATGACAATGGTCTTCCTTTATTAATCGACAGCACATTTGCTTCCCCATATGGAAGTAATCCGATTGAATTCGGCGCGGATGTTGTCATTCATTCTGCAACAAAATGGATTGGCGGTCATGGAACGACGATCGGCGGGATTGTCGTTGATGCCGGTAAATTCGACTGGACACAAGGAAGACATCCAGGGTTTACAGAACCCGATACTTCATACCACGGTCTAAGATACGGAATTGACACAGCAGGCGCTGCATTTGCGACAAAGCTTCGTGTTCAACTATTGCGTGATTTTGGTCCAACATTATCTGCTGACGCGGCATTTAATTTCCTGCAAGGACTTGAAACGCTTCATTTGCGTATTGTCCGACACAATGAAAATACACAGAAAGTTGCCGAGTATTTAAGAAACCACCCATTTGTGGAGTACGTGAATTACAACGGCTTTGAAGATTTTGCGACACATGATTTAGCGAAAAAGTATTTGAAAAACGGCTTCGGATCAATCATTACGTTCGGAATTAAAGGCGGACGTGAAGCTGGCCGCCAAGTAATCGATAACGTGGAATTGTTCTCACATGTAGCGAACGTTGGCGATGCCCGTTCATTAATTATCCATCCTGCGAGCACAACACACCAACAGTTATCTGCGGAAGAATTAAAAACTGCCGGCGTATCTGAAGAACTCATTCGCTTATCGATCGGGTTAGAAGCAGCGGAAGATATTATCGCGGATTTAGAGCAGGCATTAGCGAAAGTTGCAGCGGAAGTTGGAGTAGAAACAAACGCATAATGCTTTAAAAATAGGCTTAGCTTTTCCCATTCGAAAAGCTAAGCAATTTTTAGAAAATTAATCCCTACTATTTTTATAAGTTTTATTGACAAATTAAATACCTAGTAATACAATTGGGATAATTATATTACCAACCGGAAAAATTTAAAGTGATGTTGCAGCATCATTGGAAGAAAAGGAGTTGTTCAACATGGGGAAAGTATACAGTGCACAAAACGTTGCAGCCTATATTATTTATGAACTAAATGACGTAAAGGAATTTGTGAACGCTTGTGCGATCCAGCAAATTTTGGCGGATGTGAATACGATGTGGCAGCATGTTTTCGGACACAGTGCTTTCTCAGAACAAGCTCACGATCTTGCCACAGCGGGTTATGTTATAAAAGAAGTTGCCGAGGAATACAGAATTCATGGTACAGCCCATATTTTGTCGCCAGCTAGAGAGTGGTTCTTAAAATATGGGGAATTTCAGTTAGTAGAGCGCCCATACGCGGTCCCTGACTTCTCGGCAAAAGAGGAAATCGTCATGACCAAGATTTTAACTGCCTATCGTTTACGGGCATATAATGATATAAACGTGGCAGTATAAAATAATTCCGGAACACTAGCGAGCCCCCTTGCTAGTGTTTTTTTATTCGGTGATTTTTTTACACGGTGTATATGGTTTATTAGAAGTATGAAAACGATTATTAGAAGAAATTTTGGGGATATTAGAAGAAATGTCGATGTTATTAGAATTTGGGTGAATTTGAAGGTTGGGTACGCTTATTTTCCGGGCAGGAAATGGTTATTGAAACCGGTGTTTGCGATTTATTAGAACAATGATGAGCGATATTAGAAGAAGTGTGAGCGATATTCGCAAATGGAGTGTGGATATTAGCAGATTGCGACCCCATTTTAGAACATTAACCGGTTATATTAGAAGATCGCAATTTTATTAGAACATTTCAAAATATATTAGACGATTTCCGAATATATTAGAACATAACAAAACTCTCTCAACTACTTAGCCCCAAACACAAGTAGTGACTGGAAATATTAACATCATAGTCTCCAAATTAGCTCTTAAAAAATAAAATTTGAATGAATATTGACCGTTTACAGTAAACAAATGTCCTTCTAGGCGAGATTATCCTTGTTTTCATGTATTATATAGGATAGAATTTTCTTTAAGATAAATTTTTTGAATTATTCGTTAATATATGCGTGTTAAGAATTTGGAGGAGAAAGGCAATGGCAACAATCAAGGCAGCGATCTTAGGATTTGGCACAGTAGGTCAGGGAATTTACCATATTTTAAATGAAAAGAGGCAGGAGCTTCGCGAAAAGCTGGGTGTTGAACTGGAGGTCGCGAAGATTTTAGTAACCGATGCAAGCCGTGAGCGTGTACCGGGCACAAAACATTTAATGACGGAATCAATGGATGACGTACTGGCGGAAAATAATCTGCAAGTTGTATTTGAAGCGATTGTAAATGAAGAGCCTGCATTCACTTACTTAAAACGTGCTGTTGAGGCAAAATGCCATGTCATTACAGCGAATAAAGTAATGCTTGCAAAACGGGGCGAGGAGCTCGAAGCATTGGCGAAAGTAAATGGTGTATTCGTCGGCTTTGAGGCAACGGTAGCAGGTGGTGTGCCTATTATTAAAACAATGAAAAATATTCTTCTGGTCAACGAAGTAAGCTGCGTTCAAGGAATTTTAAATGGAACAACAAACTATATTTTAACAAAGATGCGTGCAGAGGGCTGGAGCTTTGAACAAGCATTGAGAGAAGCACAGCAATTAGGTTATGCAGAAGCGGATCCATTTAACGATGTATCGGGTCAGGATGCATTTAAAAAGCTGATGATTTTATCGAGCCTTGCATTTGGGGAACAGCCAAATTGGGCAGAGGTAGAAGTGATCGGAATCGATACAATTTCATCAGAACAAGTAGCGGAAGCAACAGCGCAAGGTCTTCGCTATCGTCATGTGGCAGAAGTGGAAAAACTCGAAGACGGTACAATTCATGCAAAAGTGGCACCACTACTCGTGAACAATGAACATCCGCTTTATCCTGTAGATGATGTGTTCAATGCGGTGACGATGGAGACAAACTATATCGGAACATTATCCGTAATTGGGCCTGGCGCCGGGATGTATCCGACAGCAAGTGTAATGGTAGAGGATTATGCTGAGATTATCGGGAAACGTGCAGGGTTTACAGTCACTATTTAATAAGAAGAGATTAAAAAGAAGCGAACTCGATGAACGAATTCGCTTCTTTTCTATTAGTCCTCATCTTTTATATCGACATCTTCGGGAATCGGAGTGTTTTTCCAAATTTCAATTTCTTCTTTAATTCGTTCGAGTTGCTGATGGTACGTATCAAATTGCGCACTATTAATTAAAAAGTGTTCACCATCATGTACTGCTTTTATACGACCAGCATAAATGTACTGTAAAACCTGATGTTCAGGCATGCCTATATCTGCTGCAGTTTGTTCTACTGTTTTAAACATCATGATGCCTCCTTTTTAGTTTAAGTTAATCTTATTATAAATCGATTTTAACAAAACTTCATCTCGTATGGACTTCTAACGTATGATAGCATAATTAATAAAAATGGGGTGTAGGATGTGAATATTTTACCGTATTTGTTTGTGCTTATGGCCGCCATGCTCTGGGGGACGGTCGGAACAACACAAACCTTTTTAACGGAAGGGATTTCTTCGTTTGCGGTAGCATGTGTAAGGTCGGGTATTGGCGGAGGCGTTTTACTACTTGCGGTTTTGGCAATGCGGAAAATTTCATTTCGTAACTGGTCATGGAAGTGGACCATTTTAGCGGCGATCGCGATTGCTCTATTCCAAAGTCTGTTTTTCACATCTGTCCGCTTTACTGGAGTTGCAGTAGGAACGGTTGTAACAATCGGCAGCGCGCCTGTATTTGCGGGATTCATCGAGTGGATCTTTTGGAAAGTACGTCCAACTCTCGTATGGGCAATTGCAACAGTGCTCGCCATTGTCGGCTGCCTGCTGTTATTTATGAATCAAGGTGAGACGGCGATCAACCCGCTTGGCATAGGGTTAGCATTGGCTGCAGGTTCCATGTTTGCCCTTTATACGAATGTGAGTAAGCAGTTGATGAAACGGGAAGAAACATTGCCTGCTGTTGCAATGACTTTTTCCATTTGCGCCTTATTTTTATTGCCGCTTGCAGCAAAAGACGGTTTTGGCTGGCTGACAGAAGGCGTGAATATATGGCCGATTCTTTTTATGGCACTTGCTGCTACAAGTTTGGCATACATATTATTTTTAGGCGGCTTGAAGAAAATCAGTTCGTCGGCCGCGGTAACATTGAGCTTAGCCGAACCTTTAACAGCCGCATTACTCGGTGTGTTTTTAGTAGGGGAACATTTAACATTTGTTGCATGGACTGGTGTTAGTCTATTATTAGGTGGAATAATTGTGTTAACATTCGGCACAAAGAAAGCTGCTTCATAGGAGGCAGTTTTTTTGCTTTGTTATGAAAAAATCACTGATGTGGCACTGTGCCTGCGTTTATTAGCCGATACTGTGTTGAAAGTAGAAAGTTCTGGCCCGAAAGTGGAACCATTTAAATGAAAAGTAGAATTTTTGGCCGTGAAAGTAGAACAAATCCCGTATAAAGTAGAACCGGCTATTTTTATAGACAATACTTCCTCGAAAGCAAAATCTCATTTAATGTAAAATAAGAAATCTTAAGAATTTCTTCAGATTTTCAGTAGTTAGATGTTAAGAAATGGGCTTTATTATAAACTTATAAGAAAAAGTTGTGAGGTGAGCAAAGATGAATCAGCTGACGGTGCTCGTAACAGATGACGATCAGGACATCCGAGACGGCATAGAAATTTATTTGAAAAATGAAGGTTACCGGGTGTTAAAAGCGGCAGACGGGCTTGAGGCAATCGAACTGCTTGAACAAAATGAAGTACACTGTATGATTTTAGACATCATGATGCCGAAGATGGATGGGATTACCGCCACATTCAAAATTCGTGCAGAACGCAATATCCCGATTATTATGCTCAGTGCAAAGGCGGAACAAAGCGATAAAATTCATGGGCTTTCAGTAGGTGCGGACGATTATATTACAAAGCCGTTCCACCCGCTTGAATTGATGGCACGCGTCAAGTCCCAGCTAAGACGCTATGTCAACTTCGGCACGGCAGGAGAAGCCGCTCCGCTTGTTGAAGGACTGGAGCTGGACGCTGCAGCGCGGGAAATCCGTGTGGACGGAGAACCTGTCAAACTGACACCGACTGAGTATAAAATAACTGAGCTTCTACTAAAAAATGCGGGGCGCGTCTATTCAATCAGCGATATTTACGAACTCGTATGGAATGAACCCGCGTATAACGCAGAGAATATTGTTGCCGTGCATATCCGGAAAATCCGTGAAAAAATCGAAGCCGATCCGAAAAATCCCCGTTATTTAAAAGTGGTGTGGGGATTGGGTTATAAAATTGAAAAGTAAAATTCTCTCTTGGGTTGGAGCTCTCGGCGCGGTGATCGGTTTTTATTTTATCGGGACTTATTTTATCGACTATTTGACAGGGCGATTCGTGCCCTTAGTAAAGCAATTCCTATATTTTCTATAATTAAGTGAGGAGGAAGGAAAAATGAAAAACAATAAATTATACCTCCAGCTTTTTCTTATGTTTGTGGTGGCAACTGCACTCAGTTTAATTTTTACTAATGGCGGTCGTTATTTAGGAAAAACTTTTTATGAATCGCAAAACTATAACAACGAGGCAGAGAACTTAGTATACGAGTTCTCGCAATATGTGTTTAACACGCCGACGGAAGAGGAATTTAAAGGGGCTTTAACAGTATCGGATGAGGAAATGTACGATTACCGTACATATTACGGCTCCCTTGCTGAGCAAATTCAAAATATTAAAGAGCAGTATTCAAGCGAAATAAACACAACACAAGATCAGGAAGTAATTGAGGCAATCGAACAAGAACGTGATGCCAAAATTGCCGACATTAAGAAAAACTTTGAAGATGATGAGTATGTAAAAGAAAAAATACTAGTAATTAAGGAAAAAGCAATTCAGCAGAAGCTAAAAGAAATTGAAAGAGAAAAGAAAGAAGTTTTGAGCAAATACAATCACTTTGCTTATGAATTTAAAGATGAAAAAACCGGAGAAGTTTACCGTAATGGCGATATTAGTGAAAAGAGTGTCTTTAAAAAACAAGTAAATAATGTAGGGAAAAACCTCTCAGGTCTCTATCCGCTTAATTATTATGAGTATGATAGCATGGGGATTCTGCAAGATAGCTATACACTTGAGCAGGATTTATCGGATATTTCGGGTGTTGTAACTGTGCCGGCTAGTTGGATCGCAAACACTCATATAAGCAATGAAAAAAGTGCGTTTATCATTACGAAATATGTGTATTACGGCATTATTCTTGGGGGAATTATCAGTTTCGTTTTATTGATGACTTCTTTAAAACCGACGCTTGAACAGTTCAATCGTCAGTTCCAGCTACGTGAACTATTTGAACGTTTCCCTATTGATATTCGAATCGTAGCAACTCTTATTGCAACATACTTTGCATTTATATTTAATGGTTCTTTTACAAGATCCATACAGACGCTAATTTATCACTATACGGATAATCGTTCGGGTTTTCTTACGGATTTTATCGTGACAGGCGTTATCAGTTTTGCGCTTATTGTTGCAATCGTCTTTATGGTTGTTTCAATATGGGTAAGTTTAAAAGGGCAACGTGATGTGGAGAAAATCTGGCCGGAGACATTTACGGCGAAGTTTGTAGATGGTGCCATCTCAATGTTTGAAAATCGTTCAATCGGGATGCAGTCACTAATATTGCTTCTTGTTGTTTTCCTTGGAGGCTTTGGATTTGCCGTTGTTATGACAGCAGGCAGTTTCGGTGTTTTCCTGTTCTATATGTTTTTATTTGTAGTGTTCTTTATTCCGGCACTCTATATGTTCATGCGTCGTATGGGCTACCTGAACCGTATTATGCAGCATACTGAAAACATGGCACATGGCCGTCTCACAAAAGATTTAAAGGTGAAAGGGAAATCTCCTTTAGCAAGACACGCCGAAAATTTAAATGGGCTTCGTGAAGGTGTCCGTAACAGTATGAATGAACAGGCAAAAAGTGAGCAGATGAAAACAGAGCTCATTACGAATGTCAGCCATGATTTGCGTACACCGCTCACATCAATTATTACGTATACGGATTTACTGAAAAATCCAGCAATCACAGAGGAAGAGCGAAAAAAATATATCGACATTTTAGATGCGAAATCGAATCGTTTAAAAACATTAATTGAAGATTTATTTGAAGTATCGAAAATGGCAAGCGGCAATGTAGAAATTACGAAACAGCGCATAGACTTAGCACAACTGTTGCAGCAGGCGGTCGGTGAGCATGGAGAAGACTTTGCAGCAGCCAATTTGGATTTACGTATCAATATCGCAGAACAGCCGATTTATGCTCGTGTGGACGGGCAAAAATGGTGGCGTGTCATTGATAACTTAATTATTAACGCACGTAAATATTCGTTGGAAGGCACACGTGTTTACGTCAACTTGAAGTCGTATGAGGGGAATGCCGAATTGACTGTGAAAAATGTTGCGAAATACGAGCTGAACGAGGAAGCGTCCCAATTAATCGAGCGTTTCAAACGTGCCGATACATCACGTCATACAGAAGGTTCAGGGCTGGGGCTAGCCATTGCACAGTCAATTGTTGATTTGCATGACGGGCAATTGGACATCGCAGTTGATGGGGATCTGTTTAAAGTGACGGTTAGTATTCCAACAGATAAATAAGGAATGAAAACTGCAGCGAGGGGTGTGTGCCTTGCTGTAGTTTTTTATTTTGGTGGTGCGCGTGGGGATATATTGGAAGAAAAAAGTTTTTATTAGAAAAAGTGCATCGGATATTTGAAAGTTCGGATCTGTTATTTGAAAAGTACATGCACATTTTAGAAAATCCGGCGAGGCTATTAGAAAACCCCGGTTTTATTAGAACAAGCGAATGCCATATTAGAAAAAAGCCGAATTTATTAGAAAACTGCAACTGATCGTCTTTGACATTTTAAAAGATGATAATATTATTGACTAACGCCATAAGTCCAAAATATAGTAAAATAGCACATTGTAGATAAAAAATAAGTTAGGAGCAACATTCCGATGCGTATACTTTTAGGCATAGTAGCATTAGCGATATACAGTGGTCTCACTTTTTATCTTGGCTGGAATTTTAGGGCATGGCTGTTGTCGATTCAGCAATTTCGCTGGCCGATTATTTATTGGACAGTGCTGTTTTTCGTATCATACGGTTATTTTATAGGAAAGCTCCATCCACTGTTAACGCCCTTTTCGGTGCTCGGCAGCTATTGGATGTTCTTTTTGCAGTACGGGCTCTTCCTTTGTATCATCGCCAACTTAATCATCAAGTTTACACCGCTTACAACGAAAATGGTCGGTACAGGGGTTGTTGGTTTACTCGTTATTTTATTGATTGCAGGTACATATTTTGCTTATTCACCGGTAGTTCGAAATGCGACAATCAACATCGATAAACCTGGAGATGATATGCGTATCGTGATGGCATCGGATTTCCACCTCGGTTTGTTGTCAGGGAAAGGACATTTGGAGAAATTTGTTGCGCTTTCAAATGAACGAAATCCTGATTTAGTGCTTCTTCCTGGTGATATTGTCGATGATAGTCCAAAGCGCTTTGTCGAAAAAGACATGGTCGAAGTGATGAAAAATTTAAAGGCGACATATGGTGTATACGGAGTACTGGGTAACCATGAATATTACGGTAATGAAATACCGGAATTTAAAAAGGAAATGGCAGAAGCAAACGTTAAAATACTAATGGATGAAACAATTTTAGTGGCGAATCGTTTTTATTTAACAGGGCGGGAAGATGTGACGAACAAAAACCGTTTAGCCTTAAAAGAGATGCAGCCCGAAAAGGCAAACTTGCCTTGGTTTGTTATGAACCATACGCCGCTGGATTTGGATGAGCCGGCTCGTTTAGGAGTGGATCTCCATGTTTCGGGACATACGCACCGCGGTCAAATGTGGCCAAACCACCTCATAACAGAAAGAACTTTTGAGTTGGATTACGGCCTTCTCAAAAAAGAGCAGTTACATGCGCTTGTTTCGAGCGGCTTTGGTTTTTGGGGGCCTCCGACACGTATTGGCAGTCGCTCTGAATTATGGGTAATAGATGTAAAATTTAGCGAATAAGAAAGCAAAAAGGGGAACAGAAAATGGAATGGATTGAGCTATTAAAAGCTTTAATTTTAGGGTTTGTCGAAGGGATGACCGAATTTGCGCCAGTTTCCTCAACAGGACATATGATTATTGTTGATGATATGTGGTTGCAGACGAAGGAATTTTTAGGATCAGGTTCGGCAAATACATTTAAAATTGTTATTCAGCTAGGATCGATATTGGCAGTCGTTTTCGTTATGTGGAAACGATTACTAAGTTTAGTTGGATTATATAAAATAGAAGGACAGAAAAAGACTCGTTTTAATCTGGGACATGTAATTATCGGTATTATTCCAGCAGGTATTTTTGGCGTACTGTTTGAAGATTTTATCGATGAAAACCTATTCAGCATCAAAACCGTAATTGTAGGATTAATTATCGGAGCGATCTTTATGATTATTGCTGATAAATTTGGACCTAAAAAGCCGGCCATTACGACACTGGATGATATTTCGTACAGTAAAGCACTGAAAATTGGATTTATCCAATGTTTATCGCTTTGGCCAGGGTTTTCACGCTCGGGTTCAACGATTTCAGGCGGGGTATTGCTTGGATTGGACCATAAAACAGCAGCGGACTTTACGTTTATTATGGCCGTGCCGATTATGGCAGGGGCAAGCGGTTTGTCGCTTGTTAAGAACTGGGATCAAATTAACGCCGATCACTTTTGGTTTTATGCAGTAGGTTTTGTAAGCGCATTTGTATTTGCACTTATTTCGATTAAATTCTTCCTGAAGCTGATTTCTAAAGTGAAATTAACGCCATTCGCGATTTACCGAATTGTGCTGGCACTTATATTAATCATCGTTTTAGCTGTATAACAAGTAAAGGAGCTGTCTCGCAATAATATGCGCGGGACAGCTCCTTTTTGCCTTTATTTATTGAACAGATCAAATAATCCGCCGATGCCGCCTTCACCTGCGTCTTTACCGCCACCGCCTTGAGAAATCGGTGCTGCAGCAAACACACGGCTTGCCAGACGGCTGAATGGCAATGATTGTACCCAAACTGTACCAGGACCGGAAAGTGTTGCAAAGAATAAACCTTCTCCACCGAATAAAGCCGTTTTAATGCCGCTTACCATTTCGATATTGTAGTTTACATCTTGTGTCATCGCAACTAGACAGCCTGTATCAATGCGCAATGTTTCGCCTGGCTGAAGTTTACGTTCATAAATTGTACCGCCTGCATGCACAAAAGCCATACCGTCTCCTTCAAGCTTTTGCATAATAAACCCTTCACCACCGAAGAATCCTGTACCTAATTTTTTCTGGAATTCTACGCCAACCGATACACCTTTTGCCGCAGCTAAAAATGCGTCTTTTTGACAGATGATTTTGCCGTCCAATTCACTTAAATTCATAGGAATGATTTTACCTGGATACGGAGAAGCAAAATACACTTTACGCTTGCCCATGCCGTTGTTAGTGAACGTTGTCATGAATAAGCTTTCACCTGTAATTAAACGTTTTCCTGCGCCAAGTAATTTTCCCATTAATCCGGAGCCCTGATTTGCAGAGCCATCACCAAATACTGTTTCCATCTGGATTTGATCTTCCATCATCATTAAACTTCCGGCTTCTGCTACAACCGTCTCCTGCGGGTCAAGCTCCACTTCTACAAACTGCATATCATCGCCGTGTAAAACGTAGTCGATTTCATGATTTTTCATTTTTATGTCCCCTTACAATTCAATTTAATATTTACAATAATAGATACGCTTGAAGATTCCAAAAGTTTCAAAACGGAGAAAATAATATTTGGCAATGAATAATATTCGTTCGTTATTCTTTTTGAGAGAAAAAGGGAATAAAGTAGAGAATGTCGAATAATAAAAAGGTAAATGAGAATTTGTGAGGTGGAGAAATGAAGCTGTTAAATTTTATTGGTGGAGAATGGATAGAAGACAATTCATTGCAAACGATGCCTGTGATCAATCCTGCAAATGGTGAACAGTTAGGAACGATACCACTTTCGACAAAATTCCAAGTCGAACTTGCTGCACAAAAGGCGAAGGAGGCCCAAAAACAATGGGCACTTGTCCCTGCGCCAAAGCGTGCGGATTATTTATATGAAATTGCATTTAAACTGAAAGAAAAGAAAGAACATCTTGCGCAAATATTAACGAAGGAAATGGGCAAGGTCATTGAAGAAGCACGCGGGGAAGTGCAAGAAGGAATCGACATGGCACTTTATATGGCAGCGGAGGGAAGGCGTTTATTTGGAGAAACGGTCCCGTCGGAATTGCCGAATAAGTTTGCGATGAGTGTACGCGCACCGATTGGAGTGGCTGGACTTATTACGCCGTGGAATTTCCCGATTGCAATTGCAACATGGAAGTCTTTCCCTGCACTCGTTGCCGGTAATACGGTTATATGGAAGCCTTCTAACGAAACACCTTTCATGGCTTACGAGCTTGCCAAAATATTTGAAGAGGTCGGCTTACCGCCTGGTGTCGTCAACGTTGTATTCGGTTCCGGTCCTACGGTGGGAACAGCGATCGTCGAGCATCCGGACATCCGTGTGATTTCCTTTACAGGGTCAACAACGACAGGAAGCAAAGTAGCCGAGCTTGGCGGAAAACATCTGAAGAAAGTTTCGCTTGAAATGGGCGGGAAAAATGCGGTCATTGTAATGGATGATGCTAATTTGGATTTAGCGCTTGAAGGTATTTTATGGAGTGCTTTTGGTACGGCTGGGCAGCGTTGTACAGCATGCAGCCGTGTAATCGTGCATAAAAATGTAAAACAGGAGTTGGAAAATCGTCTTGTGGAAGCAACGAAGCAGCTGACAATCGGAGATGGATTGGATCCTTCAGTTAAAGTGGGGCCTGTCATTAATAAGGCCGCACTGGAAAAAATTAATCATTATGTACAGATCGGTAAGCAGCAAGGCGCAAACTTGCTGATTGGCGGAGAAATTTTATCAGAAGGCGAATTGTCAAAAGGCTATTACTATGCCCCGACAATTTTTACCGATGTGGAGGCAACTAGTATTCTTGCGCAGGAGGAAATTTTCGGTCCTGTTATTAGTATTATTGAAGTTAGCAGTTTGGAAGAGGCAATTGAAGTAAATAACGGTGTGAAGTTTGGCTTATCAAGCTCAATTTTCTCACAAGATATTAACAAAATCTTCAAAGCACAGCAGTTGCTTGATACAGGAATTGTTTATGTAAATGCCGGTACAACAGGTGCGGAAATTCACTTGCCGTTTGGCGGTACAAAGGGTACAGGAAATGGCCACCGCGATTCAGGGCAGGCAGCGCTTGATGTGTATACGGAATGGAAGAGTATTTATGTAGACTACAGCGGCAAGTTGCAACGTGCCCAAATCGATAATAACGCTTGATGATTCATCTACTCGAATCATCGCATCTCAAAAAATATGTGGACGCAATCACGCTGATGCGTAATTGACTTAATAAAAAAGGGGATGTTTACATGAAAGTAGTAGTGTTAGGTGCAGGATTGATGGGGAAAGAAGTAGCACGCGATTTAGTCCGTAGTGAAGATGTGAAGAAGATTTTTTTAGCCGACGTTTCAACAGCTCCTGCAATGGAATTCGTTAATTCATTAAATACAGATAAGGTGGAAGTTGTACAGCTTGATGCAGAAGATGACAAAGCATTGCGTGATGTCATCAGCCACGGCGATGTAGTAGTGAATGCGCTGTTCTATAAGTTTAATGAACGTGTGGCAAAAGCGGCAATTGATGCAGGGGTACATTCAGTAGACTTAGGAGGCCACATTGGCGGGATTACAGAATCTATTTTCGAGCTGCACGGTCAGGCGGTCGATAAAGGTGTCACGATTATTCCGGATCTAGGTGTAGCACCGGGAATGATTAATATTTTGACAGGTTATGGGGCGACAAAGATTGATTCGGTAGAGTCGATCAAACTTTATGTAGGTGGAATTCCAACAACACCACAGCCTCCACTGCATTATATTCGTGTGTTCTCGCTGGATGGAGTATTCGATCACTATACAGAGCCTTCGAAAATGATTCAAAAAGGTGTGCTTGCTGAGGTCGAGTCTTTAACTGGACTGGAGCCGATCTACTTTGACGAATTTGGAGTATTGGAGGCATTCTACACATCAGGCGGAATTTCAACGTTATATAAAACATTCCCTCATGTGAAGACACTCGAATACAAGACAATCCGCTATAAAGGGCATGCCGAGCAGTTCAAACTGCTTGCTGACTTAGGCTTCCTTGATAAAAACAATACCGTTGAAGCTGGCGGTCGTGAAGTAAATGTCCGAGAAGTAACAAGAGAAGTTTTGGAGAAAAAACTGGATATCGGAAATAATGTCGATGCCGTACTATTACGTGCAATTATTTCAGGTGAAAAGTCAGAAGAGCAAATTACGTATGAATATGAAATGGTCGTACGAAAAGATACAGAGCATAACGTGACAGCGATGGCCCGTGCGACAGCAAATACGATTTCAATCGTGGCCCAAATGGTCGGCAAAGGACTGATTGGAGAGCGCGGTGTATTTGCACCGGAAACTGTTGTACCAGGCCGTGAGTTTATTCAGGAAATGGCAAGCCGTGGTGTTGACATTAAAGAAACATCACACCGTTCATCGATGATTGTAAAGTGGTAGGAGTGAAGCGATGAATTTCGAGTTCACAGAAGAACAGACGCTTTTACGAAAAACTGTGAGGCAATTCGTTGATGCAGAGATTATCCCTTATATTGCGGAATGGGATGCGGGCGGTGGTTTTGACCCGAAAATATGGAAGCATCTCGCCGAACTGGGCTTAATGGGAGTTTGTGTACCGGAGAAGTACGGCGGAGCAGGAATGGACTATAATTCGCTTGCAATTGTCTGTGAGGAGCTGGAGCGCGGAGATACGGCATTTCGTACAGCCGTTTCCGTGCATACTGGCTTAAATAGTATGACGCTCATGCAATGGGGAACAGAAGAACAAAAGGAAAAATATTTGGTGCCCCAGGCAAAGGGAGAGAAAATCGGCGCATTCGGTCTGACAGAACCCGGAGCAGGCTCGGATGTTGCGGCGATGAGTTCATTTGCGAAGCGCAATGGGGACCATTATATTTTAAACGGTCAAAAGACATGGATTTCCTTATGTGATATTGCGGATCATTTCCTTGTTTTTGCGTATACAGATAAGGAAAAAGCGCATCACGGAATTTCCGCATTTATCGTTGAACGTGAATGGGCAAGGTTTAGCTCAAAGGCGATCAAGGGCAAATACGGTATTCGTGCAGGCAATACAGGTGAACTGTTCTTTGAGGACGTCAAAGTACCGGCAGAAAATTTGCTCGGTGAAGAAGGCGAAGGGTTTAAAATTGCGATGTCCGCATTGGATAATGGCCGTTTTACTGTTGCTGCAGGCGCGGTTGGCTTAATACAGTCATGTATTGAAGCGAGCGTCAAGTACTGCAAAGAACGAGAAACTTTCGGTAAACCGATTGGTGAGCATCAGCTAGTCGGTCAAATGCTCGCAAAAATGGAAGCCGGCTATGAAATGAGTCGCTTGCTCGTTTATCGTGCAGGTGAGCTGAAAAATAAAGGCGTGCGCAACACTAGGGAAACATCTCTCGCCAAATGGCAAGCGTGCGACTTTGCGAATAAAGCTGCGGATGATGCAGTTCAAATTCACGGGGCATACGGCTATTCCGATGAGTACCCAGTAGCCCGTTATTTACGCAATTCCAAAGCACCAGTCATTTATGAAGGGACACGTGAAATCCATACAATGATGCAGGCAGATTATGTGCTGGGCAAACGCGCGGATAAGAAATTACGCCGGATGCTGCCAAGCTGGCCGTTTGAATAACTTCATGAAGCGGAAGGGTTATGCAGACCTTTCGCTTTTTTATATTGTAAGTAGCAGACAGGTAATTCGGCCGGATTGACGAATATAAAGGTAAAAGTGGCTAATAAAAAATAAATACGGCTAATATATTTCAAATTGGCGAATACCTCGCTGGATTTGACGATTATGTTAAGTGAAATGACGAATATGAAAAGAAAAGTGACGAATAAGTCAGTCCAATTGGCGATTACTGCCTATAAATGGGCCAATAAATTTAAACTGTCGAGTAAATTAGACGTCTTAGCTATTTGGAAATTCACGTTAATATAAAATTGAAATAATGAATCAGTATTAAAGGGGAGATTTGAAATGGTAATAATTCGGAAAATGCATGTTGAAGACATACCTCAAGTTCAGGATGTGGCAAAAAAATCTTGGAATGCTACATATGAAGGAATCATTCCTTTTGAGATCCAAGAAAAATTCCTGAAAGTTGCCTATAATAACGACAGGATGAAACAACGATTGGAACGTTCTTTTCTTTTTGTAGCTGAAATTGACAGTATTGTTGTAGGGTTCGCGAATTTCTCTCCTGTTAATGATGAGGGGAAAGCGGAACTCGGGGCGATCTACCTTTATCCAGAATATCAGGGAAAAGGGATTGGCTCTGCTTTATTGCAAAAAGGAATTAATGAACTGGAAGGCGTAGAGGAAATTTATATAAACGTCGAAAGGGACAATGAAATCGGCAAAAGCTTTTATGATGCAAAAGGCTTTCAGGTTTTGAAAGAGTTCGATGATGATTTTGAGGGACATATATTAAAAACAGTGCGAATGGTTTTAAATGTATAGCTTTGTCAGTAAAGATAATCAAAGGGGGAAATAAATATGAATACTGAAGTTCAAAACCTATACAATAAACTCATTGATGCCTGGAATAGACGTGATGCTCAAGGGATGTCTGATCCATTTGCAGAACATGGAGTCCAAATTGGATTTGATGGAAGTAAACTGATAGGCAAAGAAGAAATTTTTTCGAATCTTTTTACTATTTTCGAAAACCATCCAACCGCTCCTTTTATAACGAAAGTAAAAGAGATACGTTCGCTGGGAACTGATGCAGCAATTTTATATGCTATTGCAGGAATGATTCCTCCTGGAAAATCAGATATTGAACCAGCAGTAAATGCCCATCAAACACTAGTCGCTGTGAAAAAAGACAACGGTTGGCAAGTTGAGCTATTTCAAAATACCCCTGCACAGTTTCATGGAAGACCGGAATTAGTGGAGGAAATGACGGAAGAATTAAGGGAGTTGCTTTAGTTTTAGTGGAGAGTGATAGGAATGGTTAATTGGAAGAAGAGTAAGGGAGTGCTGGGTGCGGTCGTTTTATGTGGTGTGTTTTGGATTGCCCATCTGGCACAAGTACAGGTAAACGAATTGGAAGTACAAATAAGTGCGCAATATACGTAAGGTTATACATAGTGTTTGGGTGTTTTGAGAGTGAAGAAGGGCGAGCTTAGCATACTGAGCTTGCTTTTTTATTTTATACAACGAATAGCAATCAATGTTTTAAATAAGCAGAAAGAGCGAATGCTAAATGAAGTATAAATGACTAAAAGAAGTGTAAATTATGATTCTATATATGGATAAAGGATTAGGTTATATTAACCGAATTTCGATATTTCAGTATATTTATTTGGATAATAAAATTATATATGGAATAATTTTATTATTCTAGAGATAAGAGGGGTTACAGAAGATGAAGAAACTTGCATACTTATTTTTAGCGATGTTCTCAAGTTTGATGCTTGCTGCATGCGCGGAACAAAAAAGTGAAGAGAAAGAAGTAATTACAACAACTGCTGATCAGAGTGACTGGTCCTATGAGGAATCGACTGGACCTGAACACTGGGGAGAACTCCATCCCAGTAATTTAGCATGTGTGAATGGAAGTGAACAATCGCCGATTAATGTTGAGTTTCCCGAAGTGAAAGCAGATGGAAATTTAAAAGGGAATGAGATTCACTATGAACCAACACCTTATACACTCGAAAATAACGGTCATACGATACAGGCGAATGCCACAACAGAAAGCAATCACATTATTATTGAAGACAATGAGTACAAGCTTTCACAATTTCATTTTCATACACCAAGCGAGCACCAGTTTAATGGGCAAAACTATGATATGGAACTGCATTTAGTACATAGTGACAAGGATGGAAAGCTGGCTGTTATTGGGTTAATGATTCAAGAAGGAAATGAAAATAAACAGTTTGCATCGATGTGGAATGAATTACCGACAGATAAAACGGCAAAAGGTAATTCCGAAAAGCATATCATTGACTTACAGGCTTTACTGCCGGAGAATGAAACAACTTTCCAATATGCCGGTTCATTAACGACACCTCCTTGTACAGAAGAAGTACAATGGATTGTTTTTGAGCAGCCAATTGAAATGTCAAAAGCACAAATAAAAGCTTTCCAGAAGATTTTCCCCGATAATCACCGTCCTGTTCAGCCGATCAATGAACGGGAAATCAATAAAAGTGGAGAATGAAGAAGTGAAGAATTGGTAGAGAACGATTCAGCATAAAAATTTTAATGAAGAACAGAGCAGAAATAGAGGTTTTCAATAGAGGGGGAGGGTCAATATTGTTTTCATTGACTTTTCCGATTTTCCAGGCAGCTCGCCAAATTTATATGATTTGTATAAAGCTCTGATTTGGATGTGCAGGAAAGGATTGATTTTTCCTGTACACCCAAATTCTACATCAATGTGACGGGTTCGTTTGTCAGTGTTCTTAAAATAGGTATAGTTTCTTCTATTATATATCAATACTTTACGACACCGTTTTCTTGATTGTAAGCAATTTCTTTTTTCTCTCGCCAACGGTAAAATATTTTCATTAAGGGCATGATTAAAATAAAAATAAAAAGTAGTCTAAAGGTTTGGAACATTGAAACAAGCGAGACTTCCGCATTAACAGCATCAGCTAATAACACCATTTGATCTAAACCGCCCGGAGCTGTGCTTAAGAAGCTTGTGGAAAATGTTGTATCCAATGCCGAGGACATTAAAAAACTTGATCCGAATGTTAGCGCAATTAATGCCAAGGCGCTGAAAATGCCACCTGCCAGTACACGTAATGGCAGTTTTATCATATGTGGCTTGAGCATTAAACCAATATGTGCACCAATGAGAAGCTGAGCAACATCCATAACGATTCCTGGTACTTGTGGCATTACAAGTGGTGTTGTGAGTTGCAGTGTAATTAATAAAATGATTGGTGTAATGAAAAATGCAACGGGTAAATGAATGCGTTTCATTAAATGGGAACATGCCCATGCCAGGACAATTAACAATATTAAACTGATTGTCAGCTTAGCATCTGCGGGAGGTTTACTTATAACCTGCCCAGCGACAATAAATGGTACAAATACAACAACTAGTAATAGCCGGATTACTTGAAAATAAGATATAATGCCGATTTCCTCAACCTTTTCTTCTTCAGCAAATATAACAATCTGACCTAAACCTCCCGGGATAGCTCCCAGAACTGCAGCTTTAATTGGAATTTTTGTCCATCTACTTGTCAAATAAGCAATACCGATTGAACCACCTATTAAAATGACGTTTAATATTAACATATAAAATATAATAGAGCCTAGTATGCCGAATAGATTAGTGTTAAATTGTACACCGATTACGGTACCCACAATGACGACACCTGCATCCCGCATTTGACCCGACCATTTGAGAGGTCCTTTATAAATGAATTGAGCTAACATGACAATAACTATTGGGCCGAGCATCCATGGAATAGGGATGTGCAACAAACTAAAAATATAACCGCCAATTAAAGATAAAATTAACACCTTTAGCATTGCCTTCAACAGTAACACCCCTTCCTATAGCAGTATACATAGCTATGATTATTATTAAGAAACCACCAGCTTTCATCATTATGAATACTGGTGGTACAGTTATTATGATTTCGCTAATTCTTTTACTTGTGCCTCACGATCAACATCGTCACGACGGCGGTCTCCCCAATATGCGGAACCGTTTTTAAGGTATTCTTCATATGTCCATTTTACTGGTTCCCAGTCTGGTTCGAAGATTAAGTAGCCGTTTGTGAAGATTTCAAGGCGTAAACCGCTTCCTGGATCTTTAACGTAAATATACATTGCTTGTGAAATCCCATGTTTCCCTGGACCTACGAATTGTACGTCAGCTTCGCATAAAATATCGGCAGCGCGCAGCAAGTCTTGAGCATTGTCTAACCAGTAAGCAATATGGTGCATTTCATTTGGCTCTTTTGAACGTGGGGTAGACATAACTGCAACGTCATGCACTAAGTTTGTTACCGATAACCAGCTTGCAACTTGCACATCATCCGGATTGACGAAATATTCGCGCAAATTAAAGCCTAATGCTTCTTTTAAATATTGCACAATTTCAGCATTGTCGTGAGAAGTTTGCAAATTTACGTGATCGATTCGACGTGGAGAAACACCTTTAGCCCAAGATTTATACGTTTGGTTTTTAAGTACGGATTTTCGTGATTCATCCGCAGGCGTCTTTTCCATATCATAGTAAAGTTCAAAACGGTGGCCGCTTGGTAATTCAAAGCGGATGGCTTCACCTTGTGCAACTTCTTCACCGGCTTTTATCCAACGTACTTCAGTACCCGCATCTTCTAATAACTGGGCAAATGTTGCTACATCCTTGCGTCGTTTTGTGCGCCAGCCGATATGATCGATATAAGATGACTCACCGGCTGTAATTGACAATGTATGATGTTCGAAATCACCCCAAGCCCGCAAATAGTGTACACCATCTACAACTTCTGTTTCTTCCAGACCAATTGTGTCACGGAAAAACCATAAAGATTTTTCAAGGTCTTCTGATACTAAAGCAACGTGCCCTAATTTTGCGATTTCCGGTGCGTAAAGAAATTTTTCCATTTATATTCACCTCATAAGATATTTGTTTTTATAAAAGATCATCTGAATCTTTTCAAATTCTACTATTAACCTTGAATGTTTGTATTAACACCGAATAAATGTCTACCGTAACCTAAAATTCCATCTTCATATAAAGAAGTAATGTGGGTTGCAATTGCCATTAAGTCACGAGTAAATAGTTCTACCGGATGACCTTTTAATAGCGCATGACCCCCTAATGTAAGTAATGACTTTACACCGATCTGTGTACATTTATCGATAACTTTTGCACGGATTGCTTTATATTTAGCCCCTTCGTAGGAACCACCTTTATCCGTTTGCATCATATTGATATATTCATTTAATAGCGTTTTAGCAGAAAGCAATTCAAGCTTCAGCTCTGAAAGCACACGTTGGCTGGTAGGGGACTCTTTCTCGTTCACGCCTGAGAATCGTACGCGACCTGCTGTGTGTTTTTCAAATTCATCAAGTACACGTTCCGCACCACCAACAGCCATTGCTGCAAAACCTACATAGAAGCCAGGGTAGAATGGCGTATTGTAGTATAAATAATCCTGGTCGAAATCTTCATATGGTGGCTGGCTGTTTTCAATAATTTTGCTGAAGCGTAAAATGGCATCAGGTTTTATAAAAATGTTATCGACGATTAGAGTATTGCTGCCAGATCCACGAAGACCAAGGGAATCCCACGTTTTTACAACTTCCAAGTCAGACACTTTTAGTAAAATCCCTACACGTTCAGGTTTTTCGCTGTCATCAAATTTCATCATTGCGCCCACGCCAACCCAATCACAATAGTTGATACCGCTTACAAAATTATACTTACCGGAAACAAGATAACCGCCTTCCGCCTTTTCTACTTTACCTATTGGGGCAAATACGTCGGCTACAAAACCTCCCTGATTAATGACTTCATCACGAATGTGTTTTGGGTAGTAGCATACCCAAGCGTTATGGGCTGAGAAAAAGTATGTTAACCATGCAGCTGAAAGGTTATGATAACCAACTGTGCTTACCAGATCAACGAATGTGCGCCAATCAAGTTGTGGATAACCAAACTCTTTAGGTAAAATTAAACGGTGAATTTCCTCTTCCCGGATAATATCCGCAATGCGAGGAGAAATTGTTGAATTGTGATCGGCTTCAATGGCTTCTAGCTCTGCTGCTTCACCGATACGCTTTGCTTTTTGCATTATTTCTTCATAAAGATCTTTATTTTCCACTACTGTAACCATTTAACCATTCCTTTCAAAGATAATTTATTGTGCTGTAACCTTTTGACCCTTTTCGACTGCTAAAAAGTCAATCACAAGTTTGTTAACGATTTCCGGCTGGTCAGTTTGCGCCTGGTGACCACAGTTTTCAATATATTCAAATTTAATGTTAGGTAACAGTTTTTCAAGTTTATAACCTGTTTCAACTGGTGCAACAGCATCTTGGTTACCCCAGATAAATAAGCCAGGGACTTTTAATTTTGGTAGCGTATCTTTTATACAATAGCGATCCCAAAGTTTTGGCTCTTCATTCATTCTTGCCAAGTAAGCATCAAATACTTGATTGGACTCTTTTACGCCAGGGCGGGTTGCTGCTTGATGACGCAGTTGAATTAATTCTTCTGGGATGACTGTATCTTCATTGGAATTGCGATACATAAATTTGCGTAACGATTCTTCGGTATAATCGTAACCTATTACTTCTAAGAACGAACGGAGCTTTCTTTCAGGTACTTCTTGCATCGCCTGATAAATTGTATTACTGCCGATATAAACAACTTTATTTACCTTTTCAGGGTGATCAATTGCATATTTGGCTGCAACGTAAGCCCCTTGTGAGTTACCGACAAGCGATACTTCATCTAGACATAAAGCTTCAATAAAATCATGTACATGATCTACCAAACTTTGATGTCCATTAACCGGCCATGCATGAGGGCGTACATCTGTAAAGCCCATTGATAATTGATCGATTGCATATGCGCGGAACCCTGCTTTTGCCAGAGCTGGCAGCATAAAACGCCATCCGGCTGCGCCACAAGCCCCAGGTCCTGCTCCGTGTAGTAATATCACTGCTGGTCCTTCTGTTCCGGCCCAAGAATAGTGCGTACGTACACCATTTGCTAATACGTAACTATTATGAAATCCGTCAAAAATTGTCATTGTTTTACCCCCTTGTGATGATAAGTAGTATTTTCTGCTTTGAGTATACCTGTAAAAAAATTTAAAAGTTATAGTGATTTTTATTGAATGAATAGTGAGAATCTTTAAAATTTATTGAAAAACAAATTTTATTTTTGTAATATGGGGAATAGAAAATCAAAGGGGAAGTGAATTTAATGAGTGAAATTGCATTCGATTCTAGTAAATCAAAAGATATTTTAATGTCGGCAAATGCCTTCCACACATTAAAAAACAATTTAGTTAACAATATTGGTTCCCAGAAAACGAAAGGCTTTTTATTCCGTTTTGGCAAAGAATTTGGGATGGAATCTGCAAAAAATACTCTTCAAAATAAAGGTTCCAAAGATCTTGTCGGTAAAAGACATTCGCGCTTAGGTCATGTTAAAGATGTTATTTTCATGGGGGAAATTATAGCTCACCCGGACGGCACGATTGAATGTAATAATACATGGGGACAATGGGTAGAATCATTTGAAGCAGCACTGCATCTTAATAATTACGGTCTGGCAGATGAATGTGTTTGTCATATGCTATGCGGTTTTGCAAGTGGTGCATTGACATATGAATTTGGGGAGTCAATTATTGCTATTGAATATAAGTGTGTGGCAAAGGGGGATCCATGCTGTGAATTTAAAGTTCGTCTGGAACGTGACTGGATGGAAGAGGAAGAAGAACTGATCAACCTTTATCAAAATGATAATATTTTATCAGAGCTCGAAATGACATATGATTCACTTCTGCATCATAAACAAGTGCTTGAAAAAATATCAAAGTTTCACGGTCAACTCACGCAAAAAGTAACTGAAAAACATTCATTGAATGAAATTATAGAGACTGCTTATGACTTGTTGAACATTCCGATTTTAATTGAAGATATTCACGGTAATCCGTTATGCGAAATAGGTTTTAATGAAGAACAGAAACTTTCAATAAAAAAAGATAAGGTGAAATTAGCGGAGTTCAATAGTAAACACAATATTTCACAGTATAAAGGGGATCAATACTGGAAGCTGACAGCGCCTGTTCTGATAAATAAAAGAAACTATGCTACTTGTTCACTTTTTTACTTTGGTGAAAATCATATAGAGGAGAATGACCATTTATTTTTAGAACGTATTTCCACAGTTGTAGCATTATGCATTTTATACGAAGAGGCACAGTTTGAAGAACAGCAACGTATGCGCAGTTCGTTATTGGAACGCTTAATCCACAATCGTAATATTAAGGATATTGAATCTTACTATAAATTCTTACCCTTTAAATTTCAGCCACCATTTTCAACAGGGATTATTAGTGTAAAAAAGAAAAAGAAAAACAATGAGATTATTGACATTCATGATCAGCTAACACAGCTGTCAATGCTGGCAAAAGAGTGGGATTTGCCTTGTATTTTTGCAGTACTTGGAGAAGATATTGCAATCCTCAATTCGCTAAGTAGTGACAAGCAGGGCTGGGAAAAGAAAATAACAAAAATATTTAATAAAATGGAAAAACAAAATAGTGAGTATAAATACTCAATAGGTCTTAGTAGAACATTCAGTAACTTTAAAGATTTCGAAGGCTCTTTGCAAGAAGCACGTACAGCACAGCGCTTCCCAAACCAAAAGCTACTAACAACATACGAGCATTTAGGAATGCTTGGTGATATTGTAAAACATATGAGCGTTGAGCAGTTACATGAAATGGCGAAAAAGACGTTGAAAGAGTTATATAATTTTGAGGATTCCCGCAAAAAGGAATTATTGCATACTCTTTACGTTTATTTATTAAACAGTCAACGCTTAAAGGAAACAATGGATGAATTGGCATTATCGATTGGTGGTATTCAATATCGTATAAAACAAATCGAGGATCAACTACAAATTTCCCTGAAAAATGCTTCAACTGCAGCCTATACTTTATTAGTCATTCAGGCTTTAATACTGTCAGATTCCTTGAATTTTGAAGAATTTGAACGATAAAAACGAAATCAATTATTTAGTAACTGTTCAGTAAAAAAGACTGTAAATGAAACTCATTTTTGAGTTTATTAACAGTCTTTTTTTATCTGATAGGTCTAGAATACTTTATTGATCTATAGCGACTTCCAATTTTGCCTGTTCTTCAGCAATTCGGCTTTCATTTTCTTTTTCGGTAGCTGTAATTTTTAATTTACGTGTAGCTAGCAGCACGATTGCAGTAGCAACATATAAACTAACGATAACAATTACCCCTGCATTAAAGCCAGAGCGGACATCATCCCCTGCAATTGTAATTAAGTAGCCAGTTATCCATGGTCCTATGATTCCTGCCATACTAGAGATAGACAATGAAATACCAGTTATAGATCCTACTAAATTTTTCGGAATGATTAGTGTCTTAATCGCAGCATTCAATGGCAGTAAACTTGTATTCATAATTAAACCAATGCCTAAGAAAACGCATGCTAAAATGGGAGAAGATACAATAGTTGTCATCGCGTATGCAGCTGCACCAACAATTAATACGGTAACTAATACACGGTCATATGATTTAATGAGACTTTTGTTTCTCTTAAATAAAAAGTCTGTAAATTTACCTGCGCAAATTGCAAATATTGTCCCTGCAATACCCATCCCAGCGAATATTAGACTCATATCTTGCGGCTTAAGACCAACAATCTGAGTTAGGTAAGTAGGTGCCCATGTAAGTACCCAAGTAGTAATCCACATTGATACGAAACCTACAACTAAAATTGATAATACATAAGGGTTAACGAATACTTTTAAAATATGCTTAAAGGGTACCTCTTTGTTTGAAGCTAAAGATTTAACATCTTCTACTAATGGTTGCTTTGGCTCGTCTCTCATAAAGAAGAAGGAGATTGCCCATATCAAGCTTGCTACCCCTAACAATGCGAATGTATGTTGCCAGCCAAAGTTTGTAATCCCCATAACTAAAAGGGGTGCAGCTAAATACGTACCAACTGTTGTACCAGAAGTCATAATAGCAGTAGCGAGCCCTCGTTGTGAACTATTAAACCATCGTGCAAGATGGACGAGACACATACTAAGCGTACTACCTTCAAAGAAACCTAAAACAACACGAAGAATAATTAATTGTGTTAATGTTTCTACAAAATAAGCACTTGCTAATGAAACCGTCCATCCAGCAGCAATCATCATTAGAAGGTATTTCGAGTTGAAGCGATACGTTAATGTACCTAAAACAATACTTCCGATAGCATATGCAGCAAAGAAGCTGCTTCCGACTAGTCCAAACTGATCGTAAGTTAAATTTAGCTCGGACATTATTGGTTCCGCAGCTAATCCTAGAACAGATTTATCCGTATAGTTTAAAACAGAGAGTAAGAATAAAAATCCTAATACAACCCAACGCATGTTAAATCCCCCTTGTATTGTCTTATTTTCCATCACCTTGTTAACAGACAAAACACTAGTAAATCCGATAAACTGCTAGGATAATTTCCCACCTCCATTCGCCCTCATATTAAACTAAAAATGAGGTCATTTTTATCTTTCCGGTTAATACTAGACAAGTGATAGCGTTTACAAAACACTTCAAATGCTTGTACTTTCTTCAAAAATTTCGGGCACCTCTATATGTGTCCAAAAGAAAAATCCGGATCCGAACCTTCCATGAAAAGAATTTTATTTGAAAAAAAATAGTTTTACAAGATAAAAAAATAACGCCGAAATGTATTTTCGAGAAAATAAGAAACAATATTTAGAGAAAAATGAATAATATTTTCTCGGTTAATGAACGCATCAAATACTGATAAAGCTGAAATTTTAACTAAAATTATCCATAAACCTTACTAATGGAGCAACATGTAATTTTTATTGTTTTTATCAGAATTTTCAATAAAAAACGTAATGATAATTTTAAATTGACTCCTTTATGATTGAATTAATCAGTTATGGATGGAGGAATGGAGATGGATGATCGTCTATTTAGAGATGCAATGGGGAAGTTTGCTACAGGAGTAACAGTTTTATTGACAGAAAATGATGGAGAAATTCATGGTATGACAGCGAACGGTTTCATGTCAGTTTCATTGAGCCCAAAGCTTGTTGTAATTTCAATTGGTGAGAAGGCGAAATTTTTAGAGAAAGTATCACAATCGAAAAAATATACAGTAAACATATTAGCTGAAGATCAAGAGCATTATTCACGCCATTTTGCCGGCAGACCGGGAGAAGCAGTTGAATTTGAAATATTAGCTGAGCAACCGGTATTGAAAGGAGCTATTGCTCAACTCACATGTGAAGTTGTATCGGAGCACGTTGAAGGGGACCATACATTATTCATCGGTAAAGTAGTAGATTTACGCCTTGAAGAAAAAGATCCTTTGTTATTCTTTGGTGGCAAGTATCGCAAACTAACTGAATTGGAAACGGTAGAGTCATAAAGGGGGAGTAATCTATGAATATACAAACAATGGCTAAAGCATTGGCAGGGGCGGAACATACAAAACAGCCGATTGCACCATTAACGGAAACTTATGGAAATATTACAGTGGCTGATGCGTATTCGGTACAATTAACGCAAATTCGCCAAAAAGTTAACGACGGCGCGAAGATAGAAGGACTGAAAATTGGTCTAACAAGTAAAGCAATGCAGGAAATGTTAAATGTCTATACGCCAGATTACGGTTTTATTCTAGATACGATGCTTTATGATGAGTTCGAAGGTTTATCTACTGACTCATTTATTCAGCCAAAAGTAGAGTTTGAGGTTGCTTTTATTTTAAATAAAGAATTAAAAGGACCGAATGTGACGGTGCAAGATGTAATTGATGCAACTGCTTATGTTGTACCAGCGATAGAAGTAATCGATAGTCGTATTGTGGAGTGGAAAATAAAATTTGAAGATACAGTAGCAGACAATGGCTCATCGGCAGGTGCAATTTTAGGGAAAAAGCGTACTTTGCTTGAAGATATAGAGGATATTGCAAATATACGAATGGTTGTAAAGAAAAATGGAGAATTTCTAGATGAAGCTACAAGTTCGGCTGTATTAGGAAATCCGCTCAATGCAGTAGTATGGTTAGCAAATGAACTGAGTGAATATGATATTTCTGTTAAGCCAGGCATGTTTGTTTTATCAGGAGCTTTGTCGAAAGCTGTTCCCTTCGAAGCAGGCGATGAATTTGAGGCTGATTTTGGTGTACTTGGAAAAGTAAACGCTATCATTTCGAAGGAAGTGGTGAAAAAATGAAAAAACTCAAAGTAGGAATTCTGGGATCTGGAAATATCGGAACAGATTTGATGTATAAAATTGAGCGCAGTCCATTATTGGAAATGAGTGTTATGGTAGGAATCGATCCGGAATCTGATGGATTAAAACGTGCGGAAAATCGCGGCTACAATATTATTTCAAATGGAATTGAAGGCTTAATGGAACGCCTTGAATTAGTTGATATCGTATATGATGCAACAAGTGCATATGCCCATAAGAATAATAGCGATTTATTAACGGCTAAAGGTAAGAAAGTGATCGATTTAACACCAGCTGCAATTGGACCATTTACTGTTCCGCCAGTAAATTTAAAAGAACACATCGAAAAATCAAATGTGAATATGGTTACTTGCGGCGGTCAAGCTACTATTCCGATAATTCATGCTATCAGCCGTATTGTACCGGTAGACTATGCAGAAATTGTCGCAACGATTGCGAGCCTTTCTGCAGGTCCAGGTACAAGAGCAAATATTAATGAATTCACAAGTACAACATCAAAAGCAATTGAAGTAGTTGGAGGCGCTAAAAGAGGGAAAGCCATTATCATATTAAACCCTGCAGAACCGCCGATTATTATGCGTGATGCAATTCATGTTTTAGTAGAAAAAGAAGGCCATGAAGAAGCAATTCTAAAATCGATTCTGGAAATGGTAAAGGAAGTACAGTCTTATGTACCGGGATATACATTAAAAGCATCACCAATTTTTGAAGGCAAAAAAGTATCTGTATTTGTTGAAGTAAATGGTGCAGCTGACTATTTGCCTGCATACGCTGGTAACTTGGACATTATGACGGCAGCTGCAGTCCAAGTTGGCAATGAAATGGCACGTCACCATTTACAACGTGAAAAGGAGGTCATCTTATGACCTTAAATATATTAGATGTATCATTAAGAGATGGAAGTCATTCTGTGCGTCACTCATTTACAGAAGAACAGGTCCGGGCCGCAGCAAAAGGTTTAAATGCAGCGGGTGTTCGCTATTTTGAAGTATCCCATGGAGATGGACTAGGTGGTTCTTCATTACAGTATGGTTTGTCTAAAACAGATGAATTGAAGCTTATAGAAGTTGCTGTATCAGAGTGTACGACATCGGAAGTTGCTGTGTTATTAATTCCAGGAATCGGTACAAAAAAAGATTTGGAAAATGCATCAAAATTAGGTGCGAAAATGGTTCGTGTAGCAACTCATGTAACCGAAGCAGATGTAGCTGCACAACATATCGAACTAGCACGGAACCTAGGATTGAAAACTGCCGGATTTTTAATGATGAGCCATATGGCAAGTGTTGAAAAAGTTGTAGAGCAAGCAAAGTTATTTGAAAGCTATGGAGCAGAAATTGTGTATGTAACGGATTCTGCAGGAGCGATGTTGCCTAATGATGTAACGGAAAAAATTAAGGCGCTTAAGCAAAATTTACAGTGTGATATTGGTTTTCATGCCCATAATAATTTATCGATGGCAATGGCGAACACAGTTGCAGCGGTAGAAGCTGGAGCAACTTATGTTGATGGAAGTCTTCGTGCATTAGGTGCTGGTGCAGGTAATACGCAAACAGAAGTGATGGTAGCGGTTTTAGAACGACTAGGTTATGAGACGGGTATTGATTTGTATAAATTAATGGATTTAGCAAATGATGTAATTGCACCGCTCATGCAACAACCGCAAGAAATAACTAGTAGTAGTTTAACTTTAGGGTATGCAGGTGTTTATTCAAGCTTCCTGTTACATGCACAAAAGGCCGCAAAACAATTCGGTGTCGATGAGCGGGATCTTTTAATGAAAATTGGACAGATGAAAGCAGTCGGTGGTCAAGAAGATTTAATTTATGAAGTAGCACAAAATCTAACAAGATAAGAAAAAGGAGAGAATCGCATGAAGGTAGTCTATGTGAATGCTAATAACTTACAAGAGATTAAACAACAAGCTCCCAATGTTGCAATGGCACTTGGTTATTTTGATGGTGTGCACTTAGGGCATCAAAAAGTAATACAAACAGCTAAAGAAAAAGCAAATGCACAGAATCTATCATTGGCGGTTCTCTCTTTTTTTCCGCATCCTAAAAGTGTGATATTTTCTGACGTAGAAGTTTCCTATCTCGAACCACTAGATCAAAAGATTGAAAAACTTAAAAATCTTGGAGTAGACATTTTTTATATTGTAGAATTTACAAAAAAATTAGCAAAAGTTGAAGCTAACGATTTTTTAAATGATTATATTATAGGTTTAAATGCAAAAGAGATTATTTGTGGTTTTGACTACACATATGGAACAAAAGCCAGTGGTACGGTGGAAACCTTAGCAGTGTATGCGTCTGAACAGCAAATAGGACTTACTGTTGTAGAAGAACTGAAATGGAATAATCAAAAAATCAGTTCATCTTTAATACGAAAACACTTAAAAGAACGGAAACTTAGCGAATTGCCAAGCCTTTTAGGCAACTTTTATCAAACTAAGTATTGTAAGAATACTGGTTTATTACCGAATTATTCGCTGCCCGATATTGGTAATTATAAAGTATTGATTGAAGATAGCCATTCTTATATTGAATGTGTCGCAACTGTAAAGTGTAAAAAATATATTCAGATTCACCATGAAATATCCGCATTGCCTAATTTATTAACGATACAGTGGATTGATCATTTCAGTTCTAAGCTGACTATTTCTCGCTAATTATAATAGAAGTAATCCACATCCGTCGCAGACTATTTTGCGAAACTACAGAACATGAAATTAATAATGTAAAAAACAGTTGGGAAATTTCTTTTAAAACCAATAAAGAAACCGCCAATACGTTATTAAAATTCCGAGATGAACTCAATATTTTTTATGTAGAAGAAGATAACCAATATCAAAAAACATGGTTCTATTCATCAGAAGGGGATGTCCATTTCTTGGAGGATGAAAGTAAATGTATAATTATATGTGATCATAAGACTGTTTACCCGGTATAATTATAAAAAGAGGGTCCTGTCTAATAGTTAGACAGGACCCTCTTTCGTTTATTTCAGCATTGTCGTTTTTAAAAATTCTTGAGTTCGCTCTTGTTTCGGATGGTTGAAAAATTGATCAGGGTTGCCGCGCTCGATAATTTTCCCATCATGCATATACACGATCCAGTCAGCCACTTCTCTGGCAAATCCCATTTCATGGGTTACAACAACCATTGTCATTCCTTCTTGAGCCAATTCTTTCATCGTTGTTAAAACCTCTCCCACAAGCTCTGGATCAAGTGCAGATGTCGGTTCATCAAATAGCATAATGTCTGGTTCCATTGCAAGTGCTCTAGCAATTGCTACCCGTTGCTTTTGCCCGCCGGATAGTTTATTAGGGTAGACATCGGCCTTATCTTCCAAGCCGACTTTTTCCAGAAGTTGTTTTGCTTTGGAGATTGCCTCCTTTTTGTCAATGCCCTTAACCATAACTGGGGCCTCAATAATATTTTCCAAAACAGTTTTGTGAGGGAATAAATTGAAATGTTGAAACACCATTCCTACCTTTTCCCTTATGTTGTTAAGGTTATCATTTTTAGGGTCGACTTCTTTTCCACCTATAGTAATACTACCGCTATCTTTTCTTTCTAAAAAATTCAGACATCGAAGGAGAGTACTTTTCCCTGAGCCACTCGATCCTATTAAACAAACAACATCGCTTTCGTAAACGGTCATATCGATATTTTTTAATACATGCAAGTCGCCAAATGACTTATTCAATTGATTAATTTTAATCATTTCTTTTGCTTCCATTGCTTACGCCTCCTACCTGTCGCTAATTGCTAATCTCTTTTCGAAACGGTTTACTATCAATGTTAACAACGCCACTAATACTAAGTAGTAGATTGCAACAATCAGTAAATAGGTCATTTCGTCAAAGTTATTAGATCCTAGCGTTGTCGCTACATTAAAGAGTTCATTCATCGAAATAAATGCGGCTAACGAAGAATCTTTCAAACCGATAATAAATTGGTTACCCAATGGAGGGAGCGCACGGCGGAATGCCTGCGGAAGAATAATTCTTCTTAATGTCAGAACTTTGGTCATCCCTAAAGAGCGTCCAGCCTCCATCTGACCTTTATCGACTCCTTGGATAGTACCTCGAAGAATTTCAGAAATGTATGCGCCATTATGAAGCGCCAAAGCAAGTGAAGCAGCCCAAAAATCGGGAAGAAGGAAAAGCCCGCTAAGTCCGAAGTAGAGGATAAAGATTTGAACAATTAGCGGTGTTCCGCGAACTAAAAAGACATATATATCTGAAATGAGTTCTAATACTTTTATTTTAGAAATTTTCATCAGGGCAAAGAAAAGCCCGATTACAATACCTATTAAGATGGATACAACCGTCAGCTCCAATGTTAAGAGCATGGCTTTAAGAAAAACATCTTTTGTATCGATTAATACTTCTATAAAATGTGAAAAACTTGGCACTGTACCTACTTCCTTTCTTATTAGAGGATTGAATTATTCAGGTTTTTTTGTGATGTCCTCACCAAAATACTCCATGCTAATCCGAGAAAGTGTTCCATCTTCCCGGAGTTTATCCAGCGCCTCGTTAACTCGCTTCAATAGGTTGGGGTTATCTTTAGGCAGTACAATTGCTTGTTCACTGCGTTCGATTAATTGCTGCCCTTCAACTTTAAATCCTTCTTTTGCAGCGTTTTTTCCGGTAACAAAATCGGTGATGACCGCATCATGACGACCACTGTTTAACGCCTGTAAAGCTGTGATGTCGCTGTCATAGGTTTTAACATTGTCGGTATATCTGGAGGCTGTATCAGCATAGGTTGACCCTTTTGCTACAGCTACTTCTTTTCCGGCTAAATCATCGACAGTTTTAATATCACTATCAGGTCGGGTAAAAATTTGCGGTCCGGAATAATAATAGGGGGTAGAGAAAGCAACATGTTTGCTTCGCTGTGGATTAATCGTGTGGCTGGCAACAGCTACATCTGCACGGCCAGTTTTGACTCCTTCTACAATTCCTTTAAATTTAATCCGCTTTTGAACCGGTTCCAGACCGAGTTCTTTTGCGATCGCTTCGCCAACTTCGATGTCAAATCCTGACATCGTAAGATCCTCATTATTTACATAGCTAAATGGCTTAAACTCGCCAGAAGCAGCAAAAACAAACTGATCTTTATGTATCAATTCTGATCCGTCGGCAAGCTTTTCCTTTTCCGCACAAGCAGATAAGAAGCAAGCCGCGATAAAACTGAAAATCAATATTAACTTCTTTTCCAACCGCATATTACGTATCAACTCCTCTCATGTATTTCTACAATCTGTTTGGTTAAATATCTTACTAAAAAAGTGAATACCCCTTTTACACGTTATATAAACAAAAGGTGCCAGGGGATGAACCATATTAATACGATTTTTTTGGGTTGTAAATGTCGAGTATTTTTATAATTGCTTTGCTAATATGTATCCATGAAGGAGGGATATGTTGTTAAAAGAATTAAATCAAGTGATTGAATATATTGAAGATCATTTAACCGATGACTTGTCTCTTGAAAGCATTGCACATTATGCCGGGTGTTCCGACTATCACTTTAGAACCGTATTTTTTCATCTTTCTGGGATGACGTTAAATGAATATGTAAAGAACAGAAAACTATCGGAAGCGAATAAGGAATTATTGAATGGCGAAAAGGTAACGAATGTAGCATTTAAATATGGTTACCAGTCCGTCGACGGTTTTACAAGAGCATTTAAAAAATGGTGTGATTGCTTACCTTCAGATGTCATCAAAAAGAAAATAAGCAAATCATTTCCTAAACTCACATTTGTAATAACTGTAAAAGGAGGAGTTTCGATGGAATGGAGAATAGAAGATAAACAAGCGTTCAGTTTAGCAGGGGTAAGTAAGCGTGTGCCTATGCAATTTGAAGGTGTTAATCAGGAAATCGTAGAGCTGGCCAAAAGTATAACGGAAGAGCAGAGAAAAGAAATGCGTGCACTTAAAAATATAGAGCCATTTGAAATTGTGAATGCATCTTATCATGCTGATGCGAATTTCCTGAAAGAAGAAGGGGAGTTAACGCACTTGATCGGTGTCTTAACGACTAAAAATGAGGTTAGTGATCAATTAGAGAAAGTGCAAGTTGAAGCATGTATGTGGGCGGTATTTCCAAATGAAGGTCCGTTTCCATCTACGTTACAAGAAACAATGGCCAAAACATACTCGGAGTGGCTTCCTACTTCTGATTATGAAATTATCAAAGCACCTACGTTTTCGTTTACTAAAATGGATGAAAATAAAAAGGATTATGCTTACAGTGAAATTTGGCTCCCTGTTCGGAAAAAATAAAAGGCAGGATATCCTTGCAGTAAGGCAGAACAAGGCTAACAATTAGAAGGAGGGGATTAGAGTGGCCCTAATAACTCCAAAATGTATGAAATGTAATAATGAAATTAAAGATGATGAAAAAATATTGGTTGAAATGCGTTACCCGAAGCGAAAAGGATTTACAGAAATCAAAGCTTTTTTGAATGTGGAAGGCAAATTTATTTGTGAAGAGTGTTCAGCTGAAATTAAAATTTAATCATATTAAAAAGTTGCTCCATTGGTGAAGGAACCAATGGAGCAACTTTTCGTATGTTTAGGCAACATTTTTACATGCTTCTGCACATTTAAAGCACGCTTCCGCACATTTTTGGCAATGGTCATGATCGTGCTTTTTGCATTCATTTCCACACGCTTCACAAATTTTGGCACAAACGGCAGCCAGTTCGGAAATAAAGGGTGTACCTCTAGAAATCGCCTGTTCCAAGTAGTTGCAAATATCTGCGCACTCTCTGTCCAAACGGATACATTCCGTCATCATCTGAACGTGATCTTCTTTTAAGCAGGCGTCAAAACAGTGGTTGCATGCTGCCATACACTCATGTAAAGTTTGCAGCAATTGTTGATGTTGTTCATGTGACATTTCCCATTCCTCCTCGTTAAGTTTATACATTTCTAATTTTCCCGTTATTTTGTCCAGTAAACTAACCTCAATAGATTCTTAAAAATTTGTAAGGTTATTAAATACCTTGTAGGGGTATAATGAATTGGGGGAGAAAATTAAAAAAAGGAGAAATGCAGCGATGAAAAAAAAGAGATTAGTAACAGGTGCGCTCGTTTTAAGTACAGCGCTCGTTTTAGCGGCTTGTGGTGGAAATGAAGAAGAGTCAAACTCTACAGAAGAAATGGATCATTCAAATATGGAACACGCCCAAATGGACCATTCAAGTTCAGGTGAAGTACCTGAAGGATTGGCGAATGCGGAAAGCCCTACATATCCAGTTGGCAGCGAAGCAATAATTAATGCCGATCATATGGGCGGTATGAATGGCGCAAAGGCAACCATTACCGGAGCATTTGATACAACTGTTTATATGGTTACGTATACTCCAACAACGGGTGGCGAGCCAGTTGAAGATCACAAATGGGTTATTCATGAAGAGCTTGAAGACGCTGGAGAAGCACCATTCAATTCCGGTGAAGAGGTCGTATTAAATGCGGAACATATGGACGGGATGGATGGCGCGGCCGCTACAATTGATTCGGCTGAGCAAACGACCGTATATATGGTGAGCTATAAAGATACTGAAACAGGTGAGGAAGTAACGCATCATAAATGGGTTACAGAAAGTGAACTTTCCCCTGTGGAATAAAGCCCAAAAAATAATTAAGCCTTAGTTAATAAATAGGTAAGGTCCTTCACATAATGGAGTGAAGGGCTTTTTACATATTGAATAAAGCTGTAAATTACATGAACTAGTGTTATTAAATGTTAAAATCAATAAATAAACATATAGTGAATATAAAAAGACGAATTTTATTATGATCGATATAGAATCCCTTTAAAAGTAATTTGATCTTGTATTTTTCTTTTAACACTGATGAAGGGAAAGATGATATGGTAAAAGACTTCGAAAAAGTAATGGAAACTCTCTCAAAAATAAATGTATTATCCAATCCGAATAATGAGCCAGTTACGATTATTGGTGAAGCAGAGAATTTGAAATGTGTAGGAATCGGGACGGACGCGGCAGTTTTTTGGTCCGAACACACCCCGGCTTATGCATTCAAACTATATGCGAAAGACAAATCAGCTAAAGTAATGGTGGAAGAAAGTGTTTATCGGAAGTTAGGCAATTCGCCTTTCTTTTCAACCTGTTTTGGTTCGAACGACAGTTGCCTCGTATTAAGTTACGAGGAAGGGAAGACGCTATTTGAGTGTATCCTTGAAGGCATCCATATTCCGGAACAGGCGATAAATGATGTCGAAGAGGCAAGAGAATATGCGCGCAGTAAGGGCCTGAATCCGCGTGATATTCATTTGAAAAATATACTGCTGCAAAACGGCAGAGCTAAAATAATCGATGTTTCCGAATATACGATGTCAGGAAATGATTGTCGATGGGAACATTTAAAAAAAGGGTATGAGCAATACTATCATTTAATAGATGGGAAATCCGTGCCGATTGGGGTAGTTGAAACCGTTCGAAAGTGGTATAACAGGCGAGGGAAGAAATCATTGTCATTTGAAGAAATTACAACACCTATATTAAAACTTTTCTTTAAAAATTGATAAGTTAAAAAGCCTCGCATTTTAATGATATATTCATCTGAATGCGTGGCTTATTTAAATAGATCCATTTCGTACTTTTTCGATCAGTGAAGAAATCCATTCACCTTCGTTATTAAAACGACTTGTAAAATAGCCGGTTAAAAAATCCCCACCTTCTTTTTTAGAACCTTCCAGCTTAACTTGCATATTCAAGCTTGTAATATAATCTATTTTCTTTTCAAGCTTTTTTAATTTCTCTTCAAGAATCATAATGATTTTTGCACGATCTACAAAGTCCAGATTCATTAATCCAACAATTGTATCTGAGAGAGAATCAGCTTTTTCAAAAAGCTGATAAATTTTTTGTGGAAGTAATGCTAGGCCCTGTTCGGTAATGGCGAAAACTTGCTTATCGGGCCGATTCTCTTCTTTAATGATCTCTGTTGGTTCGATAAGGCCCTGCTTTGTCAAAGATTCAAAATGATAATAGAGCTTGCTTTCCGTCAGGTGCGCCAATTTATCAAAAGGAATCGGTTCTGACAGCTCTTTTTTTAGTTTATATGGATAGCTACTTTCTTTCGCTAACTTGCTCAATATATAAATTTGGATGGACATAGTATTCTCCTATACTTTATACATTTTAATCTCCGCTTATATAAATACAACTCGTGCTAAAAATAGCACGAGTTGTATTTTTCCTTAGTTTAACAAAGTTATGCCATAACTTCATCCGCTTTTTTTAAAGAAGCTGGTTGTTCAGCTGGTGCATCAACTGGAAGCGGCTTATGGAAAACCCAAACAATGATAATATTAATAAGCATTGCTCCGGCTCCCACTGCAGCTAATCCCCATAGGTATGGGGCAGGGCTGATCGAACCAAACATAATCGCTAAATACGATTGAACAGAATGGTACATCGGCGTAATATAGCTAAACCATTCATATGGTGCGTACATCATATCACGTGGAATCGTAGCACCGTTCGCCAATGTTTGCATAAGCAGAATCGGAATGTTAAGAATCATACCGCCTTCACCAAGGATAAAGATTGGAATTGCACACACATTAAATGCAGCCATATATAATAAAATCTGCTGTCCGGCAACAGGTAACAATACCGATGTGTCGACATCTGCAATTAGAAAGGCAACAGTTAATGAAGCGATAGTTGAAAGTATCGCAATTATTAAAGCAGTCAACTGTACATAAAAAAATAATTTTGTTTTACTCGCCTTACCACGGCTCGCTTTAAATGAACCGACTAACTGCATTCCTGCAATCATTGCACCTACATAACAAGCCATTGTTAAAAACATTGGCAGCATACTATTATGCATTCCCGTTGGCACATCATTCATAATGACATAGTTACCAGTGTAGCTATTTTCGATTTGCTCAGCCATTTCGGCAGCGTGTTCTTTCGGAAGGTTGAAGTTCATTAAAATTCCTTGAGCTGTTTGTTGTGAGAAATTTGCACTTAACTCATTATTAATTTGAGTAACTACAGATGACATAGAAGAGGAAACCATTGTAGATGAGGCTTCATTTACTGTGAAATCAATGTTTGTTCCTTTACCGCTTTGTGCATCCGCTGAGAAGTTTTCAGGGATATGAATAACTAATGCAAGTTCATTGTGCTCTAAATCTTTCAGAGCTTGTTTATTTGTTAAGTCTGTTTCGATTGTCTTAAATGGTAAGCTTTCGCCTAGTTGCCCAGCAATCTGATTACCTGATTCGCCTTTGTCTTCATTTACAATGGCAATTTTTAATTCATCCATATTGCCAGGGATTGCTGTGTACCCAGGTAAAAAGATTCCAAGCATCGCTACCGCATAAAATATTCCCATAAAAATAGAAGCAATTGCCCCTTTTGATTTTAAAAACTGTTTAAATTTCACGTATTGTTTCCTCTCTTATACAATCTTAAATTTAAGTACTCTAATTAAAGTACTTTGTTTTTAGTATTCTATATTATTAGTGATTTACATGTAAAGTAATAAGTAGGTCATAAATATTACGATAATGTGAACGGTTAGAAATACAAAATATGATTTATAAAGAGAAGATTCCTTTATAAAAATTGAAAAATTCTGTAACTTTTACACTTTTCCTAAGTCTAATTAAATACAAAGTATGGAAAAGGAGGATTTAACATGAATAAAGGCAAACTTTTTGGAATGGCGCTTGTCGCTTCACTTGTTGCTGTTTTAGCACTCGGTTACTTTATGCTCGCTAAAAACACGGAAGTGCAGGCAACGGGTATTTTATTTGAAGGGGAAACGTATTCCATTACGTTAAAGCAGCCAATTACTGAAAAAAGTTTAACAGATGGGTCCATTCTAGTAGCCGATGAAAATGATAAAAGCGCAAAGGCGAAATTGTCGGTTGATAAAGCCGGGACTACTATATCTGTAGATGGACTGAGTGTAGGGAAATATACGCTCCAAATTAAGCAAACAGCATACGCAAAGAAAGCAAAGTCGCAGCAGGAACAATCTGTTGCACTTGAAGTTGTAAGGAAAGTGGAAAAACTTACGTCAACGGAAGATTTAAAAGATTATTTTAGGGCGTTTGTAGCGCAAGAAAATGCGGCATCTAGTCTCTCTAATGATATGGTAAAAGAGGAATCGGCAATGTCGATGGAAAAAAGTGATTTAAGTAGTGGCGGACCGAGTTATTCTACTACAAACAACCAGGTGGAGGGTATTGAAGAAGGGGACATTACAATAACGGACGGTCAGTCCATTTATACGATTGTCGACAATAAAGTAGTCATTGTTGATGCCAAAAATTTGCAGGTGATGAAGCGTTTAAAGATCGGCAAAGATATTTATCCAACACATTTAATGCTGCATGACCAAACATTAATTGTAGGGTACACAAAGTATGTAGAAACACAAAGAGAGCCGCATTATGACGGGAAATCGGTAACGAAAATTGCTTTCTATGATGTAAAGGATGCAAAAAATCCGACGTTAGTGCGCGAAGTGGGGCATGACGGGGATATTACGAGTATTCGTAAAGCAGGCAACTATTTGTACGTTGTATCAAGCCGTATGCCGAACTATTGGCTGCTGCAGGAAACACCGGATGTAGAGCTCCGTCCATCCACGTACGATGGGGAAAAGGAAACCGTTATGTCGGTCGATAAAATTCGTATGCTCCCTGAAAGCAATGAGCCGAACTATTTGATCGTATCTGCAATCGATGTAAGCAATGTGAAGTCGAATGCATGGAAAACAGAGAGCTTCCTAGGCAACAGCGGTCAACTGTATATGTCTGAAAATGCAATCTATATTGCGTCGATGAATCATTACGGGTTCTGGGCGGGAATCGAGCGCACATCTCTTGATGACACGGTTTCTAGTACAATGCCCGCGAAACAAAATAATGAAACGACAATTTACAAAATTTCAATTGATAAAACAGCGGTAAAGATGACGGCGCAAGGTAAAGTGCCTGGGTCAGTATTGAATCAATTTTCAATGGATGAGCATGATGGGCATGTACGGATAGCTACAACAGAAGGCAGTGCATGGGGAACAACGGCCAATTCGAAAAACCATCTATTCATTTTGGATGAAAACTTAAAACAAGTTGGTGCGGTCAATGATTTGGCGAAAGGAGAACGCATATACTCAGCTCGCTTTATGGGAGATAAAGCGTATTTAGTGACATTTAAAGAAACAGACCCGCTTTTTGTCATTGATACGAAAAATCCAACTGCGCCGAAAGTGTTAGGGGAGCTGAAAATTCCGGGCTTCAGCAATTACTTACATCCAATTGGCGAAAATCACTTGTTAGGTATTGGCTATGATACAGAAGTGAAGATGGAGGAAGGTTCAAAAGAGCCGGTTGTCTATACAAAAGGAATGAAATTGAGCCTGTTTGATGTGACGGATTTCAATAACCCGAAAGAACAGCAGGCGGTTGTAATTGGTGGTCGCGGAACCAACTCTCCTGTGCAATATGACCATAAAGCTCTATTCAGAGATCCACGCCAAAATTATTATGGCTTCCCTGTTACAATTTACTCGCCAACAGATGAGGAAGAGCAGCTAAAATATGAAGGAACAGGTGCTCATATTTACAAGGTAACACCAAAAGGGATTGAGCTTGTAGCCGACATGATCGAAAAGGCGCGTCCTGGTGAACAATATGAAGATTCGTATAATGTCGTACAGCGTCTACTCTATATTGATGATGAGCTGTTTACTGTATCTCGTTCCAAAGTGACGAGCTACAACGGAAAAACATTTGAAAAGCAACAGATGGCAGGTTTCTAATTTAGACTCAACCACAAGCACAGGTGGAATTGTGCTTGTGGTTTTTTCATGTCCGGAAAAAAAGTTAAAGGGGTATTCATGATTTCTTAAGAATTTCTTCATATTTAGCCTTTCTAAATATTAAGATTTGCCCTTTACACTAAAGTTAAGTGAAAAGGAGTGAGCGATGATGATTAAAGTAAAGAACTTACAACATACATTTTCTATCGGTAAACGCGGAAAGGAAAGACAGGTTCCGGTACTTAAAGATGTATCATTTGATGTGGAAAAGGGGGAAATCGTAGCGGTCGTCGGGAAAAGCGGATCAGGTAAATCTACACTGCTTCAGATTTTGGCGGGTTTTATGAAACCGGAACACGGTTCAATTGTAGTAAATGCACAGGAAATTGCAGGATTTAATGAGATTCAGAGTGCAAAATTTCGTTTGGAAAACTTCGGCTTCATCTTTCAAAACTTTCAGCTGATGCCGAGTTTGACGGCATTTGAGAACATTGAATTGCCACTAAAGCTGCAAGGGATGAACGTTTCAGAACGTAGAAAACGAGTTGAAGTAATTATGAAAAAGGTTGGTTTAACTGAAGTGACCGACCATTACCCGAACGAGCTATCGGGCGGGCAGCAACAGCGGGTAAGTATTGCCCGTGCTCTTGTGACGAACGCGCCGATTTTGTTGGCGGATGAACCGACAGGAAGCCTTGATTCAGAGACAGAGCAAGATATTTTAATGCTCATCCAGCAGCTGAACCGCGAATTGGATTTGACATTTATTATTATTACGCATGATGAGGAAGTGGCAATGATTGCGGACAAGCGCTTTCGTATGCATGACGGTCAATTGGTGAAAGAAGGTGAACATAATGCTATTTAAAGATCAGGTGGATTTTGTGATGCAGCATATTAGAAAAAATAAGCTGCGTGTTTTTATGACAGTATTGGCCGCAACAATGGGCTGTGCGTTTTTAATTGTGCTAGCCTCGATTGGATTTGGATTACAAGATTCGATTGAAGATGAAATTCTATCAAGTGAGACGGTGACACAAATAGAAGTGCTCGGTAGTCAAGCGCTGTTTACAGCAGAGGAAGTAGCGGATATACAAGCGGTGGAAAATGTGCAGACAGTGTTAAAAACTACGAGTGTGGATGCTAATGTAGAGGGCTATATGGGAGACCGCGATACATTTACATCATTGCGTCTAGTGGACTTTACTGATTATGCATCGATAGCAAAACCGTTAGCGGAAGGGAAATATCCGGAAAACGAGAATGAGATTGTTGTTGGATATCATTTTGGACAAACTTTATTAAATGAAGCAGACCGCAAATTAATTGAGGAAAAATCAAAGGCAGCAGAAGCAGAAGGTACTTATTACGACGGTGCTGATGAAGGGTACAAGGAATCGCTGATCGGTAAGGAAGTGGAAATTGCTTTAAGTACAAATGAACAACCGGATGTACTGTCGGAACGTATGACGTATAAAATTGTCGGTGTTATGCCAAAGCCGGCATATGAATGGGCAGTCGAAAACCGAATTTATATGATGGACGAGCAACGTGAAGCGATTGAAAACACTTATAACCAAGTAGTTGCAGAAGAAGAGGGAGCAAGCGATTTTCAACTGTTTTCAGAGCGTTTTGATATTTATGCGGAAAGCTTGGAGTATGTGAAGCCGATTTTAGAAGAGTTACGTGAAAAAGGCTACGGCGTATATTCAGTTACAGAACAGCTAGACGAGTTGAATGTCTTTTTCCTAGTATTAAAAGCAGGGCTCGTTTTCGTTGGAACAATTGCTGTGCTGATCGCATCGATCGGTATCTTTAATACGATGACAATGGCGGTTACGGAACGTACACGTGAGATTGGGGTATTAAAAGCAATTGGTGCAAGTCCGAAACTGATTCAACGACTATTTCTAATGGAGAGTACCTTTATTGGAGTCATTGGAACAGTTCTGGCCATTGCAATTTCTTATGTTGTAAGCTTTGCAGCGAATGCACTATTGCCGCTCATTTTAAAAGCAGCAACAGGTGAAGATGGCTTCAATAATGTACAGTTTTCAGCTATTCCATGGCAGCTTGTAGTCATTGCTGGAGCAATCAGTATCGGAGTAGCGATGATTTCCGGATTACGCCCGGCACGTAAAGCAACGAAAATTGAAGTAATGCAGGCGTTAAGACAGGAATTGTAAAATGGAAATGCATGTTTTTGGAAATAATTTTAATTAGTTCAAAATGGAAAATAATTAAATGAAGTTAAGGACCAAACATATTTTTATATGGTTTGGTCCTTTTTAACCTTCAATGAGAAATTGGATATTTATATTATTTACCTTCATTTTTAGATATTACAGAAAATTTTATCTTTAAAAGTCTTCAAATTTCTTCTTTGCTTTCTGTTTTAATTTAAAACCAAACCGACCTGTATGCTCATCGTTTTTAACCAATAATTGATATGCGGAAAGAATTGTAAGACCACGAACCGATATATATAGACCAACAGCTATTAAAAAAACAAAAACCGGATAATAAGGAACCAAAATTCCCATCTGTAATTTGTTCTCTAACGCAAAAGCTAAGAATCCCACCGCCAGTAAACAAGCACCAATCACCATTATTCCGGAATTTTTCCTTTTAAAGCCCTCATATCTCCCTGATAGTTCTTTGAAATAATTGGAATCAAATAATAAAACTTCTTTTTTGAGAATGGAATATTGCCCTTGATCAAAACCTAATGTCGCAAAAGAAATGATCCCTAATGTCCCAATGGCAATAATCAAGAGAACCCCTAGCATTGAATTTGTCCCCATAATTAAGTAAGGTTCAAATGCCAATGCAAAAAGTCCAAATCCCAACGCAATATGTTTAGCGGTTTTTTGTGTGCTTAATAAAAAACCTTCTGCCATCTCTTTGCTTACATAATAACCTGCTTCATTTCCTTCATTGTTTTCAACAGAATCTTTCAATAAGTAATCAATCGATACTTCAAAGAGATTTCCAATTATTAAGATCTTTTCTGTCTCGGGAAATCCTTGCCCATTTTCCCATTTGCTAATTGCCTGTCTTGAGGTATTTAATTTTTCAGCTAAAGTTTCTTGAGAATATCCTTTTTCCTTTCTTAGCTTAAATAGTTTTTCACCAAATTCCATTTATTTCAACTCCATTCATTTTGTTAGTTATAATGTATAAAAACATGGTCGCTCTTTCTATCACGTGGTGAATGCAAATTGTCAACTTGAGGTTGCATTGTTGTTATAACGGGCTTTTAAAGCCTTTTCTCTACATATCTTTAGAAAGCGTTTTACAACAAAAGATGATTAATTAATGATCCTTTCATTTTTCATAACAGGGCATATTGAGGAATGAATTTAAAGTAAAATGGATATTTTTGTTATAAAAAATTAGAACAAATTAATGATTTCTCTTTGAATTAACAGAGCAGAGCATTTATACACTTTTTAGCAAGAGCGCAAATTAATGTTTTTAATTAAGTGCTAAATCAGGTGCAAATAAATTAACCAGTCATGATAATAAAACCTCTAATAGTGACAACTAATAAACTTAGTATTAAGAGTGAAGATAAAAGTACTGTAATTGTTTTTAAACGCCCCTTAACACTAAATATTGCAGTGAAAAATGAAACGATTAACATTGATATTAGTATCAATATATCCCAAGAATCAGGTAATGGATGTAATGCTTGTGGGATAATAAAACCAAAAACAATAAATGCGATGATCATCAACAATGAAATCATACTTAAATATTTTCTCAACTATTCATCACCCCTTCGTAATGTATAATTCTACCATATTGTTTAGGTGCTATTTCTACAAATATTCATAAAACCTTTTAAAGGTTTTTATCTCCATCAACAGAACTAAGAGTTGTAGTAAAAGGATTCCATTTTACTGGGGATAGGATGGAATTATTCCGTTAAGTAAAAAGAGATTACAACCTGAAATCTTTTTATTTTCACAGACCCAAATAATTATCCATTGCTCAAAAATTAAAATCAGGAGGTTAAAGGATTAAAAATAGATTGACTACTAATATAAATTAAAGGGGAATTATAACTTCAACAATCGGGCTGGATTGTTAAATAGTATTCTATTTAAACTATGGTAAATTAACTATAGAGCAGGTGACATTAAATTTAACAGGACTACATAAGAGGAGATAGTTATGATTGTTTATACTGTACAAAAACTAACAACCTATAAATTAATGCGAGAACAGGGATACTTAACAGGAAATTTTAAATACGCTATGTTCCCAGAAGCCTATAAGTGGATGATGGATCAAATGGAAAAGCGGCTTCCTAATTATAAAAGTGAGGTACCGCCAATCTGGGTATGGGAACGAAGGGTTAATCGCAATGAACAGGGACTTTTTAAAAAGGGAACAAAAGGAGTCATTTTAAAGTTAGATATCCCGAAAGAGAACATTCTTTGGTCTCCGTTTGAAGAGTGGCATTCTATATTAAATGAAGGTCCAATTACTTTTGATGAATTAGAATATAATGAGTTTGATAAACGTGGATACTTATTACATGAGATAAAAGAAACATGGGAGAGGTTATTTGATATGGATTGGCTTGAGAGTCGTCCTAAAGAATGGGCAGGCAATTTTGATGATGAGTGGATGCAGGGTGTTACTCCAAAAATTACAATGAATCAGATTGTCAAAGTGGAACGATTTATAGCTAAGTAATAGGTTCTTTATATTGATACTTATTGATTTCACGGAGTGGGGGATTGTTAAGTATAGTAAGAACAAAGTAAAAGCGGCCCTCCCCAAATTGAGGAGGGCCGCTTTAATGCTTACATCTAATTCACTTAATCGTATAAAGATAAATTAAAAGATGTATGAAGCTTACGAAGCTCTACGCATAGATTTCATAATAAAGCTTACAACGAACACAAGTATAATGGCACCTATGATAGCAGGGAAGATATAGAAATCAGAAACTTTAGGTCCCCAACTTCCTAGAAGCATACCGCCAATCCATGCACCAATAATACCTGCAATAATATTACCAATAATTCCACCTGGGATATCTTTACCCAAAATGACTCCTGCAAGCCAACCGATAACTCCACCAATTATTAAAAACCAAAGAAAACTCATACTGTCCATCTCCTATTTCTTATTTTAATTATTTCGCGATAGTGGTTTATAACCTTTATTAGCTTTCTTCAAACATTTCAGAGGAAAAAATTTTCGAAAATTTTAAAGGAGCTAGCGTTTGTACCAATAAACAGTTGAGAAATGTCTAGCTTTGCAAAAGGGTTTCCAACAAGCGCAGCTGCTGCTCCAGCTGAAAATAGCCTGCTCCGCCTGGATTTACTTTTATATGGTTTGGCATCAAGTAAATTAACTGCTGCCGGTGAAAAATTGGGCTTACTTACAGTACATGAAGTGTTTGCGGACCGTACATATCAGGCGGATGGTACATTAACAACCCGCACTATGCCAAATGCACTCATTACTGATGAATCAAAAGCGATTACACAAATATCGAAATGGTGAAAGAGGGGACAGTGACCTCTGTCCAGCAAACGAAAGTAGCGCTCCAGGCACATAGTATTTGTGTGCATGGAGACGGAGCGCATGCAGTGCAATTCGCAAAACACGTACGTCAGGAATTTTAACAGCAGGGGGTAACGGTTTAGGCATTTCGTTCATTTAAGTGAGGACTTGCTTGTTCAAATGTTGGATTGAGGAATATTAGGTGAAATGTGAGGATTATCTTGATGGAAATGAGGGTTAATTGCCCTCAAGTGAGGATTAAATGCGGGCATCTGAGGATTTTCCCAAAATAGTGAGGATTAACGCAAAGAAGAGTGGCGAATATAAACCACCACTCTTCTTAAAATTCACTTTCAATTAATGATATGGCAAAATTTCAGAAACCGATAAAAACTCATAGCCTTCCTTTTGTAAGTAGGCAAGGACTGGCTCCAGTCCATCTGCTGTCGATTGGTGGATGTCATGCATTAACACAATCGCGTTATTATGCAATGCTTCTTTTACCATCGGGAACAACTTTTCAGAATCTCGATATTTCCAGTCAAGAGTATCAATCGTCCAGTTGACAGATTTACATGGGATTGCGTTACGAACATCATCGTTAATGGCACCGTAAGGAGGACGGAATACTGTAGAATTTTCACCGATCGCATGAATAATTGCTTCCTCTGTGGAATTGTACTCCTTTTCAATATCAGTAATAGACATTTTCGTTAAAACGGGATGTGTCCACGTATGATTGCCGATTTCATGACCGCTATCACGCACTTGCCGTACTAAGCCAGGATAATATTGTGCTCGGCTGCCAAGCATAAAGAACGTTGCTTTTGCATTGTACTTTTCCAGAAGCGCTAAAATCTGTTTTGTTACTTCCGGGTGTGGACCATCATCAAATGTAAGGGCGATCCGTTTCTGAGATGAGCCCTTATCACTTTTAGGAATAATCGTATTTTCGGATTGCATTGCTATCTGGAAATCAGATGCTAAAAGCGGGTTGATGAATGATAAAGGAATTTCAACTACTGGTATACCTGCTTCCGGTTTTGTCACTTCCCCTTCATTAAAATAAATGAATAGAGAGTCATTTTTCAATGCAAAATGTTTAAATAAACGCCATTTCGGCTCTGTAGCGAATGCAAGCTCCTTTTCTAATACATACTCTTTGTAAGCCGGATTTTTAAGCATTTCCGATTGGATGTGTGCTGCAAATGTTTTTAGACTTTCTAAATCCTTATTTAATAGGGCGCGAATATCAATCAGCCCGCCTGTTTCATAATCAATTAAAAATGTTTCAACCGTTGTTTGCTTCTCGTCGGCATTTAAAATCATATTATTCGTTAAAACAAAGGAGTAATAATGATCGTGCTCGAATGTTTCAACAGTAATCGTCAGATCGCCTGTTAACTTCTTAGTTTCTTGCTGCAGGCGCATCATGTTTATGTAATATTGTTTTGATCGTTCTATATAAGTCGTAATCTCTTTATTAAAAGCTTCATATTCCGTTAATGGATATTGTACGGTATAAGGCATTTTTTTGTTGTCTGAACGATCTGTGACAATTTTTATTCCCGGGAATTTTGATGCTTCCTCCGTAATGGTATGCTCTTTAGCGGATGTTTTGTCACTGTGCAGAAAAATCGGATCTTCGCTTAAAAAAGTTAAAAAAACGATAATGGCACCTAAAAAACCGATAGCACCAATAAGAGTTAAATCAATCCAAGGACCACGCCGTTTTCTGTAAGGGTTTGTCATGATGCATCGGGTTCCTTTCTAAATGGGGTAATCTATATCATATTGACCAAAACGATGGACATTGTAAATATTAAGGAAATACGCTGTTCTGTCAGCATAAATTGCATGAAAAAAGACTGTTATTTTCCGAGTGCTTCAAGTAATATGAGCTAAGAAGTGGAAGGGGGTCCCTTAAATGAATGCTGAAAATACTGAACTGGCGCTTGACTGCTTTTTGCTTGCAGGTCGTATTATGATTGAAAGCGGTGCTGAAACATATCGAGTGGAAGACACGATGCTACGAATGGCCCGTTCTCAAAATATGATGAATGCACAAAGCTATGTTACGCCAACAGGTATTATTTTCTCTCTAGGTAAAACACAGCCAACTCAAATTACATCGATTCCAACACGAATTACGGATTTACACCGAATTGTGCTTGTAAACAATGTTTCACGTAAGCTTACATCTCAAATGATAACACTAGAGCAGGCGTATGACGAGTTAAAGAAGATCGAAAAAACAAATTATTTCCTCCCTATTTCCATTCAAGTTTTGGCTGCATGTTTAGCAAGCAGTGCTTTTTTATTGCTCTTTAAAGGAACATTATCGGATATCCCAGCTGCCTTTGTTGCAGGGGGCGTCGGTTTATATATTGTGACGATTCTTCATAATATGACCCGCGTGAAATTTTTCTCCGAGTTTTTAGCATCGGTAGGGGTAGGTGTTATTGCATCCCTCGCAGTGCATTTTAATGTCGGTACGGAAATCGACAAGATTATAATCGGATCGGTCATGCCTCTTGTGCCTGGTCTGCTCATTACGAATGCAGTCCGTGATTTAATGGCAGGACATTTCACTGCAGGAATGGCAAAGGGTGCCGAAGCCTTTTTAACAGCTTTTGCGATTGGTTCAGGTGTTGCACTTGTGCTTTCTCTCTAGTTAGTGAATCAATTTCGGAGTGCGATCATTCCAAGGTATGATCGAATGGAAGGAGCGTTCGTTGGTGGAGCATGTTTTAGCTCAAATCGTTATCAGTTTTATAGCGACCGCCTGTTTTGGTGTCATTTTTAATGCCCCGATCAAAACGATCCCGGCATGTGGCTTCGTCGGTGCTGTAGGCTGGGCAGTATATTATGTTCTGTTTGAAGGCGGACTGGATGATGTTCGAGCATCCTTTGTTGGGGCATTTGTCGTCTCATTAGTAGCATATTTCTTTGCACGCAAGTTTAGGATGCCGATGATCATATTTAGTGTGTCTGGTATTATTCCGCTTGTCCCTGGTGGCATTGCATACAGCACGATGCGAAATGTGATGGAGCTCGACTATATTGCAGGTTTGGAAAATGGAATGCGTGCATTTATGATTTCCGGAGCGATTGCGATGGGACTTGTATTTGCTGAGGTAATAATGCAGATCATTTTGCGTTTAATGAGAAAAGGAAGGACTTCGATTCAATCCTTTACTAAAATAAAAAAGAAAAGCTCGTAAAGCACTGATCGTCAGTTGCCTTACGAGCTTTTTGATTACAGTAATAACGAAGAAATTTCTTCTGTAGAGCTTGGTTTGCTTACAAAGTAACCTTGGATGAAATCACAGCCGATGCTTGTCAGGAATTGCATTTGTTCTGCTGTTTCCACACCTTCAGCAACGACCGTCAGATTCATTGATTTTCCTAGTTGTACCATACCGTTTACGAGCTGCTGGTTTTTTTTCGATTTCAGCGAGTGGATAAATGTCTGGTCGATTTTTAAAATGGAAATAGGTAAAAGCTGCATGTAACGGAATGAGCCATAACCTGTTCCAAAGTCATCAAGCACAAAGACGATGCCTTCTTTTTCAAGTGCACGCATTTGCTTAATAATTCCTGTTTCGGCCTCAGCTTCCAATGCAAACTTTTCGGTAATTTCGATTTGCAGTAAATTTGCCGGACAGCCAGTACGTTCAAGTGTTTCCAAAATTGACTTGGCCATATTTTTATCACGGAATTCGCGTACAGAAGAGTTGATGCTCACTTTAATTGCATGGCCCGCATTCTTCCATAGGACCGCCTGTTCACATGCTTTTTCCAGCATAAACGAACCGATATTATTTATTAGACCTGTCTCTTCCGCGATAGGGATCAGTTCATCAGGTGATACTGCGCCGATTTCCTCATCATCCCAACGCACTAATGCCTCAACAGCTGTAATATTACCACTTTTTAAATCAACTTGAGGCTGGTATAGAACATGAAGATTTTTCTGATCTAATGCAAGCAGTAATCGCTTTTCAACAATCGATCTGCGGTTTAATGCAGCATGTGAAGATTTTGATAAAGAGACGATGCTGTCACCGCCCGCACTGCGTACAGAAGCTATCGTAGCCAATGATGCCTTCATTAATTGAGAGAAAGTCATTTGATCTTCCGGGAAGCGTGTAATCCCGCCGCTTAATGATAGGGGAACTGCCACATTTCCGCTGTAGATTGGATTTTGCTGTAAATAATTCAGGAAACCTTGTGTAAACCATTCTGGCAATGGTGTAATTACGACAAATTCACTTTCATTAATACGAGCCATCGTACTATCTTGGAAATACATTTTCATGCGTTTCGTAAATTCTACGATAAGGGAATTTCCGGCTACGCCATCATGCAAATCCTTAATTGTGTAAAACTTATCAATACTTAAGTAAACAAATGAAAAATGCCGGTCTTCTTCAATCATTTCCCCGATAATTTGTTCCAGACGATGAACATTCATCATTCCTGTTTCTGTATCAATATATGCGATTTTCTCCAGCTGAAACTGAATTTTTTTCTCTTTTGTAATATTTCGCTCAATCAGCAAATACTCGTTCTTTTCAGATGTTTGGCCCATCATTGGAATGGCCGTTAAATGTACCCAGTAAAGTTGCTCATCTTTTGTCAATTGCTCGACTTCACCTTGCCAAACTTGTCCGTTTTGCAATGTTTTCCAAATTTCTAAAACAACTTTTTCTGATTCGGGATTTTGCGGGAACAATTGCCACAATGTTTTACCGATGACCCGTTTTGGTGTCCAGTGGCTTGCTGTTAAAAATTGCTGATTTGTTTGAGTGATAAAGCCGTCCTGGTCAAGTGTAACAGTCATAAATGATTGGTGGATCCCATTTTTAAGATCCACTAAATGTTGCTGTTCTTCATCCATTAAACGAACTTCTTCATTTGGAATACAAAGAACAGAAATCGCTTGTTCATTTAAGAAAACTGTCGGCTTCGTATAAAGGGTACATATTTTGGAAGATTGTCCTTTTAATGAAAGAGGGATGTTGTGCAAACATAACGCTACCGAACCGGTTAAAATGGTTTCAATGACATCGTCACCTACTTCTGAAAAAAGCGTGTCGTGTATGGACTTACCTATTAGTTCTTTTGTCTCTTTTGATATATAGTCCAAATGACTGATATTTTCATGGACGAGTGTGCCATTAGGTGAGAGTACAAAAGAAGGGAAAGGGGTATCTAGTAGTGGCTCAGTACTAGTAGAATAGATTTGTTCTTTTGTCATAAGTTAAGTCTCCTTAATTAATTAATTCATATTGCAATTATAATTAAATAACATAGTTTAGTCATTTAAGATGAATTTTTATTTGTAAAAATTAATCGTGCATAGGATTATTATACCTTATTATTGGGTAATAAGTAGTTAAATTTATGCATCTTTACTAGAATAATTGTATCATGAAGTTTTTTTGTTTTTAATGAAAAGAATATTTGTGAAAAGATAAATTTGAAGGGATTCATGCGTGAGTATTGCGTTACTTCGATAGCTTTACTAAAATAAAGAAATTATAGTAGTTAGAATTGGAGTAGAAAGAATGAATTTATCGGCAATAACAGTGTCGTTTCCGTTAGATGAAGAAACATATGAAGAATTACAGAAATTATGTAAAACAGCGGCCGTCTGTGATGGCGTAGTATTAAATCAAGTAATGAATTTACCGATAGCGAAAAGCTATGAAATACGGGGATTTTATGTTCTTGTATATGATGATGAAAAGAATTTATTGGTCGGAGCAGGTACTGCTGTCGATATGATGGGATTAAATACGTATGAATGGTCAATGCTCGTTGCACCAATGTACCGTCACCTTGGAATTGGAACGGCAATTTTGAATGTGCTGAAAGATGGCATGGCGATGCGTGAAAGTGAAGGAGAACTTGCATTAATCATGGAAGGTTCTCATTACGGCAAAGAATTTCTTCAAAAGAATGGGTATTTATACAGCTTTTCTGAAGCGACATTGGAAGCCCGTGCAGAAGTTCTTCAAAAAGAGGGAGCTGTTACCTTACGCCCATTTATGCAAAAGGATACCGAAGCACTTGTCACGATTTTCAGTGATGCGTTTGGCGATATGCGTGAGGAGTCATTGGAATTAATCGAATTTAATACAACGACTGAAGGCCTAGTCATGTGGACAGCCGAAATTGATGGTGAAGTTGTGGGAACAGTGACGACTCGTAAAGAAGGCGAAGTACAATGGATTACGGCATTTGCTGTTTCCCCTAAAAGACAGCGCCATGGAATCGGTACACAAATTTTAAACTTCGTGAAAGATTATGCGCTTCGGTCAGGTGACAAGACAATTTTACTCGATGTGGAAGTCGAAAATATGGCAGCCCTTCATGTATATGAAAAAGCCGGTTTTATGAAGTCATCCCAGCTTGATTACTATATTTATATTGGATTGTAAGCCAGTAGATTTAAGTGCTTACGAAGCAAACGTTCATGATTATATGAACATTTGAACGGTTATGGTTAGTTCATTCCTAAAAGTAAAGCATCAATCGCAATTTATGGCATGCGATTGATGCTTTTAAGTTAATAACCCACTCCCAATCACTTCATTAAAAAAGCCTCTTTCGAAGGGCCAATCAAATAAAGCTCGTGCATGGCGCGGGTTAAGGCTACATATAGCAGTTTCCGGTCAAGAGGGTTGTCATCATACGGTGTGTCAAATGATGTAAGAATGACCGCATCAAACTCTAACCCTTTTGCCAAGTGACTTGGGATGACGAGAAGTTTTTGCTGATCAATTGCTGAATTCTCATCAAGTAACTGAGCCGGAACATCGGAGTTTTCAAGCTGTCCGATTAACTGAACGGCTTCATGTGTTGTCTTACAAATAAGCGCAATGGATTGATGCTGATTGTCGCGGATTTTTACAAGCACGTCTTGAATAATAGCGGGATCAAACCCTTCCGCGACAATAAATTCAGGCTCTTTTCCATGACGGACAACAGGTTCAACTAGAGGTAAATCCTCATCCATCTGCATCAGGATTTCATTGGCAACATCCATAATTCCAATTGTTGTTCGGTAGCTTTTTTGAAGTGTTGCATACGTTGCGCGCGGGAAAAGAGAAAGTACAGGCTGCCACTCTGTCAGGGACCGGTAGCTATGAATTCCTTGAGCGAGATCGCCAACCATTGTAAACATATCCGTTTCAAGGCCGGCTTTTAAGGCAGCAAGCTGAAAATAGCTGTAATCCTGTACTTCATCGATAAACACGACGCGCATTTTCCACTTATCATCAATACCTTTGATCTTTGCCTGCAAAAAGTAAAGGGCAGCCAAATCTTCCAGCACCCACCGTTCTTTCTGGTGAGCCTTTATAAAATGAGCAACATCTTCCAAGGGCCATTCTGGAGCCACTTCACCCAATAATTCACGGTTCGTCAAAAGCTCTCGGTACAGCTGCTTCACTTTCACTTTTTGGAACTTTTTCATATAGACTGTTGCAACGGATTTTGCTTCCTGCTTAATTTTTGGAACGCGGGCATCCCTTTCATCGATTAGCTTTGTCACTGTACGACGACGTTTCTCTGCATCACGCATCCCATTTAGCGCACGACCGATTGCATCTTCATAGCGCGTATTCAATGTAGCGAGCACTGCTGCGGTTTTCCGCTTTACCTCTGTTTGAATCACCTTTTTAATACGTTCAAGCCGTTTTTCCACAGGCATATAATGAAATTCTACCAAAAACAGCTTTCGTAAATGTTCGCCTTTCATAATGCGGTATTTTTCAATGAATACATCTTCAAACAATGCTGCAAGCTGCTGTTCATAGTGCTCGATATAGCGGTTCATTATGAGCTCGTAAAATGGACTGCCTTTTGTTTTCGAAATCATGGCATACTCTTGCTGTACGGAAGGGTTTGCGATGAGCTGCTCGAGTTGTTCATTCGGATTTTGAAGTTTTAATTTTAGGTTCAGTGCATCAAGCACATATTGCGCATATGTTGTCTGGCAAATTTTATCGACGCCAAGCTCCGGTAATACATCGGCAATATAATCGATAAATAACCGGTTCGGTGCGAGAATCATTAACTGTTCGGGATTGAAATGCTCGCCCATCGTATAAAGGAAATACGAAATCCGGTGGAGGGCAATTGTTGTTTTACCTGAACCTGCCGCACCTTGTACAAGAATCGGCTGGCGTAGATGTGCACGAATAATTTCATTTTGTTCTTTTTGGATAGTGGAGACGATTTCCGTTAACCGGACATCGGCTTTTCCTTCGAGCGCTTCCTGGAGGAGCTCATCATTTGTTGTTAAATCGACATCACGGTAATTGATCAGCTCGCCATTTTCAATTTTATATTGGCGCTTGGCAAACAAATGACCGGAATGTGTTTCATCCCGGACATCGTATGTAATATCGCCAAGCCGGCCATCGTAGTAGACGTTTGCGACAGGGGAGCGCCAATCAACAATGATTGGTTCATGTGTTTCGCTGTGGAAAAGCGAGGTTTTTCCGATATAAAGAAATTCCTCATCTTCGTTTTCACGCTGAAAATGGATTCGTGCAAAATACGGTTTTTGACGTATCGCTTCCAACCCTTCTTTTTGATTACGGGCAAGCTCGAAAAAACGGGTATTCATTAAAATGTTCAGGAAGCTGTCACTGGAATCCAAATATTCCACATTGGCCATCGCAGTACGAATATTTTCCTGTGCCGTCTCAATATCTCTTTTTGAGCTATTTAATATCCGGTCCATATAATGGATCGTTTCGTGCAGGCGCTGTTGTTCCTGTTTAAAATCTTGAGCTGTCATTAAATTTCCCCCTCACGCGTTACCACTTTGCAACATGTTCTTCAATGCAGCCAAGCATTTGCTGGATATGCAGTGTTTTGCCATCATCAAGCTGAATAAATCCATCATAATAACCGACCATTTGGTGGACAGAGGAAACGATGAGTTTAGCATTCGTTTCTGCTACACGTTCAAAAAATGGTGTGAAAGTTAAGTTGACGCGTCCGCTGAATTTCGTTTTGATCGTCCACGGATGCATGAAATTGGTACGATCATAGTGAAACAGAACATCTTCATGAATTTTCGTCATATGCCCGTCGATAAAAATGGCATTTTCGGTCATGCCTGTTCCATCCGTCCATTTACCGCCAAAGTTCAAACCAATCCGCTGACCACGAACTCTCTGTGATGCCATGCCCCAATTCCATGTTGCTTCACGAGGCCAAACACCGCGGCCATAATCGAGTACAGCAAAGCTTTCTTCCGGTGTAAACGTAAAGGTGCGGTTCCCGATTTTTACAGAACCCGAAGTTGGTAACGTGTGATGTTTCGCCGTAAATTGGAATGTACGGCGATTCCATGGAATGACCACATTGAGGGAGTCATCGCCTTTCGGATGTGCAATTGTGAGCTCTGCATGCAAAGGGTCACCATCAAAATCAGGCGCGGTCACTGTTAAATGGGTCTCGCGATTGAAGTATGTAAGTTGGATGGACATTTCCGTATTTTTATATTGAATTGTTTCCAGCACTTGCGTCGGCATTTTTACTTTTGCCCCAAGTGGAATTAAAATTGTTTTTTCAAAGTAACGTTGTGTCTCGTATTCGAGGAAATAAACAAAGCATACAGCCGCATAATCCATATGACTGATTGTCGCGGAAAATAAAATTTCCTCACCATATACACACCAGTAATTCCATTTTTTCTTGCGCATAAAATGCCCTGACAAATTACTGTCGATAATAGGTCTACGTGCAAAACCGATTGCTTCCGGATTTAAATTCCCTTTTTTATCGCAAAGGGTTATAGGAAGAAAAATTTCCCTTTCTGCATGTTGTGTCATCATAATTCCCCCTAACCGTTTCATAATTTCAATAAAATAATTGTATCAAAGATTTACAAAAACAGGGGATTTTTGCTCTACATTCACAACACTTTCATAATTAGAAAGTACTCGACATACGCTGTGAAAAAAGGAGAAGATTGTTGCCTACTTATAATCGGATGGCTGCTGTGGCTTATGCAAATAGATGGTGGAACAGCTTTAATCCTGAATATCCGGTATTTCGGGATGACTGTACGAACTTTATTTCCCAATGTTTACGTGCTGGAGGTGCTCCAATGCGGGGGGCACCGAATCGTGGGCAAGGCTGGTGGATGATCGGACAACCGGAGCGCTGGAGTTATAGCTGGTCTGTTGCACACTCCCTTCGCTGGTATTTGGAAACGTCCACGCAAGGCTTACGCGCGACAAGGGTAAGCTCTGCAAGTGAACTGCAGCTTGGGGATGTCATTTTTTATGATTTTACCGGGGATGGTCGGATAGATCATAGTACAATTGTGACGCGAATTGAGCAGGGGGTCCCGTATGTAAATGCACATACATCCAACAGCAGCGACCGCATCTATACGTATGAAGACTCCACCGCCTATACTCCGAACATGCAGTACTACTATTACCATATTGAAGATGAGTTTTGAATGTCTTTATGGGAAGAGAGTGTGGTGAAATAAGCAGAGTTTTTTCCGCTTGTTTAATATGTTGCTTAACCGAATTGTGGTAACCTGCCTTATAATGAACCTTTTTAATAGAATTCCCTCAATGTAATATGTTAAATAGAGATCATTCATGCTAATGTAAGAGTAGTAATTGAAGGAGGATTTGGCGATGACTTTATCAGTAAGAGACGCAGTATTGCAACGTCGTTCGATTAAACTGTTTAACGGACAGCAGGTTGACAAAAAGGCAGTAATGGAAATTTTGGATGATGCAAAATGGGCACCGAATCACGGCAACCGTCAGCCGTGGCGCATTGTAGTAGGTGCAGAGGAGCAGTTACCAAAAGTACATGAACTGCTTCGAGATCTTGCAGTTCCGAAATGGCAGGAGCTTTCAGAAGATGCGCTTGCTATACAAATGAAAAAATTCACATTGGCCGGTGCGTACGCTTTTGTGCTAGTAACAGAAGATGTTCGTCAAAAAGAACGATTGGAAGACTATGCGGCAGCCGCTTGCTATTTACAAAATGTGCAACTTCTGGCATGGGAAAAAGGGATCGGCACGTGCTGGAAAACACCGGGCTTCTTAGACAATCCGAAATTCCGTGAAGCATTAAATGCACAGCCACATGAGCGTGTCATTTCGATGTTCCAGTTCGGTTATTACGATAATGTGCCAAATGTAAGAACACGAAAAGACCTTTCTGAATTCGTAACGGAGTTTGGCCAATAATGGATTGAATGCATGAGGAAGCGGTGACTTCCTCATGCATTTTTTTTGGAAACCTACTCAAATACTTAAATATTATATTTATGCAACAATATTTACTTATACTTAATTGGGAATCGAGATCGTTACATTATAAAATTGAATGTTGTATATAAAAATAATAGATGAGAAATTCATTCGGGGATACGGAGAGATTTCACCAAAGGAGATACTATGCAATTTAAAAGTTTAAAAACCCGGCTAATGATAATCTTGTTGTTAGTTGGAATTATTCCTGTGTTTACTACGGTTACGTACAATTATTTTGCAACATCAAACAGCTTCGAAGACATTCAATTTGATAAGCAAAATGAAATAGAACAAGGTGTTTCACAATACTTTGAGAAAACCGCAGCCGACTTGCAATATTTAGCAGAGCTGTACGCCAAAGATCCGGAAATTCAGCAATTGCTCATGAATACTGATCGTGCTGCTGTTCAATCTGCTGGCGAAGCACTGTTTAATAAATTAAATGCGCAACATAAACTGGCCGTCATGGAAATTGGCGATGAAAAAGGCAAAGTATATTTAAGAGGTCATAACCCTACAAAATTCGGTGATGACAAGTCCGATATTCCGGCAATTCAAGGCGCACTTGAAGGAAATGCTTACAGCGGATTTGAATATGGTTCAAGCGGATTGGCTGTACGAGCATTTGCCCCGATTGAGGTGAATGAGCAAATTGTCGGGACATTGCAAATAGGCCTTGGCAATGAGTTTATTGCAGAAGTACAAAATTTATTCCCGGGTATGTCACTTCAACTTCTTAATGGAGAGGGCGAAATTGTTGAATCATCCGAACAAGCAAATATTGGCGCCAAGCTAAACGGTCAGGCAGTTTCGGATGTTCTTGCCGGAAAATCAAGTCATTATAAAAATGATGGCGACCATATAATAGAAAGCTTTTTACCAATGGAAGACCCGGCTGCAGTTTCGGTAATCGGCGGCATTCATCTCATACAAAATATAGAAAAAACGCAATCCGCAATGGCCAGCATGATCAACATTAGTGTCGCAATTTTAATCATCACAATCATTCTTGCTGTCCTTGTTGCATTTTTCTTTAGTCGCTCAATAACAAAGCCAATCATTCATACCTCACAACTGATGCATGTACTAAGTAGAGGCGATTTGACGCAGCGTATGGATAATCATAATCGTCACGATGAAATTGGCCGGTTAATGACGGATATGAAAGTGATGCAAGAACAGTTGCATGGGACAATTTCGGAAGTTTCTTTTGCATCAAGTAGTGTCAAAGCGCAAAGTACAATGCTTGCTCAATCGACAAATGAAGTATCTACTGGAGCACTGGCGATTGCCGAAACGATGGAGGCACTGTCGCGCGGGATTGAGACTCAAACGAATGAAATCACCGAAGTATATGAAGCGGTAACAGATTTTTCTCAAACATTGAAGGAAACAACCGAGCAAGGAACAAAGCTTGAAACGCTATCGTATAACGTTCTTTCCCTTTCATCGGAAGGTACAAAAATGATGGAAACTTCAAATGGACAGATGGAACAAATTCATGAAATAATGCAGACGGCTATTGAAAAAATGGGGGATTTAGGACAACGTGTTGGACAGATTTCATCATTTGTGAAAATTATTGAAGATGTCGCAAACCAGACGAATCTGCTTGCATTAAATGCGTCAATCGAGGCAGCTCGTGCCGGTGAACATGGTAAAGGGTTTGCCGTTGTTGCCGAAGAAGTGCGTAAACTTGCCGAGCAGGTAGCCAAATCGGTAACGGAAATTACAACGATTGTCGGTACAGTTCAGTACGGAACGAAAGAATTGAGCAATTCATTACAGCAAGGCTTTACGACAGTTGAAGCAGGTTCATCGCAGCTTGCAGATACGGCCGAAACGTTCAGGAAAATCGAACACTCTGTACTTCAAATGGATCAGTTTATGAAGCAAGTGCTTGTTCAGCTACAAGCGATGAACAAGGAAGGGCAGAATATCAATGATTCCATGCAGGAAATTTCAGCGATTACAGAAGAAACTACAGCTAGCGTAGAAGAAACAACGGCTACAATTGTTCAAACAAGTGCCACTATGGGAAATGTTGCGTCAACGACAGAGCAACTCGCTGAACTGGCCGAGAAGTTGGATGCTATCTTGAAAGAATATAAAGTGTAAATTTTAAAAAGCAAAAGGAGTTGCCGTTTCGTGCTGGCAGCTCCTTTAATTATTCTCTTCCGAATAATTTGGAAGATTTGATGGTAACGTAGTATACAATTCTTCTAAGAAAGGGTGAGATATAAATGAAAAAAGTATTATTTCTGCTCGGGCTTCTATTATTGGCAGGGTGTTCGGAAGAAATAGTCGCGTATGAAGGAATGCCGTTAAAAATTGCCGTTTTAGGGGAGTTCAACGACAGTTACAATACAAATATAGATATTGTAGAAATTACATTTGAAACACTTGAAGAAGCGGTTACGAATCCGGCTTTGGAATATGATGCACTTTTTATTACGCCTACTGTTTTTGAACAAGCTTCCCAGGATGAATATATTAAGATATATAAGGATGCACTGATTCCAATCATCTATTATGGTGCAGCGAAAGGGCATTTTGCTTTTACGAAAGAAAACATAACTTACGATACACTGCACTTTCAAAATCTGATAAATGGTTCACATTCAACGCTTTATTTACATAATGAAATACTAGTAGGAGAGGAATTGTCAGAAATCAAATGTGATGTCGACGTATTCAATTTTTACTTAAACGGAGAACGTTATGATATTATGCTGAAAGAAATTTATGAAAAAATTGAAACGCTAACTTGAATTGATTGGGGTAAAAATCCTTTATGCCATTTTTGAAAAGGTTTTGTATGAGGGAGATGGGGAAAAGGTACTTACGAATAATTTAATGGAGGGATGCAAATGTTTTTTGATGAGCCGAAACAGAAGATTGATGTTGCCTATACGAAACAGGAATTGCTAGAAAAACTCCAGGAATTACGTAGACCGGACAATGAATTGGAAGGTACACATATTTACGTTTTAACAAAAGATGTGGACGAATTTCACTCCATCGCACGCGATCAGCAAGTGTCACTTATTACAACAAATGGTGTCCGTAGTATAGTGAAAACAGCATTGACGAGGGAATCGCCAATTGAAGAAAAAATTCGCCGCCTCGGTTTACCGGAAAACAAGCAGCTTGAATACGAAAAAATAATTGAAGAAGGCGGGAAACTGCTCATAACAGGTACCGACCCATTTGATGAAGAAGATTGGACAGGCCATACACTCGATGACTGGATTACAAACCGCTCCAATCCATCGAACCTCATTCGCAAAGATGTAATGGATGAACGCCCTGTACCATTTGAGCCTGAGAAAAAGTATGAAGCGCTACCGAATACAAGTGTTGCAGGAGACTTTGGACGCAGCAATGATGTGGATGATCCGGATATTATTCCGTTAAAAGACGATCAGCGCATTGTTCGCGACCCGAATACAAAAGAAATTGGAATTTATCAGGCACCGCATGAAAAGGAAAATTAAAATGGAGAGTCAGACTGTTCTTTAGGGCGGTTTGGCTTTTTTATTTGGGGTGGGGTGGAATTTATTAGAACAATTGAAAGGGTTATTAGAAAATGTGGGAGCGTTATTAGAAAGTCCGGGGGAATTATTAGAAAATCGATGGTGTTTTTGTCAGCGTAGACTGTATTTTTGCTCGGATCAGGTGTTAGGAAAGGCGGGAGCGGATTTTATTAGAAAAGTTGAGGAGGTTATTAGAAGAACGGAGGGGGATATTAGATAATGAGCCGAGGATATTAGAACAAAGGACGGACATTTTAGAACATCTGGTCTTCCGTCAATATTTCGGACAAACGTTAAGAGACTTTTTTTGCTACCGCCCTTCGGTTGCTCTGCTTTTCATCCCTCCATGCCCAGACCTGGGCATGGAGGGATGAAAACCCTGTAAGAGAACTTTATGAGACATTTTGACAAACTGACTCCTGTTGATTTCTCTCAAATTGGTTTGGTGATAAATAACCGATTGTTGAATGACGTCGTCGTTCATTGTAAAAGTTTACGATATATGACTCCACGCTCTTTCGTGCTTCTTTTTTGGATTCGAAACGGTGACGATAGATCCATTCTTTTTTGATTGTGGCGTGGAAGGATTCAATACACGCATTGTCATAGGGATCTCCTTTACGACTCATGCTAATTTTAATCCCATGTTCTTTTAAAGTGCTTGTATAGCTTGTGGCACAATATTGTGCGCCTCGATCTGAATGATGAACTAATCCCTTCTCGGGTTTTCGAACTGCTAAAGCATGCTTCAAGGCTTGATCTACTAATGTTTCTTCCATATGATCTGCGATGGCCCAGCCGACGATTTTACGAGAATATAAATCCATGATTGACGCAAGATACACCCACCCCTCCAGTGTTCGGATATAAGTTATATCTGCGACCCATACTTTATTTTTCTCTTTTACTTGAAATTGACGTTTGACTAGATTCGGATAAATAAATTGATGGTGATTGGAATCCGTTGTTCGTTGAACAGTTCTCGGGATTATGGCACTTAACCCAAGGTTTCGCATCATATTCGCAATTTTCTTTTGCGAACAGACATAACCTAAACTCGCTAAGTCTTGCGCAATTCGAGGGCTACCGTATGTACCAAAACTCCTCGCATACGATCGATGAATCTGATGGGCAATTTCTGTATCACGTACTTCTTTTTCCGATAAGGGCTGTATCTGTTTTTTACGCCAATCATAATAACCGCTTTTTGAAACCATCAATACTTTACACATCATCGCAATGCCAAAGTCGTTTTTATGCTTTTCAATGAATGCATAAATCACTCGGGGTTTTTCGCGAAGATGTGCATAGCCTTTTTTAGAATTTCATTCTCTTCTTCCAAATCACGTAACTTCTTATCAAACGCTGCCTGCAACTTATCTACTTCGCTAGAAGTAAAGTATCGTGTGACATCCTGATTTTTCGATTCACGATAATCTTTAATCCATTTATGGATCGTTGAAGACCCAATTTCAAACTTAAATGCCAGATCTGAAACTTTTGCGCCATCTTCTAAAACAGACTTTAAAATGTATTCTTTTGTTTGTGCGTCTAATCGCTTACGAGTTTGTTTTTCTTTCATCGGTTCCACGTCCTTTTTTAGATATCTTAATCTTAAAGTGTCTCTTAAGACGTGTCCATTTTTTATACTAACCTCACATCCCGGGAATATATTAGAAAACCGGCAGTTTATTAGAACAAATCAAAATATATTAGAACAAATCAGGATTTATTAGAAAACTGCCGCTTAAACCGCCAACCCGCAAATAGAAAAACAGATTTTTAGAGGGAATCCAGTCTTTTTGTAGAATATTTTGTATGGATGTGAAAGGGGATAAAGACATGGACAAAGTAGTAGCTTCTGTACAACAGGCGATTCAGGCAATAGACGATGGAGCTGTATTATTAGTGGGGGGCTTCGGGTTATGCGGAATTCCGGAAAATCTAATTCAGGCGGTAAAAGATAAAGGAACAAAAAATCTGACGGTTGTCAGCAATAACTGCGGTGTCGATGATTTCGGGCTCGGCATTCTGTTACAAGACAAGCAGATTACGAAAATCATTGCTTCTTATGTAGGGGAAAATAAAACATTTGAACAACAATTTTTAAATGGTGAGCTTGAAGTGGAATTAACTCCACAAGGCACATTGGCGGAACGCATTCGTGCTGGTGGTGCAGGCATACCAGGATTTTACACGGCAACAGGTGTTGGTACGCCAATCGCAGAGGGGAAAGAGACGAAGGAATTCGACGGCAAAACATACTTGTTAGAACGCGCGATTACAGGAGATTTTGCGCTTGTAAAAGCATGGAAGGCGGATCGCTCCGGAAATCTTGTGTTTCGTAAAACATCGCGCAACTTTAATCCGCTTTGTGCGACAGCGGGTAAAGTGACGATTGTCGAAGTCGAGCAACTTGTCGAAACAGGCGAACTGGATCCGGACGAAATCCATCTGCCGGGCATTTATGTGCAGCATATTGTCCATAGCGAGTCATTTGAAAAGCGCATTGAACGCCGTACTGTAAGGGAGGAAGCATAATGGATGCACGCATGAAAATTATCCGACGCGCAGTGAAGGAAATACAGGACGGAACATATGTAAATTTAGGCATCGGCATGCCAACTTTGATCGCAAATGAAATCCCGGAGCATTATAATGTGATGCTGCAGTCGGAAAACGGACTGCTCGGAATAGGGCCATACCCGACTGAAATAGAAGTCGATGCCGACCTGATCAATGCCGGGAAGGAAACGGTCACAGCAAAAGTGGGCGCGACATTTTTTGATAGCGCGGAAAGCTTTGCGATGATTCGTGGCGGACATATTGATTTGGCTATTCTCGGCGGAATGGAAGTGTCGGAAGCAGGAGACTTGGCTAACTGGATGATTCCAGGAAAGGTAGTAAAAGGGATGGGCGGAGCGATGGACTTAGTTGTCGGCGCGAAAAAGGTCATCGTCATTATGGAACATACGAACAAATACGGTGAGTCGAAAGTAAAACGTGAATGCTCATTGCCATTGACAGGAAAAAGCGTTGTTCACCAGTTAATTACTGATCTGGCAGTATTTAATTTTCAAGATGGCAAGATGCAGCTAGTGGAGCTTCAGGATGGTGTGACTTTAGAGGAAGTGGAAGAAAAAACAGAGGCTATGTTTGAAGTGAAACTGTAAAATCATGCGCAAAAAGCAGCTCAGCTTTTTGCGCATTTTTAATTTCCATACAACAGGGTTTAGTGACTTTTACTCTATAAAAACTTGAAAAGAACAGCGAAATAGTGAGTAAAATAATATACACCATTATTGGTAAATTAAAACAAATGCTCTATGTTTGATGCAATTAAATTGATAGATTCCCTCTATATACGATTATTGAATTGGTGGATATTCTTATAGTATGAATTATTATTTTAATAATTTTGAAAATTAAAGTAATGGAGGGGTCTTATGAAAAAGAAAGCGTTAGCACTATCCTTAACTGGTATTTTGGCACTGGGAGCTGTTACACCAGCTTCATTAACTGCCTATGCTGTAGGTGAAGGACCGAACTATGGTGGAAATGAATCGATTCAAACGTCAATCCTATATACGTACGATGAAATGGTTAATTATCTTAAAAAGCAAGATGCGAAACAAGATGCTATGCAACTTGAGGTGATTGGTCAAACGGTAAAAAAACGAGATATTTACATGGCAAAATATATTAAAAATCCAAATAACCCGACAATCCTATTTTTGACACAACAGCACGGTAATGAACAATTAACTACAGAAGGTGCATTAGAATTTATCAAGCATCTTGGCACAGGTAAAACAAAGGGTGTTCTTGATAAGGTCAATATTCTTATTGTGCCAATGTTAAATGCAGATGGTGCAATGGGAGATGTCGACTTTTCTCTTGATGATTATATCGCTGACGGAGGCCGAAATCTAACTCGATACAATGCGGTAGGGGCAGACTTAAATCGTGATCATGTTGATAAAGTGCATCCGGAAACTCAGGCTCTTCATAAAAATGTCTTACAAAAGTATGATATTGACTACATGATTGACCTGCATCACCAAGGTACTCAGGCAAGACGAGACGGGAAATTAGTGTCAGGATCTATGCTTTATCCTACGAATGATAAAGTGAAGCCGGAAGTATTAGAAAAATCGAAAAAATTAGGAGCTGTTGTATTTAATGCTGTTGATTCTACGGGATGGGGACATTTAGCTAAATATAATGGCGGTAATGGTGAGAATATCGGCCGTAATGGTGCCGCAGTTCAATATGATATTGCTACACTGCTATTTGAAATGCGCGGAATGTCCGATCACTTTAATGAATCGGCAGTTATCGGTCAAAAAAGTAATGGTTACTTAATCAAACAAACGATTACAACACTTGATGCTGCGGTTCAAGCAATAGCAGATCGTTCAATTGAAAATGCAGATATCAGTTTCTGGGACACATTGGATACTCAAAGATAACGGGAAAATGAGTCCAAAAGCCGTAACCGCTTTTACGGTACTTGTATCCTTATGAACTGAAAAAGGAGCAAGAGAGTCTTGTTATGGACATCTTTTGCTCCTTTTCTCTATTCACTGTTAATCTGCGTTGTTCATTAATTTAGCATCTAGTGATAATGGAGACCGATCTGCGAACATGAAATAAATGCCTAGAGCTACGTAAACAACCTCTAATTCATATCCAGCGTAAGTACCGTCACCAAATAATCCAAGTGATAATTTAGCTGTGAAGATTGCACCAATCATAATCACTGAAAATACAGCGCCGATTACACGAGTACCAAGTCCAAGAATTAATAATAAACCACCGACTAATTCAACAATTGCCACTACAAATGCAAGACCACTCATTAAACCAAGTGATTCGAAGTAACCTGCTGTATTCTCGATGCCTCCTTGAAACTTAACAAATCCATGGTAAAAGAACATAAAACCAACCACCACTCGTACAAATAATGATACCCATTGTTGTCTTGTCATAAAAAAATCCCCCTGATAACTTTTTGTAAATTACTTATTAAAAGTAAGTGTAAAGGTGTAAAATAAAGCGATCTACAATAATGTAGGTCACACCTAATTGATTACTTTTCGTAACTTAGTGTAATAAAGTAATCTAATTGTTTCAATGATATCAGCGTAACTAAAAGAAAAATAGGTATTTTCGACCGAAGATAGCGGTTAAGGACGAAATTCTGAGATATTGTTTAGATTTGTAAGGGGGGCAATGATATGTGTAAAGGGTTAGTTATAAAAATTTATTTACCGACCCCCTAAAAAAGTAAATGCTATCCGAATAACTGGTATGTCCACAATTGGGGCAAAAAAATATTGAGGTGATTGACAATGCAAAAATGGAAACAAACAAGTGTAGCATTACTTATTGCAGGGTTAGCGGTAACTGGGACAAGCTATGCGTTAGCTGATGAAAAAGAGAATGAAGCTATTGAAATGACTCAACAAGAAAATGAATTGACTTCGGATTTAGTGAAAGAGCCAATTGAAACTGTTCAATTGCCAGTTGTTGAAAAGGTTGAAACAGACAAAGCAACAGAAGAAAAGGCAACAGATGAAAAAGTAACTGAAGATAAAGCGACAGAAGATAAGGAAGTAGAAGAAAATGTGCTTCCAGAAGCTCCGGAAGGGTATACAGCTGGAAATCTGGATGCGCTTGGAAAAGCCTATGAAAAGGTTCAAAATCCAACTGCTAAAGCAGCAATTAAACGGAATATGGAACGTTCCATTGAAAAATGGGAGAATAAACAGTCAGAAACTAATGAACAGCCAAAAGTGGAAGCTCCTGAACAACCGGAAACAATAGTTCCTGAGCAAACAGAGGTAAAACAAGAAACAGTGAAGCAAGAAGTGCCGTCAAAACAAGAACAGCCTGCTAAAGTGAAACAGGAGAAAGCTGAAAAAACTGAAAAGGCTCCTGCTCCTCAAGCACAATTAAATGCACAACAAAGAGAACAAAGACAAGAGCTGAGAGCAACTCAAAAAGCAGAGCGTGAAGCTTTAAAAGAAGAAAGTAAAGCGAATAAAGAATAATAAAAGAACTGGAAAAATGAAAAGAAAAGCAGATTTTTAATATAAAATTACTTTTCAATTTAAGTTATACCCATTAAAATCAGGGCAATCGATACTAATGGGAACGGAGGGAAATCTATGTTTTTGTCATTCATGCAAGAAGTATTCAATAAAAAATCATATGCAGCATTGAATGAGCTTGTATTGAAGGCAAAGAATGGGGATGAGAGGGTCATGAATGACCTTCTCATTGAATTTACTCCGTTTATGAAAAAAACGGCTTCTTTCGTATGCAAACGATCCATTGATGAGCATGATGACGAATTCAGTATTGCGATGAGTGGATTTCATGAAGCAGTATTACAATTCAATCCAGCAGAGGATTCATCGTTAACGACATTTTCACATTTGATCATAAAGCGGAGGCTTATCGATTATTTTCGAAAAGAAGCAACGAGAAACGATGTCATTCATTTATTGAAAGACGTGAATGAAACTTCAGACTTAGATGTCCAACAGTACGTATTCGATCGATCGTCAATCGTCTCCTATTCAAAAGAACAACAGGCGGAAGAACGTCGTGAAGAAATCATAGAATATACCAAACTTTTAAAGAATTATGGTCTATCATTTCAAGAGCTGGCCATGTCATCTCCAAAACATACAGACTCAAGGAAGACGGCTATTCATATTGCGCAAATCATCGCAGAAACACCTGAATTCTATCATTACCTTATTGAAAATAAAAAATTGCCGGTAAAAGAACTTGAATCGACTGTGGAGGTTTCAAGAAAGACAATCGAACGACAGCGGAAATATATAATCGCAGTTGTATTACTGCTTAATAGTCACTTTGTGTACATAAAGGAATATATAAAAGGGGAACTTATATGATGCGGACATACAGGGGTGTTGTTTTCGAAATAGAAAAAAAATATACTGTATTTCTAACGGAAAAAGGCGAATTTTTACGTGGAATTCCAATTGGTGGACCGCCCAATATTGGAGATGAAGTCGATTTTCATCTAATAAATACGCCTTCTCTTTTTAGTGGAAGAGTGAAGCCGCGATTATGTGGAACAGTTATGATAGCGGCAGTCCTTCTTCTTTCTATCGTAGCATCTTTAATTCCTATGGGTGATGAAGTGATGGCCTACGTTCAATTGGAATCAGACACGGCAATGGAACTTGGTATTAATGAATTAGGAGAGGTCATTGTTTTACGATATTTGAATGGTACATCTGTTGAGACTAAAAAGAGCCCTGATCATTGGATAGGTGACTCAATCAGTAACGTGCTGGACACAGCTCTGAAGAAATTAACGGCAAAAGGTATCAGTGAGCAAGTAAATATTACAATTATCTATGAAAATAGCAAAAACCAACAGAAGGTACAAAAAATCGTTGGAAATGCAGTTCGGGATGTACAAAGCGCAAATAAAGAATTGACTATGAAAATTGGCGAAAGCACAGCGGAAGAAAGAGCGATGGCCAATATGCAGGAAATGTCGGTTTATAAATTCAAGGAAAGCCAACAAGTTAATCCGGCGAAGGAAATAAAGCCGTCTTCGGAAATTGATGAGGACCGGAAAAATAATCCAGCAAATGAGCAAAGAGAAATGGAGACTCCTATCAATAAGGAACCAATCTCTTCAGTGCCGGCTAATGAGAAGGTTAACCGGAATGAAAATGCGAAGGAATCAAGTGGAAATAAAGTTCAGAAATCGAACGGAACTGTTGAAAAGCCAATTATGGAACAAAAGGAAAAAACCAAGGAGACTCCTGTAGAGAAGGGGAAATCAAGTCACCCTGAACCGGGAAATGGAAATTCCAATAAAGGTCAAAGCCCTGCACCACAGCAACCTAAAGAAAATAAAAATGAACAGAAGCAATCGGAAAACGATAATTCAGCAAATGCTGCTTCAAAAAACAAAGACCAACCTAATTCACCTTAAGTGTGCTTTAGTTTAATAAATAGATTGGCAATATAGAAGTACTGAAACAGGCTCTTATCCTTGAACAGGATAGGGGCTCATTTTTCATTTTATGAGCATTTAGTGTAATAAGGAGACTAAAAATAAAAGGAATTATATTTAGAATGCCGAATAATTAATGAGCCCAAAATTGAAAAGGCAGGTGTTTTATGAATAATCCTATCTTAAAACAGATTGGAACAGTCTTTATCCCGGTAAGCAATATTGAAAAAGCGAGGGATTGGTATTGTGATATTTTAGGGGTGACAGCAGATGGAGAAATTCAGTTTGGTCATCTTTATGTTCTACCAATGGAAGGTACAGGAATTGTGTTAGATAGCAAAATTTATTCAGTAGAAAGGGTATTTAAAACTCCAACATTCCACTTAAATACGAGAAACATCGAAGAGGCGTTTCGCTTTATGAGGAAAAAAGGCGTTGAATTGATTACAGAAATTGAACATAACCACTATTTTAATTTCAAAGACCCGGATGGGAATATCTTAATGGTTTCCCAATGCTAATGGGGGATAACTGGTGAAAAAACTCCACTACCTACGAATGTAAGTAGTGGAGTAATTTTTAATTTAACAATTTAATCCTCATTTGCAATAACATAATCCTCAATGAGTTCCAAATAATCCTCAAAATTCGAATATAATCCTCACCTATGTCACTAGGGCGAGGAAAGCTCAAAACTTACTTCGGATAGGTCTGACACACACGTCCAATTTGTCCATCAGCCAACCGCACTTTAATGCCGTGGGGATGGGAGCTGCTGTTTGTCAGTAAATCCTTTACGATACCGCGTGTTGTTTTGCCTGTACGCTGGTCTTTTTTTAGTACGATATCAACTTCCAAGCCAGGATAGACATCGCTTCGATTTTTGCCGTTCATAGTAAAACGTCCTCTCATTCATAAGTTTCTTTAGTATAGCATGAAATGATAGAGGACCCGATACTACACACTACTTCGGCAAATGCTTCAAAAAATTCGCAGCTGCAAACCCGCGTACTTCCTGTTCACTATAATGCTTTAACAGCTCATTAATGAGATTTTGATGCATCCCGGCATGTTCGAGATGGGGGATTTTCACATCAATACCGTCAAAATCTGAGCCAAGGCCAATCAAATGCTTCCCGCCAAGTGAGCAAATATAGTCAATATGACGAATCAAGTCCGTCATGCTCGCTCTGTTTGTGCCGTTTATAAATTCAGGATAATACACAACATGAATCGGCGCATTTTTTTCAATCATTGCTTTTATTTGTGCATCGTTCAAATTGCGCTCATGATTGCAAATAGCCATTGCGTTTGAATGAGAAGCAATTACATAATCGGCATGCTCGATGACATCCCAAAAGCTTCGTTCATGTAGATGGGTAACATCGGTGAATAGCCTGTGCTCATTATTCAGCTTGATGATTCCTTTGCCAAACGGTGTAACGCCAATCTGTGATGTACTATGTAAGCCGTCAGCTGCTTCATTGGAGTAATTCCATGTAAGTCCGATCGATAACACGCCAAGCTCACGGAACTGATGCCAAAAATCAATGTCGCCACCGAAAAAATCAACGCCTTCAATTGTTAAAAAAGCGCCAGTTTGTCCTGGAAGGAGCTTATCAAAATCCGTCCATTTCTTAATATGCACAACTTGTTCACTTAGCACTTGCTGCTGAAAATGCGCAATCTGTTTGAAAGCAGCAGCCCGTTTTTCCTCCAAAGTTAAAGTAGGGTAAACATAAATCGCAAACGCCTGTGCCATCACATTTCCTGCGCGAAGTTTATCGGCATTTACATCAAGCAGGCCATCGTCAAACCGGTGACCATCCTGCTGCATGCGCCATAATGCATCACAATGTAAATCAATTACTGGAATATTCATCAAAAAACCCCCTCTATTATGGTGAAAAAAAGGTGAATGACCGCAATCATCCACCTAATCTTAATACTAATCTTTATGCATGATGGAGCCCTGCAAAAATACCGCCTTTTGCGACAAGCTCTTCATATGTCCCTTGCTCTTCAATGCCATTTGGTGTAACAACGAAAATATAGTCCGCATCGCGAATGGTCGCTAAACGGTGCGCAATGATCAATGTCGTCCGGTTTTTCGCCAAATCATTCAACGACTGCTGGATAATCCGCTCAGTCGCCGTATCTAAGGCAGATGTTGCCTCATCCAAAATTAAAATTGGCGGGTTTTTCAGGAACATGCGCGCAATTGCAAGACGCTGTTTTTGTCCGCCCGATAACTTCAGACCACGCTCACCGATTTCCGTCTCAAAGCCATCCGGTAAATTCTCGATAAATTCTAGCAAGTTCGCCTGCTCGGCCGCTGCTTTAATGTCCTCGAAGCTTGCGCCTAATTTACCATATTCGATATTTTCACGAATAGTACCTGTAAATAAAAATACATCCTGCTGTACTGTACCGATTTGCTTGCGGAGCGACTGCTGTGTTAAATCGCGGATATCATACCCGTCAATCGTAATTGCACCATCCGTAATATCGTAAAAGCGGGGGATCAGTGCACTGATCGTCGTTTTCCCTGAACCGGATGGACCGACAAAGGCAACCGTTTTTCCTGCTTCCACCTTGAACGATAGATTGTTGAGAACTTGCTTGCTGTCCGCATATTTGAAGTCCACGTTTTTAAACTCGATATCGCCGTTTAATTGGTCAACATCAATTGCATTTGGGCGGTCGACAATCGTCGGCTCCTGGTCAAGCAGATCGCAGAAACGTTTAAAGCCGGCCATTCCTTTCGGATACATTTCAAGTAATGCACTGATTTTATCGATTGGTCTAATTAATACATTCGTAAATAAAATAAAGCTCGCAAACTCCCCGGCTGAAAGATTGTCGTTAAATGAAAGCCAAGCGCCAACGACAAGCACGAGCAATGTAAGTAGACGTGTTAAAAAGTAAATGCTTGAATGCGTACCGGCCATTACCTTGTAGGCGTAGATTTTCGCTTTACGGAATAGAGCGTTCTGATCTTTAAAGCGGTTCGTTTCGAATTCTTCATTTGTAAATGATTTCACGACGCGAATACCGGAGAAGCTGTCTTCCACACGGCCATTGACGTTCGCGATTTCACTATACATAACGGCCCAGCCTTTTTTCATCCGTCTGTTGCTCCAATACATGACCGCAATTAAAAACGGAACGAAAATCAGAATAATTGTCGCAAGGGTCGCGTTAATATTGAACATTATCGTAAACGCTCCGATAAATGTCATCATTGCGATGAATAAATCTTCCGGACCATGATGTGCAAACTCCCCGATATCAAATAAGTCATTCGTTATACGACTCATTAAATGACCTGTTTTCATATTATCGAAAAACGTATACGGCTGGCGCTGTACATGATTGAACAGCTGCTGGCGCATATCCGTTTCGATATTGACCCCGAGTTTATGCCCCAAATAGTTCACGACATAGTTCATGCCTGTACTTAAAATATACGTCAGTAAAAGAAGCGCACTGATTTTTGTAATCATGCCCCAATCGTTCGTCGGGAGCAGATCATCGATAAACCATTGCACAGCCATCGGGAAAAGCAATTCCAAAACGGCCACAAATACCGCACACGAGAAGTCGATAATGAACAATCGCTTATGCGGCTTATAATACGTAAAAAATCTTGCTAGCATTGTAGTTCCTTTCTGTTAAACAACTCAAAACTGAGTGCAACCGGTTGTATTAGTTAGTGAAAATGATTCTTACTCGGATTATAACATTTTTTAGGAGTTTTTCGAGGGGCGAAATAGTGCGGGGATGGAAAAAATTGAAATTATATCTCAAGTGGTACTTGGGTAGAGAATATATAAACGTTAAATTTATTTTTAAGCATGTTAGTTATGGTAAGAAAAAAGAAATGGTACACTTAAAAGAAGCAAAGAAATGAAGGTGTATGTATGAATTTTTATATAGTAATGCAAGGGCGTACATACGATGAGGCGAAGGAAAAGCAGGTCGTATGGTGCTCAATTTTAGATAGTAGTGGACAAACACCCCATTCTTGGGAGCGGATGAAGGAAGTAAAGAAGGGCGATGCAATTTTTCACTGTGTGAAAGGGGAAATCGTCGCGATTAGTACCGCTCAGGAAGATTGCGGGGAAGGTGTGAATCCTCTTGATCATTCAGGAGTAGTTGGGTACCAATTCCCGGCAGTATACGAGGAATTAGATTTTCCGGTTTCAATAAAAGAACATTTTGATGAAATTCAGCCACTACTTCCAGTAAAATATTCACCGTTCCAACATAATGGTGACGGCAACCAAGGATTTTTATATCCTTGTAATGAAATGCTCGCGATCAAGCTGCTGGAGCTTATGAGTGATGCCAATATTTATGAGGAAAATGAAGAGCAGCTGGAATTTGCCATTGGTCTCATTGCCCAAAAGGAACGCAATACGCTAGCGCCTGTTTTAATCGAAACAGAAGCAGAAGCAAAGGTGAAAATCCGTAAAGGGCAACAAAAATTTAGAAAGCAACTGATGCCATTATGGGACAATCAATGTGCATTATGTGGCATCTCGTTACCTGGATTATTACGTGCAAGCCATTCAAAACCATGGAAAGATGCAACGAATGACGAGCGACTTGATCCATACAACGGTATTCTACTTTGCCATAATCATGATGCATTATACGACCAAGGCTATATCGCGTTTGATGGAACAGGGAAAATCCACATTTCCTCTGAAATTGACCAGATGGATTACGTAAAATACGGGATTCATGAGAAAATGCGCGTTGCGAGAGTAGAAGAGAATAAGAAATATTTTAAGTGGCATAAGCGGGAGATATTTAGAGGTAATGAATAGTTAATAAAAAAGCAAGGTGTTTGCCAAAAGTTAAATGGTAGCACCTTGCTTTATTTTATTCCTCTACTAAATAGTGGTAGATGTCGTATTGGATTGGTTGTTCGAGTACCATTTCCATTGTAACGACGGGGTAATATTTTCCTTTATCCAAAATTCTTTCGGGCTTTGCAGAGCCTGGATTTACAGCACACCGACCAAGGTAATAGAAATCTTTACCTTCACCATTGTCTTTTTTTACAAACAGGTACACGTTTGTCCCATTTTCAACAGAGTGGATAAGAATTTGCATTTCCTTTGATTTATCAATATATCGGTTTTTTGTTGAGCACCATTTAAATGTATCTTCTGATAAAAATTCATCCATATAATTTGTTTCAAGATTGTTTTCATCATTTTTATGATAATTTACGAAAATAGGGAAATCGCCATTTTTCGGTCGACCACCATTTAATGTACCTTCCTCGTTCTTTTCCCAGTCTAGTAAGCGGCATACTTCGCGGCGTGAGTATTTTTCATATAGTTTAAATGGCTCGTAATTATTAAATTGTTTGTTTTTAATAAAGGCACATTCAAGTAAATCAACAAAGTATTGTTTGAAATTTATGTCTCGTAGTGAAAGTTGCAATTCCTCATTAAACATATAGTATGAATTTGATTTAATAATTAACGGTTTATTTCCGAATTTTTTATTGTCAGCCTCTACGAAAAAGTTTAAAGAAAACACATTTTCAATGCCTTCAATTGTACCTTTATGAATATAAGCATTATGAGCTTGCAATGCTGCAAGATAGCTTTTTTCTGAAATAGATTCTTCTTCTAAAAGAAGCTGTAATAATAAAATTTCATGAATTCTTTTCCCTGATAAAAAGTCCTTCCCTATTAATGCGAGGACAGATTTTTCATAATCGGTAATTGAGGAGATATTTTCTTTCATTTTCAATAAAAACTCATAATAGGTAGGAGTGTAGCTAATAATGACTTCGGGATCTAACGAATTTTGTTCAATAAAATCCTTAAGCATCGGAATACGTCCAATCCGATTTTTAAGCTCAGAATAGCTATCCTTTAACATTTTTAATGTCGATAAATTAGCGTTATTTATCGCTTCAAAAATTTGCTTCTTCGCGATTTCCTCAAAATTAATTGTTGAAACCCCTTGAATATAATCCGTGTTTACTGTGTTGCGGCGAACATTATCTTTGTTCATCGACTTATCACCAGATAGGGCAATCGGAATTAAATAGTTATTTTTGTAGTTGCCGATAAAATCAATGATCGTTACATATTCCTTCACATTATGTTTCCGTAATCCTCGACCAAGCTGCTGAATGAAAATGATGCTAGATTGTGTTTGGCGAAGCATTACAATTTGGTTAATGAAAGGAATATCGATACCTTCGTTAAAAATATCTACTGTTAAAATATATTCCAACTCACCATTTTCTAATTTAGCAATGGCTTCTTCGCGTTCTTCTTGAGAGTGATCTCCGGTCAATGCAGTCGTTTTATATCCGCGCATAGTCAGTAGGTTGGATAGAGTACGGGCTTCTTCCTTCGTACTGCAAAACATTAATCCACGAACGCAATCCCCAGAAAATCCGTAATAAGAAATTTTTTCAATAATATGGTCAATTCGTTCACGATGAACTAACTTTTGTAAATCTGC